>JADLBZ010000080.1 GCA_020847415.1 Planctomycetota bacterium
CTCCGAGGATTGCGTCAAAGGTCGTAGCCTATTCTGTCGATGACCCGCCCGTACTACTGCGGGCAGTGGGCTCACTTGCGGGGGGAAGGATGAAGTCCAGGGGCGGCCTCGTCATCACCGTGTTAGCCGGGCTTGTTCTGCTCGCCCTGGTGGCGGGCTATTTCCTGCTTTCCGGGCCCGCCAACCGGACCACTTCGCGCCCCGGCGAAACTGCCACCCGTGCCCCAGGCGAGTTCGACGACAACGACCCCGAGCTGGTCCGCGCCCGCAAGGCTGCCAGCCAGGCCGCCGCCGCGGGCAACCCCTGCGCCGGCGGGGCCGACGGCACCACCGCCACCCAGCCGGAGGACGAAGCTCCGCCGGACCCCAAGCAGGCCAAACCCGGCGAGCTTGGCGAAGTGCCTGAAGTGGACCCCGAAGAAATCAACGCCCCGGTGCCCGGCCATCTCATCATCCGAGTGCTCGACCGTACCGACGAGCGCACACTGCCGGGCTCCGACGTCTACTACCCGATCCGCGGCGCGGCGCTCGAAGTCGAAGGCGGCGACGTCAAGATTCACGCCGGGCTCAGCCCCCTGCGCAAGAAGACCAACAAGCACGGCGTGGCTGTCTGGAGCCAGAAGGAGCTGACCAAGCTGCTGGCAGAGCCCCTGCCAGAGGGCCAGCCGGATGTCACCAGCGTGCTGGTGACGGCACTCGGCTATGCCGACCTGTTTGAACCCCAGAAGGTGCCCGACCTGACCAAGGGCGGCGAATTGAAGCTGAAGCTCTTCTCGGCGGTGCGCGTCACCGGCAAGGTGCGCGAAAAGCGGGGCGGGGCGGTCAGTTTCATTTCCGTGGACGTGCTGCAGACCAGCAGCCAGGGCGATGGCGGCGGCAAGCCTCTGAACCGCTTCACGGTGCGCGCCGACGGCCTGGGTGAGTTCGCGCTGAAGGTGGCAGACGCCTACACCTATCGCTTCGAGGTAAAGGCGCCGGGCTTTGCGCCTTATACGTCACAGGACTTTGACTTCCGTCGCGACGAGCGCGAGGTCAGCGTGCTGCTGGAGCCCGCCCGCGGCATCAGCGGGGTGGTGCTGGGCCAGCAGAGTAAGCCCCTGGCCGGCGCCAAGGTCCATGCCGTGAACGACCTGCAGTCCGTGCTCACCGACGACAAGGGCAAGTTTGTCTTCGACATGGTGCGGGACCGCATCTTCACCAACGACGTGCTGCTGCGTTTCAGCGCCGAGGGCTACGCCCCCGAGAACCGGGTGGTGCTGGCCAATGACCGCAACGTGCGTGTGCAGCTCAAGGTGGAGGGCACGCTCAGGGGCACGGTGCTGGACGACAAGAAGAAGCCCATTGCCGGCGCCACGGTGAACTGCGCCTACATTGAAGGGGCCGACCGCTACCCGCGTGACCCCGTCTACACCAACGAGAAGGGCGAGTTTGTCTTTCGTGGTTTCGCCGACGGCCAGGTCCAGCTTTCCGCAGCCTGGGAGGGCCTGGCCAGCGAAACCGAAGTGGTGGACGTGAAAGCCGGCCGCGAGGTGAAGGCACGCCTGACCCTGTACACCGCCGCCGCCATTACCGGCCGCGTGCACAGCGGCGGCACCGGCATCGCCAAAGTCACCATCAGCCTGGACGGCAAGTCTGCCGCCGCCACCGACGGCGAGGGCAACTTCACGCTTTCGGGCGTGCGCGGCGGCGAGCACACCGTTCGGGTGGTGAACCAGTTCCCCATCCCCGACGAACAGCTTCGCCAGCTGCCCATCTTCACCGCCGACGGCAAGGCCTACTACTACTTGCCCGTCGAGCGCAAGCTTGAGGTCAAGCCGGGGGCAGGCCAGAGCGTGGACTTTGAAGTCCAGCCCTTTGACACACGCGTGGACCGCAAGATTACCGTGCGCATCGTGACCGTGCCGCAGGAGACCACCAAGGGCCTGCAGGTCACCATCCGGCCCGTGCTGGGCACGCCGCCCCAGGGCATTGAGGCGCCCAAGACCCAGGTCATTGCCCTGGACCTGCCCGACGGCACAGCCGATCTGCCCCTCAGCCTGCTCAACGGCGTCAGCTACGAAGCCACGTTCGTGCACAACCGTTACTTCACGGCCACCCTCACGCCCCAGGCCTTTGCCGACGTTCCCGACGGCGGCAAGGTGGAGGTGCGGCTGGAACGCGCCTTCATCATCAAGGGGTACGTCAAGGACAGCCTGGGGGCCGGCATCGAGAGCGTGGGGCTCTCCAACGACCGCAACAACCCCTGGAAGCTGGCTGTGCAGACGGACATTCACGGGTACTTCGAGTTCGGCCAGCTCAAGGAGGGCAAGTACCTCGTGACGGCCTTCAAGACCAGCTATTACCAGGAGCAGCGCGAGGTCGAGATCAACGGGACCGACCCCGAGCCCTTGCAGCTTGTGCTGGTCAGCGCCAACGAGATCCGCATCCGGGTGGTCAACAACGGCAGCCCGCAGCCGGGCGCGCACGTGCACATCTATCGCAACCGCACCGACGGCGAAAACCCCGACGACGTGAAAGAGCACTTCGATATCGGCACCACTGACGCCAACGGCGAGAAGTACATCAACTTCCACTGGCTGCGGAATTACCAGATCGTGGTCAATCACGGCGAGCGCGTGGGCTTTGCCAACTTCAATAACCAGCGTGAGGTGCCCGAGCGCGAGTTCACCATTGAGCTGGAGGCCGCCCTGCCCCTGAGCGGCACCGTCGTGGACGCCGACACCGGCGAGCCCCTGGAGGGGGTGGTGGTGCGTGCCCACCTGGCACCCTCGGGCAACCCCCTGCGCGACGGCAACTTCTTCCAGCTTGAGACCGCGGCCGGCGGAGCCTTCAGCTTCCAGGTGCCGCTTGGCCAGCACTACTTCTATGTGCCCCAGACGCGCAGCCACCGCAGCCTGGACACCAGCGCCGGCCCCGTTGCTTCCGGCACTTCAGGCCATGTGCTGGCCCCGACCATCCGCGAGGATATCTCGGGCAACTACGCCCAGATGCTGGCCATTACCGCCCCTTCCTCCATGGAAGCCGGCGGCAAGTACGAGGTAGAAGTAACCGTGCGCAACATGGGTGACACCACCTGGACCAGCGCGGGCTCCAAGCCCTGGCGGCTGGGCAGCCGTGCCCCCCAGGACAACACGACTTGGGGCTTCGGGCGCGTGCCGCTGCCGGAGGGTATCGAGGTGCGGCCCCACGAGACCTGGACATTCAAGTTTACGGTCACCGCGCCGGCCCAGCCGGGCAACTACGCGATGCAATGGCAGATGGTGCAGGACGGCAAGGAGTGGTTTGGCCAGCTTTCGCGCCAGTTGGCCATCGTGGTCCAGCCGGCTTCGGGTGGATAGCTGGCGGCGTCCGTTGGGGTTGCCAACAGTCACTTCCGGTGTGACAACTCCATGGAACGAGGCGGTCCAAATCCGCCTTGACGCACCCCCTGCAATGGCTAACCTTGGGTGCACCCCCCGGTAAGAAGACCCCTGGTTCCCCTGGTGTGTTTGGGTAACGGCTGCGGCTGTGGGCTGCATGCGTTTGCCCTGCTCCCCAAGGCGAGGACTACGCGTTATGAGATGGAATCTGCAGAAGCTGCGTGCGTTGCTGGCAGTCAGCGTGATTGCCATTGTATCCGGCGCGTGCAGCGTGATGCCCTTCCAGGGCAGCACCGGCGGCTCGGGCGGCTCGGGCGATTCGTTCACGGCGGCAGACAACGGCGCCACCGCCGATAAGGAGTCCACTCCGGCGGGTTACGAGCGCAACGGAGAGGGTGCTCCCGGCAACCTGCGCGACAACCCGGGCGGCGAGCGCACGGGCTCGGCAGGCCTGGCGGGTGCTGCGGACAAGTCCACCGGTGCCGCCAAGGGTGCTGATGTCGGCAAGGACGACAAGGACTCGCGCGCGGCCTTTGACAACGACCGCCGCCGCGACGTGGAGTACCGCTGGCTGAAGGACCGCGGCGTGCTGGCCATGCAGCAGGGCCGCCTGACGGATGCCGAGCGCTACTTCACCAAGGCGCTCGAACTGAGCCCCGAGAAGACCAACGACGACGTCGTGAAGCTGCTCGACGAGGTGAAGGTCCAGCTCTCCAAGCCCACCTCGCTGGCCCCGCGCTGGTCGGAGATTCCGCAGGCCGCGCAGGAAGAGTTCGAGATTGAAGCGGACCGCACTTACAACAAGGCCAAGCAACTGGAAGCCGACGGCGACTGGGCCGCGGCACTGGAAGAGTGGGATAAGCTCAAGCGCCTGGTCAAGTTCGCTCCCTATGGCGCCGAGCTGAAGCGCAACTACGACGCCGCGGCAGGTGCCGGCGCCAACAAGGCGCAGACCGAGCTGCAGCGCCAGCGCAAGCTGCTGGAGGAAGAGGCCCAGAAGCGCGAACGCCGCATGCGCGACCTGGAAGCCCAGGCCGAGGAAGAACGCCGCAAGGAAGAGATCGTCGAGCTGTGGCGCCAGGCCATCTACAACCTGGAGCTGCGCCGCTTTAACACCGCTGAAGAGATCGTGGACCGCATTCTGCACCTCGACCCGCAGTTCCGTAAGGCCGAGGAGTTGAAGCGCGAGATCCGCGACCGCCGCCTGGTGCAGATGAACCGCGAGACCTTTGAGGCCCGCATCGTCGGCTACCAGGAGGTCATGCGCCAGCTTCGTGAGTCCATGGTGCCGCAGCCGGAAGTCGTGCGTTACCCCGGCGGCGTGCTGGCCGAGCGCATCCGCTCGCGTCGTCAGCGCGCAGCCGACGCCGTGCGCGTGGACCCGCAGATCCAGCGCATTGAGAACGTGCTGGCCAGCAAGGTGATCCCGCTCAACTACGAAGAGCGGCCCCTGACCGAGGTGATTGCGGATATCCGCACCAAGGCGGACATCAACATCCAGCTCGACAACGAGGTGCGGGGCAGCAACGGCGAAACACCCGTCACCATCAGCCTCGAGGATATTCCCATTGGCAGCGCCCTGCGCATCATCCTGGGCGACATGGACCTGCGCACCACCTATCGCAGCGGCGTGCTGTTCGTGGTTGGTGAAGACGCCGAGGAAGACGCCAGCGCCCTGGTCACCCGCGTGCATGACGTGCGCGACCTGACCTTCAACATCACCGAGTTCGTGGGCCCGCGCATCCGCCTCAAGGCAGCCGACGACAGCGGCCAGGGCCCGCAGATCGTCTATCCGGAAGAGGGCGAGCGCACCCTGGACATTGACCGTATCGAAGAGCTTATCACCGAGAGCGTGGCCCCCGACACCTGGGAAGCGCCCCGTGCCCTGCGCTTCTTCGGCGGCCAGCTGGTGGCCACCCACAACACGCAGGTGCAGGCCCAGCTCCGCGACTTCCTGGACGAGCTGCGCGAGATTGCCGGCCTGATGGTGAACATGGAAGTTCGCTTCATCAGCGTGGAAGACGACTACCTGCAGGACTTCGGCATTGACTTCCGCGGCCTTGGCGGCCCGGCGGCGGTGCCCAACCAGGCCAACATCGAGCTGGAAGACGTGCGCACCGGCCTTGAGGACAACTCGGGCGGCCAGTTCGACAACGGCGCCGGCGGCATCGCGCCCTCCAACCCGACGGCCGGTATCTTCTTCAACAACCAGGACCCCAACAGCCCGCCCGTCAACTTCAACCAGGACATCCGCGGCCGCTTTGAGCACGTCTACGACAACGCACTGGGCAACGTGCTGACCGCCAACGGCGGCTTCGCCATGCAGTTCGCCTACTTCGTGGACCTGACCCAGATCAACGCCATCATCACGGCGGTCCAGAAGCGCAAGAAGGCCCGCATCCTGACCGCCCCGCGCCTCAGCTCGTTCAACACCCAGCGTGCCAATATCACCATCGTCAACCAGATTCCTTACATCCAGGACTTTGAGCTGCAGACCGCGACCACGGCCGCCATTGCCAACCCCGTGGTGGACACCATCTTGGACGGCATGGTGCTGGACGTTCGCCCCACCATCAGCAACGACCGCCGCTTCATTACGGTTGAAGTTCAGCCGACCGTGGCTGAGCTGGTTCTGCCCATTCCAACCTTCACGACCACCCTGGGCCCCACCAGCGCCGTGACCATCCAGATCCCCGAGATCAAGCTGCAGACGGTGCAGACCACGGTGCGCGTCCCCGATGGAGGCGCTGTGGTGATCGCCGGCCTGAAGACCGTTCGCGAGATCTGGAAGGAATCGGGCGTGCCGATTCTGTCCGACATCCCCCTGCTGGGCGTGCTGTTCAAGCGCCAGGGCCGCGACACTGAGCAGTTCAACCTGGTGATCGTGCTTCACGCCAGGGTCGTGGACCTGAACGACGAAGAGGCTCACCGCCCCGGCTGGAACGACTAGGCCGCACCATTTACAACAGCGGCGGCCCCCAGGGGCCGCCGCTGTGCTTTTTGCACATGGGAGTTTTCATGCCGGCACGCTTCTTGATCCTGATGTTCGCAGCCTTGGGGCTTTGCTCATGCGTGGCCCGCACCGATGCCCAGTTGCGACGCGATCGTCTGCTGGCCGACTTCGACTCGCGCCATGCAGCCGCTTCAGACTTTGCCGCGGCCTTGGACGAGTGGGCGTCGCTGGTTGCCCTGCCCGAAGGGCTGGACGAAACCACCCGCCGCACCCGCACGCTGCAGTCCGTGGCGCTGTGGCCCGGCAGCGATCACTGGCGTCCTCTGCCCTTGCGCCGGTTCGCGGCCCTGCACCCGCGCGAGTTCCCCCTTGAGCTGCGGCAGTGGCAGGACAGCCTGCTGGACCGCGAGTTCCGCGTGCGCGTGAACGGCACCGGGCACGACCTGCGAAACCCCACCGTGGGCCCGTCCCTGGTCATGAAGGGGCTTCCACTGGCGCCGGACAGCTACATGTGGGACAGCGTGCAGAAGGCGCCCGCGCGGCTTTACATCTCCATTCCGCGCGACCGGTTGCTGCTGGGGGGCGATCTCGACTTGCTGGTTCCAGGCTCCGGCGCGGACGTGTTGTTTCGCGTGCAGCCGCGCGTCTTCACGACGACCAAAGTCTACCGGCATGGCACGGACATTGATGTCGCAGAGTGCGGCCCGCTGCTGGTCATTCACGGTCTGCGGCTGTACGGGCCGGACGGCCGCGTGGTGGGCATAACGCTGGACGGGCAAACCTGGACAGCCACGGATGACCGCCCGCGGGGGCAGACACCGCGCGAGTGGCGCGAACGCATGCAGATGCGCATCGAGGACTAACCCGGATGTGGCATGGAGCCTTCTGCTGCCACGAGGCGCCGCGCCAATGCGCGGCTGAACGAGGCTGGTGCTTCGTGACAGCCGAGCCTATGGGTTTCATGCAACGCTTGCGGTCGTTTCCGCGAGAGCGAGCGACAGTAGCCCGAAGGGCGCGCGTCCGTCGCGGCCTGATGCGGATTCGGGACAGAGCTGACGCCCCCTGTTTTCAGGAAGCATACTGCACAGTGCTCCAGCAGGGCGTTGACACAGTCCTTTCGCACGCCCTGCCGGGCCGGGACGCTACAGGATCTGTTCGGGCACCCAGCCGCCGCAGACATCCACTTGCGTGCCGTTGATGTGGTCGCTCTCCGGCGCCAGGAAGAACCCCAGGGCGTGGCAAAGATCGGCGTACTGGGCAAAGCGGCCGGCTGGCGGGTTCTGGGGCTTGATGACGCTGTTTTCCATGATGCCCACGCCGATGCTGTTCACGGTAATGCCGCTGCGCGCCAAGGCGGCGCCGGCACTGCGGGTCAGCATACCCACGCCGGCCTTGGCGATGTGGTAAGGAACCGTGAGCCGGTTGAAGGTCGGACGCTCGCCGGCGGCATAGCCCAGGTTCACGATGCGCCCGAAGCCCACCTCGCGCATGTGCGCCACCGCCGCCTGCGTGCACCACCAGGCGCTGTACAGGTTGCTTTCCACCTGGTCGCGCCACTGGGCAGGCGTGAGGTCAAACAGGTCCTTGCGCAAGTAGTTGCCCACATTGTTCACCAGCAGCGAGAGCCCCCCCAGGCCGGCCGCCGCCGCATCCACCACGGCGCGGGCCGAGGCTGCCTCGGCCACGTCGCCCTGCACCAGCACACAACCCGGTGCCAGCTTCTCGCATTGGGCCAGCGTGGCTTCGGCTTCTGCGCGGGATTCACGGTAGTGCACGGCAACGCGCACTCCCCGGCCCGCCAGCCACAGGGCCATCGCCTGCCCGTTGCGGCGGGCGCTGCCGGTAACCAGTGCGGTGTAAAGGCGCGGATCCAGTGCCATGAGGGCTTTCCACAAAGCGTATCCACAGGCGGCGCCGCTGCTACAATCCCGCCGCTATGAAGATCTATACCAAGACAGGGGACGATGGCTCAACCGGGCTGTTTGGCGGCCAGCGGGTGCCCAAGCACGACGTGCGCGTGGCAGCCTACGGCACCGTGGATGAGCTGAACTCGCTGCTGGGCCTTGCGGCCGCCGAACCCGGCGACGCCGAAGTGCGCTCGCTGCTGCCCGTGCAGCAGGCCGAGTTGTTCGCCCTGGGATCGCAGCTTGCCGCGGGCGACGGCCAGACCAAGGGCCTGCCCGACCTTTCCGCCGGCATGGTCGAGACCCTGGAGGGCCAGATTGACCGCTTCACCGCCGAGTTGCCGCCCCTGACCGCGTTCATCCTGCCTGGCGGAACACGGCTGGCCGCCACGCTGCACCTGGCACGCACGGTGTGCCGCCGCGCCGAGCGCGAAGTCAGCGCCATCCGCGACACCCTGCCCCGCATGGCGGTGCGCGTGATGCCCGGCCTGAAGTACATGAACCGGCTCTCGGACTGGCTGTTTGTCCTGGCGCGTCTGGCCAACCACCGCGCCAAGGTTGCGGATATCCCCTGGAAACCCGCCCCCGGGCCCAAGTAGTGGCAACACCACAACACGGACACACGAAAGGACGACATGAGCCTGCGACTGGTTGCCTTGTTCCTGATGGCCACGATGTGCGTGCTGGCCGGCTGCCGTGAAAGCGGCGAGTTTTTCAGCTTCACCGGCAAACCCGAGGGTGCCGATGGCTGGCTGGAAGACTACGAAGCGAACCCCAAAGATGTGTGGGAGGCCTTCCGGCTGGTGATGAAGGACAACGGCCGCATCACCAAGGAAGACCCGGAACGCATGACCATTGAGGGCATCAACCTGGCCCACGATTCATCCGAAACCGACGGGTACAACGTCAAGGGCACCGTGTACGACAAGAGCCGCGACGGCCGCATGGTGGGTCGCCTGATCGTGCACGCCTGGTATGCCAACAACGCCAACGAACGCGAGCGCCAGGACGTGGCCTACAGCTACACCAACGCCGTGTACCGCGTGCTGCGCCAGTGGAAGGGCAACAAGGAAGAGGACCCCAACAAGAACCGGGTGGAAACCACCTCCGATGCGCCGGTGGAGGCGGACGAAGCGGTTGGCTATTACCGCGTCTCCCGTGACCAGGCCCTGTCGGCCTGCGAGGCCGTGGTGAAGGCCTACGGCACCGTCGAGGAAGTCCGCAAGGAACAGGGCTTCCTGCGCGGCCTGAAGAAGAACGCCCTGGAGAAGAGCGCCGACGACGTGCGCATCAGCGCCTACGACCGCACCGAGGGCGACAAGGTTCGGGTCAAGATCAGCATCCGTGTGCGCGGGCCGAAGAACGAGGCCCTGCAGGAAGTAGCCCAAGGCTACCTGGCTGAGATTCGCAAGGAGCTGGAGAAGCGTCACGGCCTCGCGGCCTCGACCGGCGAGAAGACGCCCTGATCGGAAGGACTGTGAGCGGCACCGAGGCATCCCCACAGCCACAGCCGGACGACCCGGCTTCCGACCCGGCGACCCTGACTCCCTCCCAGATCGCCGCTGACTCCGTGCGGCTGGAAGAGCAGCTGCGCTCGGCCCGCCATGAGGGGCCGGGCCGCTCGGTGCTGGGCTCGGCCGTGGTGGTCTCGGCCGCCACGTCGCTGAGCCGCGTCACCGGCCTGCTGCGCGACGTGCTGACGGCGGCGCTGTTCGGCTTCAGCCGCGAGATGGACGCGTTCTTCCTGGCCTTCACGCTGCCCAACCTGTTCCGCAAGCTGTTTGGCGAGGGCGCCCTTTCCGCGGCCATGATCCCCGTGCTGGCCGGCTATCGGCTGCGCGGCGACATGCAGGCCACGCGCCGGCTGCTGGGCACCATGGCGACGCTGCTGGGACTTGGGCTGGGCGCCGTGGTGGTGCTCGGGCTGGGCGTCATCTGGCTGCTGCCCTCCGGGTGGCTTGGCGACGCGCACAAGTACGAGCGCTTTCGCGAGTACTCGACCATCCTGCTGCCCTACGTGATCTTCATCTGCCTGTCGGCGCTGCAGACGGGCGCCCTGAACTGCTGGCACCGCTTTGGCGGGCCGGCCCTGATGCCCGCCCTGGCCAATGTCATCTGGGTGGCGGTGCTGGTGGGCATCTGGTACTCGCCCTTGCGCGGCGACCCCCACGCTGCCGTGCTGGTCATGGCGGCGGGTGTGCTGCTTTCCGGCGTTGCCCAGTGGGTGGCGCAAATGCCGGGGCTGGCGCGCACCGGGCTGCTCAGCCGCCCGCGGCTGTCGCTGTCCGAGCCCGGCATCAAAGAGACCTTCAAGGCCATGGCGCCCATGCTGTTCGCGCTGGCTGTCTTCCAGGTCAACACCTTCCTGGACCAGTTATTGGCCGAGTTGCTGGTACCCGGCGACGGCGCGGTCAGCGCCTACAGCTACGCGTCACGGCTGTTCCAGTTTCCGCTGGGGCTGGTGGCGGTGGCCCTGAGCACAGCCATGTTCCCGCTGATGTCGCGCTTTGCGCAGTCCAACGAGCTGGACAAGCTGACCGCCAGCCTGCTGAACAGCGCGCGCCTGCTGGCCTTCATCGCGCTGCCCTCGGCAGCGGGCCTGGCTGCGCTGGCCTGGCCAATCACGACCCTGCTGTTCAGCGGGGCAGGAAGCACGCCCGCCATGCTGGAGCGCACCGGCACCGTGGTGGCGATGCTCTGCCTGAGCCTGCCGCTGGTCAGCGTGATCAGCGTGCTGACGCGCGGCTTCTATGCCCTGCGCGACCAGAAAACGCCGACGCGCGTGGGCCTGGTGGCCGTGGTGGTGAACCTGGTCTGCAACGTGGTGCTGCTGCAAACGCCCCTGCTGGAGGCGGGCCTGGCGCTGGGCACCGCCATTTCGGGCGCCGTGAACCTGACCCTGCTGGCGCTGGCCCTGCGCAAGAGGCTGCGCGGCACCGTGCTGGACAGCATGCGAGCGGGTGCTATCCCCCCCACCAGCGAGCGGCTGGCCCAGCCCTTCAGCCCCAGCAAGGTGCGGGCGATCCCAGCCGCCATTGCACGCTCGGCGGCGGTCTCGGGCGTGATGGCGCTGGCGGCCTGGGCCGCGGAAGCCGCCTTGCGGGGGCGCTTCGGCCTTACGGGCCGCTGGTCGCTGGCCCTGTCCGTGTCCGGAGGCGTGGTGGCGGGCGTGGTGGTCTATGCGGGCCTGTCGCTGCTGCTGAAGGCACCGGAGGTAGAGCAGATTCTCTCGCTGCGCAAACGCCGCAGCGGCGGCGGGCAAGCAACCGCCACGAAGCAATAGTGCTTCACTCCGCTTGAACCTGCGGGTTCCAGCCGGGATGCGGTTGTTTCCACGACAGCGCGAGACAGAAGCCCGCAGGGCGCGTGTCGAGCACGTCCGTCGCGGCCTGACGCTTCGGCGCGACGGAAGGGGCGCCCCCCATTCCAACAGGCATGGTTCATTCGTCGGCGCCGCACTGCTTCAGGCTCTGTCGCGTGCGGGCCAAACCCGCCGCGGCCTCGAGGCCCGCGGCACCCTGCGTCTTTGCGCAGGCGTCAAACAACGCCTCGGCGGCCCGCAGCCAGCCGCACGCGTCTCGCCTCATGTCCTCCGTGGGCATCGAGCGTACGCGGAAGTAACGCGAGCTTTCGCCCAAGGCGAGACACTGCTCCGCCAGTTCGTGCCGCAACCAGAACCCCGGCAGTTCCAGCACCAGCGCATCCCGCAGCACGAGCACAGCCTCCAGACGGCTGGTCAGAGCCAGGGCGCGGGCATACAGGGCCACAGCGTCGCCGCTCTCCGGCTGTTCGTCGGCCCGGGCAGCGTACAACTGCTGCAGGGCCTTGGCATCGCCAGCCGGCCACATCTCGATGCGCATCACGTGCAGCTCGCGGTGGTCGCACTGTACAAGCGCTTCTTCCACCGTAGCCAGAGCGGCCGCGCGGTCTTCAAACGCCTCCTGGCGGGCGCGCGAAGCCAGCCGCGCCGCCTCGTCGGGCAGGGCCGGCTCGGCGGCATCTTCCACTCCAAGGCCGGGGTTGCGCAGCAACAGCGGCCGCAGGTGATACCAGAAGGCGTCGCCGCGCAGGCTGTGTTGCTGCCACAGGTCGAGGTATTCCTGCCACAGCACGTCAAACAGGTCGCTGCGCAGCATCAGGTCCTGGTATTCGTCGTTGGCAGCGGGCAGCCAGCGGTCGCGCCGGAATGCGTTCTGGTAGGCCACCCGGGCCCGGTCAGGGCGGCCCAATTGGTCCTCGCGACGAGCTTCCTTCAGGAAGCGCTCGGCCGGGGCCTCCGGCTCGGGCCGAGCGTCGGTAGCGGTGAAGTCCGGCTCTGATTCAGTTTCGTCAACGGGCCTGCCCTGGGTCGAGCAGGCTGCCAGCAACAGGCACAGCGGCAACAAGTAACGCATGACTACACCGGCGGGGGAACGCCATCGGGGTCAGCTTCCAGCCTGCCCGCCTACCGCGCCAGGGACGCGTACTCGGGCACAGCCGCAAGGTCAATGCCGGCGGCCTGCGCGGCTTCCTTCACCGCGCCGGTGAACACGGCATCTTCCTGCAAGTCCACTTCGGGCACCGCCACGCCCTGCGCGGGCAACAGGCGCCGCAACTCGCCGCGCACCAGGAAGCGCAGGTCTTCTTTGCCGATGTGCAGGCCCAGCTTGCCGAACACCTCGTCAAAGCCCGCGTAGCCCTCGGTCTTGCGGCTGTCGCTGCGGGCCAGCTCGGCCAGCTTCTCGGGCGCGGTTTCCTTGAGCAGCTTCTTCAGCCAGGCGTCAAAGGCCGGGTTCTCAAGGGCCAGCTCGAACTCGTGGTACACCCAGCCCTCAAAGAGACGCGGCTTGAGCTGCACGTCCACGTCCACGCCGCGGTCGAAATACGGCATCTGGGTCACGGGGCCGTGGTAGCGCGAGACGGTCAGCAACAAGGCGGCCTGCTTGCCGTCTTCGACCAGTTCCTGGGCGCGCAGCGGGATCAGCTCCTGCACAATGGCGCGGCCAAAGGATTTCTCGCCGGCCAGCCTGGCGCGGTTGTGCTGCTTCAGGGCGCCGGCCAGCACCTCGCCCGCGTCGGCGGTTCCGCCATCCAGCAGCACCACCAGCGGCAGGGCAGTATCCGGGGCGTCGTTTGACGTCTTGAACTCGCGGCGCGGGGCAAGCTCGGCGCTGCGCCCCAGGCTGTACGTCACCAGGGTATCCTTGGGCAGGAAGCAGCCTGCCACCTGGGTAGCGGCTTCTACGCTGCCGCCTGCACAGGCCCGCAGGTCCAGGATCAGGGCCTTGGCCTCCTGCTTCTTGAGCTCCGCCAGGGCGTCCTTGACTGCCGCCGGCGCGCCGGCCGAAAGCTCGGCAATTTCAATCATGCCGATCTTGCCCGGCAGCAGCTCGTGGGCCACCGCCGCGCACTCGGTTTGGGCGTGGGCCATGTGCACCCAGCGCGAGAGCAGCCAGCCGTCGCGCATCACCTGCAGCGCGACGGCGGTGCCCAGGGCGCCCTGGAACTGCACCAGTGCTTCGTCCAGGGGCAGTTCCTGGAACGACTTCTTCTCGTGGGGAGGCTCGGCCTTGCCGTCGCGGATCTGGTGCACCTGGTCAAGGCTGAGGCCCTTCAGCACGCGGTAGATACGGTCGCCGGGGCGCAGGCCCGCGCGCGCTGCCGGCCCACAGGGCGTTACGCTGAGAACCTGGATCAGCCGCACCTGGCGGTTCTCGCGCAGGCGGGCGCTGCCCAGCAGCAGTCCCAGGGTGGGTACCGAGAAGCGCTGGATTTCGCCGGCATCACGAAGCTGGTTGTCCTCCAGCAGGCACGTGTAGGGGTCCAGGCCGTCCAGCATGCCGTTGGCGGCGGCGTACAGCAGTTTGCGGCCCGCCACCGCATCCGGGTAGATGAAGCGGTCCTTGATCATCTTCTCGACCGTGTCCAGCAGGCGCGTGTCAATCTTCTCGACCTTGGGCTGGCCGGGCAGCTTGTTCTCAATCACGGCCTCCAGGCGGCGGATGGCCTTCTCGTACTCAAGGGCACGACGGGCCGTTGCCCCGCGCACCGTGGGCTCCTCGGCAAGCTGCTCCAGGATGGGCCGCGCGTCCGCCGTAAGCTGGTTGATCTCGCCCAGCGCCAGCGCGGCTGCCAGCCGGAAACTCTCGTTCTCGCTGGCCAGCATCTCGCGCAGGATCTTGGTGGCATTGGTGTCCTTGGCGCTGCGCCACAGGGCCACCGCCAGTTGAACGCGCACTTCCGGGACAAACACTTTCTCCAGCAGCGACTTGCGCAGCACTTCCTCGTGGCGCGTGCTGGCGACGGCCCCCAGCACCTCCGCTGCGGAGACTCGCGTGGCAAGATCGCCTTCCGCCTCCACAATCGCCAACAGGCCGTTCACGGCCGGGTCCCAGCCGTCCAGGGTCCATAGGGCCCGCAGGCCGGCAATGCGCGGCAGGGCAGGCAGCTTGGCAACGCCGGCTTCCAGCTCCGGCCGGACATCCTTGCCCAGGTTCTCAATGGCCTCGGCCAGCTTGAAGGCCTCCGGCAGCAAGGTGGTCTCTGCCAGCCTGGCCAGAAGTTCATCCAGTTGCTGCACCAGCGCAGCGTGGGCCGCTTTTCGGGCAGCTTCAGCGTTGCCCTCGGCGCCGGCCTGGACATACATGTTGTCCAGGTCGTCGCGGGAGGCCTCAGCTGGGGCAGCCGGAGGTGCGTTTTCCGGCTGGCGCGCACAGGCCGCGGCCAACGCAATGTCAATCAGGGCAGGAACCAGGCGCAGCTTCATGCCGTACTCCATGTAACAACGAGCCTTCCCCTTATACGTAGATTCACCGGAACTGGGGCGGTGCTTTTCCAGCGGGCCGTGAAAACGAATCTTCGTGGCTGGTATTGCATCCGCATTGAAATTGGGCGTGTCTGTTCCGCCCCGCTTCCGCATTAGGCCGCGACACGCGCCCTCCGGGCTTCTGTCGCTCGCTGCCGCGGAAAAGACCGCACACGATGGACGGAGCCACTCCTGAATTCAATCGCGACGCACCACCAGGCTCTGGAATCCGTAGCTCGCTCCGGCCTTGTTCTTATGTCATGGCGTCTACGCTGGACATCCGCGTTGAGGGCATGACCTGCGCCCACTGTGCCCGCAGCGTGGAGAAGCAGCTTTGCGCCCTGCCGGGTGTGGCCGGCGCCGAGGCCGATTTTGCCTCAGGCAGCGTGCGTTTGCGTGTTCAGACGCCTCCTCTGCGCGCAGAACTGGCTGCCGCGGTGAACCGGGCCGGCTATCGCCTGCGCGACGACGCGGCAGCCCCCGACGCCGCCGATGAAGCTCGTGCCCAAGCCCGCAATCACCTGCACATGCTGGTGCTGGGCGCCGCGCTGACCGCCCCCGTGATGGCCATGGACTTCCTGCATTGGCATGGCCGCCTGCCGGAGCTCTTGCTGCTGGGGCTGGCCCTGCTGCTGCAGGCCACGGTCGGATACACGTTCTATCGCGGCGCCGTGGCGGGCATCCGCAGCCGCAACCTGGGCATGGATGTGCTGGTCAGCATCGGCATGGCGGCTGGCCTGGGCTACGGGGCGCTGCTGGTCCTGCTGGACTGGCCCCTGCCGGAGGGCCTGAGCCGCCACGTGTTCTTTGAGGCAGCCACGCTGCTGGTCGTGTTCCTGCGCCTGGGCAAATATGTGGAAGCCAAGGCCCGCGGGAACGCGTTGTCCGCGCTGCGCAGCCTGCTTTCGCTGGCCCCGCCCGTGGCCCGCATCATGCGCGGCGATGCCGTGGTCGAGATACCGGCTCGCGACGTGGCGGTGGGCGACGTCTGCGTCGTGCTGGCGGGCGACCGCATCCCCGTGGACGGCGAGGTCGCCGGCGGCGAAGCCGACGTGGACGAGAGCATGCTGACCGGCGAGCCCCTGCCGGTGGCGCGCGCCCTGGGCTCACACGTGCGGGCAGGGACCATTGCAACCAACGGGCGCCTCGAGTTGCGCGCGGTGGCCGTGGGTGCCCAGACCACGCTTGCCGCCATCGTGCGGCTGGTGCAGCAGGCCCAGCTCAACAAGGCCCCCATCCAGCGCTTTGCCGACCGGGTCAGCAACGTCTTTGTGCCCGTGGTGGTGGCTGTTGCCCTGGTCGCGTTCGCGGGCTGGCTGAGCGCCGGGGCCGGCGCGGCGCGGGCCATTACCCACGGGATAGCCGTGCTGGTGATTGCCTGCCCCTGCGCGCTGGGCATTGCCGTGCCGGCAGCCGTGATGATCGGCAGTGCCGAGGCCCTGCGGCGTGGCGTGCTGGTGAAGAGCGGCGCCGCCCTGGAGCAGATTGCCCGCGCCCGCGTGTTTGCCTTTGACAAGACCGGCACCCTGACTGCCGGCAAACCACGGTTGGCGGAGCTGCGCCTGGCGGCGGGTGCCGACGAGGCCACCGTGCGTGCCGCCCTGGCCACCGTTGCGGCCTCCAGCCGCCACCCGCTGGCGCGGGCGGCCGCCGCCCCCGGCGCAGCACCCGCCGCACGCTGTTTTGAGTTCGCGGGCAAGGGGCTGGTTGCGCTGCACGAGGGGCGAACGCTGCTGTTTGGGAGCGCGGCGCTGCTCTCCGAGCAGAAGGCGAGTCTGCCGGCGGAGCTGGCGGCCCGGGCCGACGAGCTGCGCAACCGCGCCCTGAGCGTCAGCCTGCTTGCCGTGGACGGCGCGGCAGTGGCAGCCCTGGGTTTTGAGGACCCCGTGGCGCCGGGTGCCGCCGACGTGGTCAGCGCGTTGAAAACCGCCGGCGTGGAAGTCGCCATGGTCTCCGGCGACCACGAACTGGCTGCCCGGCGCGTTGCCGAGGCCCTGGGGATTACACGCGTGCATGCGGGCCTGACGCCGGCCGGCAAGTTGGCGGCACTGGACGAGCTTTCCCGCCTGGGGCCGGTCGCCATGGTGGGCGACGGCATCAACGACGCGCCCGCGCTGGCCCGCGCGACGGTCGGCGTTGCCGTGGGCCAGGGCAGCGACGTGGCCAAGGAAACGGGCGACCTGGTGCTGATGAGCGGCCGCTTGGGCGACCTGCTGATTGCTCTGCAGATCGGCCGCCGCAGCCTGCGGGCCATCCGGCAGAACCTGTTCCTGAGCCTCGTCTACAACGCGATCGGCGTGCCCCTGGCGGCCGGCGCGCTGGTGTGGGCCGGGGTGTTTTTGCCCCCCAGCTTTGCGGCTCTGAGCATGGTGCTGAGCGACCTGAGTATTGCCGTCAACTCGGCGCGACTGGCTGCCGAGCTGCGCCGGACAAGCCTCAAGTTCCCGGGGGCTTGATTGCGTCGCGGCGGATCAACTCGGTGTCCAGCCTGAAGCGCGATCCCAGGTACTCGCGGCGCACCACCTGGTCGGTGGCGATTTCCCGGGGCGGGCCTTCTTTGATGACCTGGCCGTCCACGATGATGTAGCTGCGGTCGGTCATGGGCAGCACCTCGCGCACGTGGTGGTCGGTCAGCAGCACGGCAATGCCCTTGGCCGCCAGCCCCAGCACCAGTTCGCGCAGGTCCTGGATGGCAATGGGGTCCACGCCGGCAAAGGGCTCGTCCAGCAGGATCACGCGCGGATCGCCGATCAGGGTGCGGGCGATCTCAAGGCGGCGCTTCTCGCCGCCCGAGCAGGCCGCCGCCGGGTTGGTGCGCACCTTGTGCAGCCCGAACTCCTGCAGCAGCTGCTCCAGCTTCGTGCTGCGCTCGGCGCGCGAAAGGCGGGTCGTTTCCAGAATGGCCAGCAGGTTCTCTTCCACGGACATGCGGGCGAAGTAGGTGTCTTCCTGGGGCAGATAGCCAAGACCGTGCCGCACGCGCTGGTGCATGGGCATGGCAGTGACGTCCTTGCCCGCCAGCAGGATGCGGCCGCCGTCGGGGCGGTGCACGCCCATGAGCATCTTGAAGGTGGTGCTCTTGCCCGCGCCGTTGCGGCCCAGCAGGCCGACAATCTGCCCGGCATGGATCTCCACGTTCACGCCGCGCACGACGGTGCGACCGCCGAAGCGCTTGGTCAGACGCTCACCCTGCAGCACCACCGTCATGCCCCGATGGTCGCTTGCGGACCACGGCGCGGTCAACAGGGCGCGTGCATCGCCGGAACGAAAGCCGCCCCCGGAAGGGGGCGGCTGGGAAGGTGGGCGGCTTGACGGGATTTGAACCCGCGACATCCAGAATCACAATCTGGCGCTCTAACCAACTGAGCTACAAGCCGCGCAACGCGCTCTACATATAGCGGACGAGGGTTTCACGTCAATCACCGGCACAGCCGCTTAAGCAGCAATGGGCGGCCAGAAGGCCGCCCATTGCGACAAAGATGCCCGCGTGGGTTAGGTGTTGCCCACCAGCGCCAGGCTGAGCGTCTGGTTGGTGTCAAACGACGCACCAAAAACGCCATCTGTCGTGACGGCCATTGTGTTGCCATCTGTCTTGCCGTCCGCGAGGTACAGCGACCAAGTGCCGGCACTGGGCTCGCCGTTCAGGTTCATGAGGGGTCCTGCGGTCAGCGACCCGATCCCGAGCGTGTACGTGCGCAACGTAAGGGTTGAGCTAATCTCCAATTCTTCGTTGGCGTCGTCCGGGAAACCGCCCGCCAGCCAGTTTCCACTGGGAGACACCAGCACGAACATGGCGTCAGTCTCCGCAGCCGCACCGTCGTTCACATAGAACGACACACGCAGCGTCAGCGAGGTGACGTAGAACGAGGTTGTGAACGTGAAGTCGTTCCGCAGCATGGCGTTGATCCCGAAGGCGCCGATGTCCAACATCATCCGCGATCCGGACTTCTCCGGCAGGGTGCCGTACAGGCCGACCGCAGCCGACAGCGTCTGGGTCTCGTTGGCAGCGCCGCCCGGCGTCCCCATGCCCTGGTTGATGTGCAGCGAGCCGTTGCGGAACAGGCAGCGCCCATCGTTGTCGTCCACGGCGTCCTTCAGTTCGATCTTCCAGGTTCCGTCGCTGATCAACCCGTCGAACTCGAACAGGAATGCAACTTCGGCCTGCAGGTTGATCTCGTCCGCCAACTCAACATCCAGCACCTTCCAACCGGACTTGGTGCCGTTGGGGGCGATGCAGCGACACTGAAGCTCACAGTTGTCAAACGTCCCCGACTTCGGCGGTGAGAGCATCAGATGGGTGTGCACCGAGGTGATTGTGGCGGTGCCGCCCATGCCGAACTCAACCGTCAGAGGGCCGTCCTCGTCCAGCATGTCCTTGTCTTCCGGAATCTTCAGTTCCTTCATGCCCTTGGGGAACGTGCGCGTGTCGTAGTAGGCACGCAGCAAGGGGCTGGAGGCAATAGCGCGGTCCGGCAGCGGCGGATCGTCGTCGTCATCGTCACCACCAAATGTGCTGCACTCGGCCCCCATCAGGGCAAAGGATCCCAGAAGCAACAGAAGCACCAGGCGGTTCTTGCGCATGCGCCTCTCCACGCGCCACGATGGGCGCTAACCAGTTCTGCTTGCTAGGCTTGTAACACTAGCCAAGAGTTGGCGGCGGGTCAACTGGCGCCGACTGCCCACGGCAACCGGGGCACCCCTGCTGTCCGGCAGCCACGACAGGCCAAGACATTCGCGCCTTGGCCGAGTTGCCGGCACCCGGAGGGTCTTCCACGCTGGTCGCTCACAAACAGCGTGGCCCACGACCCTACCGAAGTGCCAGCAACCAAGCCAAGGCGCGCATCCTGAAGCGAGGTGAGGGAGGGCTTCACCCCGCGCGCTGCACTCAGTTGTTGCCCCGATATCTTACCATACGTAACGAAACGGGCAAGGTAAATCTGTCGCAAAGACATGTTTTCATGGCGCTTTCGCCATGAAAACATGTCCATTTGTCACATTTCATAGTGTGGGGGCGAGCTGGGAGGCACTCGTCGCCGCCAATGGCGTTCAGCCGGCAAGGAACTCGCGCAACAGCCGCGCCAGACGCGGAGCGTTGTCTGCCCCGGCGCGCAGGGTGTGCTCGTGGCTGTCGGCAGCTCCGCCAGCCACGTTAGTAATCAGGCTGAGGGCGCAGATGCGCATGCCCAGCGCGCGGGCCGTCAGCGCCTCGGGCACGGTGCTCATGCCCACGGCGTCGGCGCCCAGGGCGCGCAACATGCGCACCTCGGCGGCGGTTTCAAAGCTGGGGCCGGCCAAAGCAGCGTAGACGCCGGACTCGATGGCCTCGCCGCAACGCTTGCCCGCTGCCAGCAGGCGCGCGCGCAGTTCGGTGTCGTAGGCTCCCGCCATGGCTGGAAAGGGCACGGCCCCCTCCAGGCGCTCGCGGCCCGCCAGCGGGTTGATGCCGGTCAGGTTGAGATGATCCTCCAGGGCAAGCAGAGAACCTGCCACAAGCCCGCCCCGCAAGCCGCCCGCGGCGTTGGTCAGCAGCAGCTTGCGCGCGCCCAGTGCATGCGCGGTCCAGGGAAGGGCTGCCAGCTCGCGCGGGGCAAAGCCCTCATAGGCGTGATAGCGGCCGCAGAACAGCAGGACTTCGGTTCCGGCGAGCGTGCCCTGAGAAAGGCGACAGCGGTGCCCCGCCGTGCCGGCGGGCGTGGGCAGACCCGGCACGTCGCTGTAGGCGACGCGGGCGCGCAGTTGCAGTTCGTCCTCGATGGCGGCAAAGCCGGTGCCCAGAACGACCGCCCACTCCGGCAGGGGCGAGCCGAAGCCCAGCCCGCGCAAGAAGCGGCTGCTCTGTTGGGGGTCGAACATGGGTGCTCGAAATCCGGGTTACTCGCCGTCCTGGTCCACCTTCAGGATGGCCAGGAACGCATCCTGGGGCACTTCCACGCCGCCGATCATCTTCATGCGGGCTTTGCCCTTCTTCTGCTTCTCGAGCAGCTTCTTCTTGCGCGAAACGTCGCCGCCGTAGCACTTGGCGGTGACGTTCTTGCCCATGCTGCTGATCTTCTCGCCGGCAATGATCTTGCCGCCGATGGCTGCCTGCAGCGAGATCACGAACAGGTGCTTGGGAATCTCCTCGCGCAGCTTGATCAGCACCTTGCGGCCGCGCGACTCGGCAAACTGGCGGTGGGCAATGAAGCTCAGGGCATCCACATCCTCGCCGGCCACCATGATGCGCACCTTGACCAGGTCGGCGGCTTCGAACCCGACTACCTCGTAGTCCATGGTGCCGTAGCCATGGGTAATGGACTTCAGGCGGTCAAAGAAGTCGAAGATGATCTCGGAGAGGGGAATCTTGAAGGTCAGCAGGGCGCGACCCTGGCCCAGGTGCTCCTGGTTCTGGTACAGGCCGCGGCGTTCCAGTGCCAGCTTCATCACGTCACCGATGCTGCCCGTGGGCGTGATGATGTTCAGCCGCACCAGGGGCTCGCGGATCTCCTTGTAATGGGTGGGGTCCGGCAGGTGGGCGGCGCACTCGATGCGCTCCTGCGTTCCGTCCTGCTTCAGGATCTCGTAGTGCACGTTGGGCGCCGTCATCACGAGCTCAAGGCCCGATTCGCGCTCCAGGCGCTCCTGCACGATTTCCATGTGCAGCAGGCCCAGGTAGCCGCAACGGAAGCCGTAGCCCAGGGCGCCCGATTGCTCGGGCACGTAGGTGAAGCTGCTGTCGGAAAGCGACAGCTTCTGCAGGCCCTTGCGCAGAGCCTCAAAGTCGCTGGCCTGGGTGGGATAGATGCCCGCGTACACCATGGGCTGCGGCTTCTTGTAGCCGGGCAAGGGCGTAATCTGGTCCTTCAAGGACGCCAGGGTGATGGTGTCACCGACGCCGATGTCCTGGATGCTCTTGATGCCGCAGATCACGTAGCCCACACAGCCGGTGCCGAGGCGGTCCTGCTTGACGAACCCCATCCGCGCCACGCCCACCTCCAGCACTTCAAACTCCTTGCCGGTGGCCTTCATGGCGATCTTCTGGCGCGGTTCAATGAAGCCGTCGCGCACGCGAACATAGACCACCACGCCGCGGTAGTCGTCGTACACGGCGTCAAAGATCAGGGCCTTCAACGGCGCATCGGGGTCGCCGGTGGGCGCGGGAATTCTCGCGACGATTGCCCTGAGGATCTCCGGTACACCCAGGCCGGTCTTGCCCGAGCAACCGATGACCTCGGCCGGCTTGATGCCGAACACCTGCTCCATCTCTTGCTGGGTTTCTTCCAGCCGCGACGCGATCATGTCCACTTTGTTCGCCAGCGGGATGACATGCAGGTCGGCCGCGATGGCCTGGTACATGTTGGCCACGGTCTGGGCCTGTATGCCCTGGGTGGTGTCCACCAGCGCGAGCGCGCCCTCGCAGGCGTGCATGGCGCGGCTGACCTCGTAGCCGAAGTCCACGTGGCCGGGGGTGTCAATCAGGTTGAACAGGTACTCTTTGTCATCCACCACCATGGGCAGCGCGATGGCCTTGGCCTTGATGGTGATACCGCGCTCGCGCTCCAGGTCCATGGAGTCCATGGTCTGTTCGCGCAGCTTGCGCTGGTCCACGGCGCTGGAAGCCTGCAGCAACCGGTCGGCAAGCGTGGACTTGCCGTGGTCAATGTGGGCAATAATGCAGAAGTTGCGGATGTGCTGCAGCGGGTTTGAACTCACGGCGCCTTCCCGACCTTGGCCAATGCCGGTTCCTCCGGCGGGTAAGTAGTTAGCAACGCCGGTGCGAAAGGCCAGACGGCGGCGCAAATAACCGCCCGCAACCTATGCCCTCTGGAACCGGAACGGGCTGGCCCCGCAGTGCGGGCAGCGGGTGGCTGAGGCAAATTTGCGGCTGTCGGCCTTCATCTTACGGTTGCAGCAGAGCGAGCGGATGCGGATCTCACCCTCGCCCAGCAGCGGGTTGCCGGTGATCTCGGCGGCTGGGCGCGGTGCCGCGTCGGGCGCCGGCTCTTCGGCCTTGGGCTCGGGGGCTGGGCCGGGGGCGGAGACTTCGTCGCGGCGCTTGGTGCGGATCAGCTTGGCGTCTGTCATGGCTGGTGCCGACTGCCGCAACCCTGCGACAAGGCCGGCCAGGGTCGTAGCTTAGGCAACCCCGCCGGCCTCGCAACTCGTCACGTCAACCGCCTACAACTGCACCCACACGCTCTTGCTTTGGGTCATCGCCAGCAGGCCCTGCAGGCCCATCTCGCGGCCGTAGCCGCTGGCCTTGTAGCCGCCGTAGGGCACCGCCGAGTCATACCAGTTGTAGCAGTTCACCCACACGGCGCCGGCCTTCACGGCCTTGGCGTACTTGTGGGCCTTGCTCACGTCGCGGGTCCACACGCCCGCCGCCAAGCCGTACTCGCTGGCGTTGGCCTTCTCCACCAGTTCTTCAAAGCCGCTGAACTTCTGCACCGCCAGTACCGGCCCGAAAATTTCCTCGCGGGCGATGGTCATCTCGGGCTTCACGTCGGCAAACACCGTGGGCGCCACAAAATAGCCCTTGTCGCCCATGCGCGCGCCGCCGGCCACCAGGCGAGCACCCTCCTTCTTGCCGGCCTCGATGTACTTGAGCGTCGTGTCAAACTGCTGCTTGTTGTTCTGCGGCCCGTAGCGGCATTCGTCATCCAGGGGGTTGCTGCCCTTCATCTTGGCGGCGCGGGCCGCCAGCTTCTCGACCACCTCGTCGTGCACCTTCTCCTCAACGAACAGCCGCGAGCCCGCCGTGCAAACTTCGCCCTTGTTGTAGAAAATGGCTGCCTGGGCGCCCTTGACGGCAGTCTCGATGTCCGCGTCGGCAAAGACCACGTTGGGGCTCTTGCCGCCCAGTTCCATGGTCAGTTTCTTCAGGGAGGGTGCCGCGTCGCGCACCATCTTCACGCCCACGCTGGTGCTGCCCGTGAAGCTGATGGCGGCACTTTCGGGGTGTTCCACGATCAGCTGGCCCACCTCGCTGCCCTTGCCGGGCAGCACAGCCACCACGCCCGGCGGCAGCTTGGCGGCCTGGATGCACTCGGCCAGCAGCAGGGCGGTCAACGGCGTGGGGTTGGCGGGCTTCAGGATCACCGCGTTGCCGGCAGCAATGGCCGGCGCCACTTTGCGCGCCGCCATGAGCAGCGGGAAGTTCCAGGGCGTGATGCCCGCCACGATGCCCAGGGGCTCGCGCAGGGTGTAGACAAACAGGTTGTCGTTCACCGGGATGGTGTCGCCCTGCAGGCTGCGCAGCACGCCGGCGAAGTACTTGAAGTGGTCCGCCGCCATGGGCACGTCAATGTCGTGGCATTCCTTGTAGGGTTTGCCGCTGTCCATGGCTTCCAGCGCCGCAAACTCGTGGCGGCGCTTCATGATCTCGTCGCCGATCTTCCAGATCAGGCTGCTGCGCCGGGCGGGGGGCAGCGCCGCCCACTCCGGCTGGCTCTTGCGTGCCGCGGCAACTGCCGCCTCCAGGTCCGCCTTGCCGGCGCAGGCAATGGGGGCAATCACGTCCTCGGTGGCGGGGTTCAACGAGTCGTAGGTGCGCTTGTCGGCGGCGTCCACAAACTCGCCGGCAATGAACAGCCGCGTCGGAAACTGCTTGGGGGCTTCCACAATAGCCATAGTCGGTTCCTTGGTTCGCGGGCGGCGAGTTTAGGGAACCATAGCCGCGATTCCAGACCGCGCAGGTCCGAAATGTGGCGCACCAAATGGCGCATCGCGATTGAATTCAGGGGTGGCTCCGTTTATCGCGTGCAGTCGTTTCCGCGACAGCGAGCGACAGAAGCCCGGAGGGCGCGGGCCGCGAGCGCCCGTCGCGGCCTGGTGCGGAAGCGGGACGGAACCGACACCCCCAGATTCAACGTGGTTGCAACACTGGAGCTCAGGTGGTGCCAAGGTACTCAGTCAGGCGCGCCTTCAGCGAATCCGGCGTGAACGGCTTCACGATGTAGCCGTTGGCCCCGGCCTGGATGGCCTCCACCACCTTCGACTTCTCGCCCTCGGTCGTCACCATCACCACCGGCAGGGCCTTGAGCTGCGGCACCGAGCGGATCTTCTGCAGGAACGTAATGCCGTCCATGATCGGCATGTTCCAGTCGCACAGCACCAGCTTGAAGTCAAACTGGTGCTCTTTCATGCGCAGGATGGCCTCCTGGCCGTTCTCGGCCTCGACCACCTCCGTCACGCCCAGGGTGGTCAGGACGTTCTTCTGGATCTTGCGCATGGTGCCGCTGTCATCAATCACCAGGACACGCGTCATGGCGAACTCCTCTCGGCCTGGGTGTTCAGGTTGATGGTGGTCTTGTGCTCCAGCATCTGCAGTAACTGGGCGGCAACGGCATCCAGGGCCATTACCTGTTCGGCTGCCCCCTGCCGCACTGCCACTCCCGGCATGCCCCAAACCACGCTGGAAGCCTCGTCCTGGGCAATGGTGCGTGCGCCTGCCCGGCGCATGGCCAGCAGACCGTCGGCGCCGTCGCGGCCCATGCCCGTCAGCAGCACGCCCAGGGCGCGCCTGCCGGCGGCTTCTGCCACCGAGTGAAACAGCACGTCCACGCTGGGGATGTGGCTGCTGACACGCTCGCCCGGCTGTACGGAAAGGCGATAGCTGCCGGGCCCCCCCACCAGCCGCAGGTGCTTGTCGCCTGGGGCCAGGTAAGCCCGACCCGGAATGGGTTCCACGCCGTCCTGGGCCACCTGCACGCGCACCGGCCCGGCGGCGTCCAACCTGCGGGCAAATGCGTCGGTAAAAGTCACCGGCATGTGCTGGGTAATCAGGATAGGAGGCATGTCCGGCACCAGCCCGCCCAGAACAACAGGCAGCGCCTGGGGCCCGCCCGTGGAGGCGCCGATGGCCAGGATTCCGCCCCGGGCCAGCCTGCGCACCTTGCCGCCGGCATGGGAGACGATGCGCCCGGAGCCCGAACGAATGCGGCACTGGGCGGCGGCAGCCACGGCGCCGCGCAACTCCTGAACAAAGCGCTGCTGGTCCTCGCGGGTGGCCGACGGCTTCTGCACCACGGAGACGGCGCCCAGAGCCAGCGCCGCCACGGCGATCTCGCCACCTGCCTCGCCCGAGGCGCTGACCACCACGGCGGGCATGGGAAAGTGTGCCATCAGCTTCTCAAGGAAGTGCAGGCCGTCCACGCCGGGCATGTTCACGTCGAGGGTGACGACATCGGGCCGCGTCTGCAGCAGCTCTTTCTTGGCGGCAAGGGCGTCCGGGGCTTCGCCCGCGATGGCAAAACGGTCGTCGCCCTGCAGCGCGCGTGCAATCACTTTGCGCGAAAGCGCGTCGTCGTCCACGACCACTACGCGAACACGCCGGCTGCCGTCGGCCTGCAGCAAATGTGAGGTTGCCTTTCCGCCGGTCACGCCTTACCCCTTTTCCTCACGCCCGCTGCCGGGTTGGTAAATGGTGGTTCCCAGGGTTCGCCACCCTGTCAGGCCCAGCGCCTTGATGGACTCGGAATGCCCCAGGTAGATGAAGCCGCCCGGGCGCAGTTGCGCCGCCAGCTTGCGCACCACCTCGGTGCGCGTGGGCGGGTCAAAGTAGATCAGCACGTTGCGGCAGAAAATGATGTCAAACTCGCCCAGCGGGCTCAGCGACTCCGTGACCATGTTCAGTTCATGGAACTGCACCAGCCGCGAGACGCTCTCCTTGACCCGCACCTTGCCCTCGTGCGCCCCGCGCCCGCGCTGAAAGCCCGCGCGCAGCAGGCCCTGGTCCATCATGCGCACGTCTTTGTTGTCGTAGACGGCCTTGCGCGCCGCCTGCAGGGCGCCGCGGTCAATGTCCATGGCCACAATGCTGATGCGCTCCAGGGCCGAGATACCCAGGCAGTCTGTGGCCACGATGGCGGCGCTGTAGGGCTCCATGCCCTCGCTGCACCCAGCACACAAGATGCGCACCCGCACGCCGGCCTGGGCGTGGCTGCGCAGGTACTCGCGCAGGTGGTCAAAGTGGTGCGGCTCGCGGAAGAAGCTGGTCAGGTTGGTGGTAATGGCATCCGTCAACTCGGCGACCTCGGCCTGTACAAAGGCCGGGTCCTTCAGCCGCTTCTGGTACGCCAGGTACGACGTCAACCCCAGGTCGCGGATGCGCCCCGCCAGCCGCGACTTCAGCAGCGCCTTCTTGTGCGGCGGCAGGTGAATGCCCGTGTGCTTGCGCACCAGCTCGGCCAGGAGCTGGAACTCCACGTCGGTCATCGTGGGGTGCGTCCGGCCTCGGCCCCCCTGTCGCGGCGGCGCCTGCTTGTCCTGTTCTTCCTTCAGCACGGGTTCTCCGGTCAGGCCTGCGGTGCGGCGGGTGCAGCCACGGCTGCGGCAGTGGCCAGGGCATCACGCACGCCCTGAACGGCTTCTCCCAGGTGCTTGGCGGCGCCCTCCATCAGGCGCGAGGCATCCAGCAAGATCAGCATGCGCTGGTTGATCTGGCCGATGCCCTTCAGGCAGTCCATGCGCACGTCGTCGCGCATGCGTGGCGGCTCGCTGACCTGGCCCGGCTCCAGGGTCACCACGTCGGCCACGTGGTCCACGATCAGCCCGGAGCGGTGGTCCTCGCTCTGGATCACCACCACGGCGGACTGGCGCGTATAGGCGCCCTCAGGCATGCGCAGCAGCCTGCGGGCATCCATCACCGGGATCACCACTCCGCGCAGGTTGATGACGCCGCTCATGTAGGGCGGCATTCCCGGCACCGGCGTGGGCGCCTGGTAGCCGATGATCTCCTGCACCTGAAGCACATCAACGCCATACTCCTCGGTGCCCAGCATGAAGGTGAGATACTGGCCTGCCGCTGTTGCTGCGCGCCCGTCGGGCACTGCTGTCTGCACACTGGCCATGTCAATCTCCGCTAGTTGATGTCTTCCCAATGATCCAGCGAGTCAGCCTTGCCGTTGCCTGAGGCCTCAGTGGTCGCCTTCACCGGCTCGCGCGACGACTTGGCCGCTGCCCTGGTGGAAGCCCGGGCAGGCTTGCGCACGGAGGTCTCGGCGTCGGCTTCAGCCAGCCGGTTGCGCGCGCCGACCGGCTCGGCCTCGGTCGGCTCGCTGACCGGGGCCTTGCTCGCTTCCTCCTCGCCGCCCGTGAGCTGGAAGCGCGACACCAGCCCGCGCATGTCCTGCACCTGCGTGTTCAGGCCGCTGGAGTTGCGCGCGGCGTTCTGCACCAGTTCGGCGTTCTGCTGCGTCACCTGGTCCATCTGGGTCAGCGCCGTGTTGATCTCCTGGATGGCCGACGCCTGCTCCTTGGCCGCCGCCGACACCTCGGTGACCAGTTGCGTCACTTCGTTGATGCCCTTGCTGATGTCCTGCAGGATCTTGCCGCTCTGGTTGACGGTGGCGGTGCCAGCCTCAATCTTGCCCACGCTGTCCTTGATCAGGTCCTGGATCTCCTTGGCGGCCTGGCTGCTGCGCTGGGCCAGGTTGCGCACCTCGGTGGCCACCACGGCAAAGCCGCGGCCCTGGTCACCGGCCCGGGCGGCCTCCACCGCCGCGTTCAGGGCCAGCAGGTTGGTCTGGAAGGCAATGTCGTTCACCGTGGTGATGATCTCCACGATGCGCTTGGAGCTGTCCTGGATGGCAGCCATCTGGGCAATGGCGGCAGTCACGCTTTCGCTGCCCTGGGCCGAGAGCTGCGTGGCCTGGTTGGCCAGCAGGCGCGCCTTTTCGGTGTTCTCGGCGTTGCTGCGCACCGTGCCCGAGATTTCCTCCAGGCTGGCGCTGGTTTCTTCCAGGGCCGAGGCCTGCTCGTCGGTGCGGCTGGCCAGGTCCTGGTTGCCGCGGCTGATCTCCTGCGTAGTGCGCGCCACGTTGTCGCTGCTGTGCAGCACACCGCGCATGGCCTCGTTCAGGCCCTGCACCATGGTGTTGGCGGAACGCGCCAGGTCGCCCAGCTCGTCCTTGCGGGTTTCCGGCAGGCTCTGGCGCAGGTCGCCCTTGGCCAATGCACCCATCACCGTGGCCAGCTGCGTGACCGGCTTGGTGAAGCTGCGGGCCATCAGCCAC
>JADLBZ010000081.1 GCA_020847415.1 Planctomycetota bacterium
CATTTGGGATCGCGGCGCTCCATGAACGCGGCAATGCCCTCGTTGGCGTCGTGCGAGGCCATCAGGCGCTCGACGTAATCCTGCTCGTGCTTCTTCAGGCGGTCTTCCAGGCAGCACAGCAGCGCGTGCTGCGCGTTGCGGTTGGCATGGCGCAAGGAGCTGGCCGAGAACTTGCCGAAGGTGCCGGCAAACCAGGCCTCCACCCCGGCCCACAGGCCTTCCGCGGGGAACAGTCGGTGCACCAGGCCCAGCCGGTGCAGCTCTTCGCCGGTCATTTCCTCGCCGGTCAGGATCAGGCGGTCCGCCGCCGCCTGGCCCAGCTTCTTGGGCAGCAGGGCGCAGGCCGCGGGCGGGAACACCCCCAGCCGGATCTCCGGCACGCCCATCTTGGCGTCCGGCGCCGCAAACACGAGGTGCGCCGCCAGCACCACTTCAAAGGCGCCGCCCAGGCACAGGCCCTGCACCAGGGCAGCCACGGGCACTTCCGAGCCCACCATGGCCAGCACCAGCTCGCGCAGGCCGGGCAGCATCACGCCCACCTTGTCGCGGGTGTGCTCCTCGACGGAGGCGCCGAAGCTGAAGTGCTTGCCGGCAGCCTCGATGGTGACCAGCTTCAGGGCTGTGTCCTTCTGGGCCTCGCGCACATGGCCCGCCAGGGCCTGCATCACCGAGGCCGCGAAGATATTCCCCTTGGGCTTGTCCACGACCAGGCGCAGCACCTGGCCGTCGCAGGCACGGATGGAGTTTACTTCGGGCATGAGCAGCTCCCCGAGTGCGCGTGCTTGTACTGCGGCGAGACGTCGCGAATCAGCTCCTCGGTCCAGGGGCGGCCCTTGGCCAGTTCGCGGCGCAGGGCCAGGAAGTCCACCTCGCGCTGCTCCTTGGGTCCTTCATTGAAGGCGCGGAAACCCGCCTTGGCCTCGGTCATCATGTTCAGGGCCAGCCAGGCGCGGTTGGTTTCCTTGTTGCGGTCCCAGTGCTCCAGCTTGAACTTGCGCAGGCTCTCGGTCGTCTTGGTGGTGCAGTCCGGCATGGTCTGGCTGAGCTTCCAGCAGAACTCCTCCACCGTGGCGTCCAGCAGGCTGAAGTCCGTGGTGCAGTCCTTGAGCACGGCTTTGCCTTTGGCCAGCTCGTCGCCTGTCCTGCTTTCGCCGTGGACAATGGCGCCGAACTCGTCGCTGAAGCGATCCACCACCACCAGCGGGTTGGGCACAAACTTGCCGTTGTGCTTCAGCACCGGCACCACCCGGTTGATCATGCCCAGGCGCAGCGCCTTGTGCGCGCTCATGGGCTCGCACAGCACGCAGCTTTCCATGGCATAGGCCATGCCCACAAACAGCGGCAGGAAGTCCGTGGCGCCGCCGTCCGGGGCGCTGCCGTGCTTGGGGCCCGCCTGCCCGAACCGGGCCGTGTCGGCCGCGACGTGGAAGTCGCAGGCCATGCCGATCTCCTGCCCGCCGCCGATGCGCATGCCGTTGACGCGGTTGATCACGGGCTTGTCGCACATCAGGATGGCGCTGACCATGTCGTTGAACAGCCGCATGTACTGCCTGTACTCTTGCGGGTTGCCGGCGTAGTACTCGGCGTACTCCTTGGTGTTGCCGCCCGTGCAGAAGGCCTTGTCGCCCACCGCCGTGAAGACTACGGCTACCGCCGCGCGGTCCACGCTGGCGTTGCGGAAGGCCAGGATCACTTCCTTGACCGCCTCGGTGGTGTAGCTGTTGTACTGGCCGGGGTTGTTCAGCCAGATCCAGACGTTGTACAGGCCCTCGTGCGCGTTGCCCTTGGGGTCGCGCAGGGGCTTGCGCTCGTACTTGATGTGCTTGAACGCGTAGCCGTCCACCAGTTCGTGGCTGTGAAGCTGCGGATAGTCGTTGCCCATGTGTGCCCTCGTGCTTTCTCTAGGCGCCCGGAACCAGGATGGCGCGCTCGGTCAGCTTGCCGTGATGCGCCTCCTCAAAGAGATGCTGGATGTCGTTCAGCGAGTGGCGCTTGATGAAGGGCTTCAGGTTGATCTTGCCCTCCAGCACCATGTTGATGACTGCCGGGTAGTGCTTCGGCGCGCAACCCCAGTTGCCGAAGCAGGCAGCGTCAAAGGCCATCAGGTTCGACAGCCGCAGCTCCAGCTTGGCCATGGTGAAGCCCACGATGGCCAGCGTGCCGGAGGGCGGAATCAGGTTATAGGCCAGCTCCTGGCCGGCCTTGCTGCCGGACATTTCCAGGATCTTCCAGCCGAAGTCCGGCAGGCCCGCGCCGTCCACGATCTTCTTCACCGCGCCGCGGGCGGCCTTGATGTCCATCTCGCGCGTGTTCACGACGTGCGAGGCACCATATTGCTTCACGCGCTCCAGCTTGCGGTCGTCAATGTCAATGGCGATTACCGTGGCGCCCATGGCGCGGGCGATCTGCACGCCATAGGTGCCGATGCCGCCCGAGCCGATCACGACGGCCACGTCGCCCGTCTTGATGCCCGCGCGCAGCACGCTCTGGTAGGGCGTGGTCACCGCGTCGGCAATCACCGAGAGATCCGCCAGGTCGTAGCCCTTCAGGTCGGCGGGCAGCACAGCCAAATCGCGGCCGGGCACCTTGATGTGGCTGGCAAAGCCGCCGTGGCCGTCGTTGCCGGGCATGAGCTGCTTCTTGCAGGTGTTCTCGCAGCCGGCCTTGCAGTTGGGGCACTCGCCGCAGGGCATCACGGCGGGCACGATGACCTGCTTGCCGCGCAGGTGGGCCAGCTTCTCGCCGGCCTCCACCACCGTGCCGGAGATCTCGTGGCCCAGCACCAGGGGCAGCTTGGCGCGCGGCGGGACATCGCCGTAGTAGAAGCCGATGTCGGTGTGGCACAGGCCGCAGCCGGCCACCTTTACGATGGCGTCGTTGGGGCCGCAGGCCAGGTCGTACTCGATCTTCTGGAACGCGGCCTTGGGCTCGGAGTAGGCGTAACCGCTTGCCTTCATGATCTGGCTCCTGTAGTGACCAAGCGTATGATTTTTGAATCGCCGTTCAATAGATAACAGGATAACATTGTCCGGTGGGGTAGGAGAACAGCCATGGACGCGGATCGGCAGCGACAGGTGGAAGGAGTGCTGGATACCCTGCGACCGTGGCTGCGCAACGACGGCGGCGACGTTGAACTGGTTGAAATCTCCGCCGAGGGCAAAGTCAGCCTCCGGCTTACCGGCGCCTGCAACGGGTGTGCCGGGGCACACAGCACCATGGGCGACGGCATCCGCATGTCGCTGCAGATGGAACTGCCCTGGGTGACGGATGTGGTGGCGGTGAACTGACTGATACCGAAGGCAATTGATGTTGGCGGAACTGCTGTCTGCCGACGGGCACCGCTTTTTCCCTCGACTCCCGACTCCCGACCTCTGCCGCAATCGTGATGCGGCTGTCCCGGGCGCGTCGCCCCGGCGAGCCCTACTTCTGGAGCAGGCGCAGGTCCAGCACGCCGTGGATTTCCTCGACGGTGCGGATCAGCGTGGTTTCTTCGTCCAGGGTGCGGGTCTTCAGGCGCAGGGTCACGGTGCCGTCGGCCTGGGGAATGCTGGTGACCGCCACGCCCTTGACCGCGCGCACGGCCTTCAGCACGTCATCCTTGAGCTCAATGTCGAAGGCCAGCAGGAACTCGGACATCTTAAGCCTCCCGGCCCGCTGCCCTGGCCACAGCCTGCAGGCGCGGCAGCAGCTCTGCAAACTGGGCGGGGTAGAGGCTTTGCTGCCCGTCGGACCTTGCCACCGTCGGCTCGGGGTGCACTTCGACCATGACCGCATCGGCCCCCGCCGCGACGGCGGCCAGTGCCATGGCGGGTACGCGCGAGCGCACGCCCGCACCGTGGCTGGGGTCCACCACCACGGGCAAGTGCGAAAGCTCGTGCAGGGCGGGCACTGCCGCGAGGTCCAGCGTGTAGCGCGAATGGCTGCTGAAGGTTCGAATGCCGCGCTCGCACAGGGCGACCTGCGTGTTTCCGCCGGCCAGGATGTAGTCCGCCGCCGTAAGCAGCTCGTCCAGCGTGGCACCCGCGCCGCGCTTGAGCAGCACGGGCAGGCGGCACTTCCCGGCGCGGCGCAGAAGGCTGAAGTTCTGCATGTTGCGCGCCCCGATCTGCAGCATGTCGGCGTGGGGCTCCAGCAAATCCAGGGTGCGCTCGTCCACGGCTTCCGTGACCACCTTCAGGCCCACCGTGGCGCGGATCTCGTCCAGCAGCTTCAGGCCTTCTTCCTGGATGCCCTGGAAGCTGTACGGGCTGGTGCGGGGCTTGAACAGGCCGCCGCGCAGGATGCGCACGCCGGCCTGCTTCAGCGTCCTGGCGATGCCAAGCGCCTGCTCGGGGCTTTCCAGGCTGCAGGGGCCGGCAATCACGCACAGGGGCTGGCCGCTGCCCAGCCGCACACCGCCAATATCCAGCACGGTGCCCCGGGGCTGCTTGTCGCGGGCACTGAGGCGGAACGCGTCGTCCACGCGCTGTACCCGCGCCACGCAGGAAAGATCCGAGAACGCCGTGGCGTCGGTGCTGCCGCCGGAAAGCGCTACTATACGGCGATCGCCGGCCTGGGCAGGCTGGGCGGTAAGGCCCAGTTTGCGGGCACGGGCCAGCACGGCCTCCAGGTCGGCGGGCGTGCTGCCGGGTTGCAGGACGATCAGCATGCGGGTCAAACTCCGGTTTCCCTGCCCGGGGAGCGCATGCTACGGGGGCGCACCCAAAGTAAAAGTAGGGGCAGCATGTCCGAGTTCGACGACCAAAGCCCGGCAGCCTCGCCCGAGAATGCCCTGCGCGCGCGCGTGAAGCTGCAGCGCGTGGTGTTTGGCGCCCTGGCCGCTGTGCTGGTGGCGCTGGGGGCCATGGGCCTGACGGCCTACCGCGAAATGCAGGGCAGCATGCAGTTGGCGCGCACCGCGGAAGTTGAGGCGCGACAAGACCACGCCGCCGAGAAGGACCGTGGCGACCGGCTGGACCGCCTGCTGCACGCCGAGCAGGCGCACCGCAAGCAGATTTCCGGCGCCCTGGGCCTGGCGCAGTGCCGCCTTGCGGTGGCCGAAGCCAGGGCCGGGCGCCTGGCGCGCGGGCGCGAGCTGCTGCAGGAGTCCCGCCAGGCCGGCGCCCCGGCCTGGTGGCCCCTGGCAGCGACACTGTTGCGCGATCCTGCGGCGCGCTTTGCCGGCGGTGTCGAGGCGGAACGGCCCGTCACGGCCGGTGCCGTAAGCGGCGACGGCCGCCGCGTGCTGGTGGCCCGCACCTCAGCAGAGGGCGCATCTGTGCTGGTGCTGTATTCGGCCCTGGGCGGCGAGCCCTTGGCCCGCGTGCGCCTGCCCGATGCCCCCGGCCTGCCTTCCCCCGTGGCAGACACGATGCACCTGGACCGCGGCGGCCTTGGCGCGGTGGTCGCGGCGCCGGGGCGGCTGTTTTTTGTCGAGTTCCGCGCCGAAGAGCCGCGCGTGACCGAGCTGATTGCCCCGCACGCCCCCGACCAGCACCCCGGCGGGCGCCTTCGCGCCCTGGCCGCCGACCCTGACTGCCGCCAGCTTCACCTGGTGCGCAAGGGCAGCCTGACCCGCATGGACCGCGGCGCCCAGGGGCAGGCCTGGAGCGAGGCGCCCATCCCCACGGACCTGCCCGAGGCCGACCTGCATGCCTTTGTCTCGTGGTCTGGCGGCAGCGCGCTGGCCGATTCCGATCGCCTGCTGCTTTCGCGCGGGGGCCGCTATGCCGTGGCCCATCGCTTCTCGCTGGTGCCCGCGCAGGTGCGCCTGGCAGCAGGGCCGGGCGTGGTGTGGGCCGCCGCGCGCGATGACCGGCGCATCGAGCTGGCCACGGTGCCGCTGGCCGGCGGCGAGGTCGCGGTAGCTGTCTTTGAGCTTGCCACGCCGCCCGACGAGTGGTTCGGGTTCCTGGCCGATGGTGCCCTGGTGTGCGGCGCGGGTGGGGGGCGCGCGTTTGAGCTGACGCCGAGCGGTCGGCACGAGATCACGCTGGGGGGCGGCGCCCTGACTTTTGCCGCCCGCCACGAGTGCGGCATGCTGTTCGGCACCACCCGCGGTGAGCTCAGCCTGCGCCCCCTGGACGACGTGCTGCAAGGCTTCCCCCTGGCGGCAGGCCCCACAGGAGCCGGTGTCGACGCGCTCCCGGGCGGCTTTGTGGCCGCCATGGAAGGCCAGATCTGGGTGCTTCCGGAAGGCGGCGGAAGCTGGTTCGCGGCGGAAGGCGCCGACACGGTGTTTCCGCAGCCGCAGGGTTTCGTGGCCTCCAACGGCAGCCAGGTGTGGTTCCAGAACGGCATGCGCATGCCCTTGGTCGGCAGGCTGCTGGGTGCTGCTCGCGACGGCACCCTGTTGCTGCGCGTACCTGACGGCCTGCTGGTGCGGCAGGGTAACCTGGAGCAGACACTCTCTGCGCCCTGCGACGGCCCCCCCGACGAGTGCGTGTTTGCAGCCAGGGCGGCGGCCTGTGCCCTGCGCTGGAACGACCAGGTGTTTGTCTGCGATTTGCGCCAGCCGCCACGGCTGGTCGCCAGCCGCACCGATGCCGCCATTGACCGGGTGGCCCTGGATGCCGAAGGCCGAACGCTGGCCGTGCTGGCGGGCACCACGGTGCGCGTGGTGCCGCTTGCCGAGGCCACGGGCGGGCAGTCGGTGGTCACGCGCTCCGCGCCCCGGGCCATTGCCCTGTTGTTCGGCGGCACGGTGCTGGCTGCAGCGGAAGGGAGCGGCCTGGTGCTGTACGAGGTGCAGGACTCCCGCGAGCTGTGGCGCACCGGTGCACGCGTGCTGGACCTTGCCGGAATCGGCGACGAGACGCTGCTGCTTGCGGCGGGCAGCCTGGGGGTGCTGCGCCTGGGCGAGTAGCTGCCGGCAGCGCAGGGGCTCAGAGGCGAGGGTCGAGAGACAAGAGACGAGTCTGATGTCGTTCTCCGTTCCTTCGCTACTCCGTTTTCAATCCAGCAGTTGCCTTTTTCTGCGAGCTCTGCGGCTCTGCGAGAGAATGCAGTTCAACACGGCAACGGCTGACGCGAAGAACGGCAACTGCGTCTGAAAACGGAGTTCCTGAGTAACAGAGAACTGCCAACCACAACGGCAGTGCGGGCGGGGACGCCCGCATCACGAACGGCACGCGGCCGGGACGGCCACGCCACGAACGGCAGCGGCAACTGCGTCTGAAAACGGAGTTACTGAGTAACAGAGAACTGCCAACCACAACGGCAGTGCGGGCGGGGACGCCC
>JADLBZ010000082.1 GCA_020847415.1 Planctomycetota bacterium
CTCCCTGCGGCCGTCAGCTGGAGCGGGCGATGGGGCTCGAACCCACGACCGTCTGCTTGGAAGGCAGATGCTCTACCACTGAGCTACGCCCGCATATCGCCCCGCCTGTCGCGTTGTTCGCGCCTGGGCGGCCCGGCACTTGCCGGGAGAGCTTTACACTGGTGGGCAGAGAAGGATTCGAACCTTCGAAGGCGTAAGCCACCTGATTTACAGTCAGGCCCCTTTGGCCGCTTGGGTATCTGCCCTCCGTGAAACCACCGCCCCGAGGGGCGGCACTCATGTCAAGGTCCTGCACAAGCCACCGGCTTGTCCGTTCCGGCGCCCAAAGCTGGAGCTGGCGGCGAGAGTCGAACTCGCAACCACCGGTTTACAAAACCGGTGCTCTGCCATTGAGCTACGCCAGCGCGGACGGCGCCAAAATTGGAGCGAAGAAGATAGCAACGGGCTTTTTGGCTGCAATGCCCGGCCGCAAACTTTTCGCGGCGCCGCTTCTTCCCGCCAACCTTCAACGCAAGCGGGCTTCAACCCGAAGCTTCCGGCGTTGTGGGCGGGCTTCTCGCCCGCTACCATGTTCGCCCGCTTGCCGGGGTGTGGAGTCGCTTCCGTGTGGCTGACAGTCCTTAACTTCACCCGCTGGCTTTACAAGACCCTGAACGCCGATGTGCGTCCCTGGCAGGTGGGCCTGGGGGTAACCCTGGGTGCTTTGGCCGGCATGCTGCCCCTGGGGCCCTGGACGCTGCTGGCCTTCCTGCCGATTCTGCTGGTCAACGTCAACTTCGGCATTGCCGTCCTTTCCTTTGGCGTGGTGCGCGGCCTGGCCTGGTTGCTGCAGGATGTCGTCATTCGCCCCATCGGTATCGTCACACTGGACGCCGTGCCCCACGACCCCGTGATTCAGGCTGCCCGGACGCCCCTGCTGGCCCTGTTGCGCCTGGATTACTTCGACGTGGCCGGCGGCCTCGCCGTCTGGGCCATCATGGCCCTGCCGCTCTTCATTGCCGTGACTGCCCTGTGGGGTCGTTTTCATGCCCGCCTGAAGCAGCGCTGGGCCAACAGCAAGCTGCTTGTGTGGCTGTCCAGGATCTGGCTGTTCAAACTGGTTCGTTATGTCTTCATCGGTGCCACAGCCTGAAGCCGCCCCGGCGGCTCTCAAAGTGTCGTTCTTCCGCTGGAAGGCGGTGGTCCTGGTGCCGGCGTTGCTGGCGGCAGGCGCCGTGGGCTACTGGTTCATGATTGACGACGTGCTGCGCGAGCAACTGCTGGCGCAGACCCAGACCTATGCCGGCGAGAACGGCTTTTCCAGCGTCGAGGAAGTGCGCTTCTCTGTGTTCGGCCCCAAGCTGCACGTGACACGGCTGCGCGCCTGGCAGAACCAGGAGGGCGCCGAACACGAGGTGCTCTATGTGGAGGAAGCCGACCTCGACATCGAGTTCTGGCCCCTGCTTGAGCGCCGGGTGGTGGTTAACAACCTCTCTGCCACTGCCGTGCGCTGGCATTCGCCCGTTCAGCCGCAGCCAGCCGCCGATGAACTCCCCGGTGAGACCGGCAACGCGGGAATGGATGAATACCTGAAGCAGGCCGAGGAGATCCTGAACAGCGAGGAGCTGCGCCAGGCTCGCGAGTACCTGGAGAAGCTGGAGGAGTACCTCAAGCAGCGCAAAGCGGATGAGCAGGCCGAGGAAACCGCCCAGGGCGGCGGGACGGCTGCACCGCCGGATGCCGGCCCCGGTGCCTCCGGCCGCGCTACCTATGTCGAGAAGGCCCTTGCTGCCGAAGGCGCCCAGCCGCGAGTGGTGATCAAACAAGCCGGCCTTAGCGAGCTGGCAGTCACCTGGGGCCGCAACGACAAAGAACGTTTTGCCCGCAAGATCACAGACCTGGAGCTGAAGGCCGAGAGCATCAGCAGTGATCCTGTGGTCTACCGCCGGCCCATGATGTTCACGGCGGCGGGCAATCTTGATGGCGAAGAAGCGCGCCGCGTGGAGCTGGGCCTGACCCTGCGCTTTGACCCCGACGAGCTGGTGCGGCTGGAGCAGGTGGCCGGCCTGGCCGGGATAAAGACGCTATCGCTGAACGGGCTGGCGGACACTTCGGTGTTCGGCGACATGCTGCACGATGCGCGCATCAGCCTTACGCATTTCGGCAGCGCGCACCAGGGCATGGCGGGTCGCACCCGGCTGGAGATCGCCGGCAGCCTGCAGCCTGCCGGTCAGGCACAGCCCGCCAGGGCGACTCTGGCCTTGTGGTTTGGCGGCTATCGCGGCGATGGCGTTGCGGCGGCATTGGCGCCCAGCGGCATCAGCCTCGCCATCCAGGACTTTCCGTTACAGCCGCTGCTCAAGCTGGCGGGCGGTTCGCCCATTCCCTTGGCGGACGCGCCGGCGACGATCAGCTTCGGTACCTGCGACGAGCGCGGCGGCTTTGACGGCCCCGGCGCGGCCCTGACCTGGCACGACGGCATCAACCTGCGCATGCGGCTGCAGGTGAAGGGGCTGCGATTCGCCGAAGAAGGCGACAAGCTGGGCGGCCTGCCGGCGCAGTTTGTGGTGCGGGGCCTGAATCGCGTGGTGGATGGCCTGGGCGGGCTGGACCTGGTGCTTGGCTTCAAGACCGGCAAGGACGCAAAGCTGGACCTGGAGCGCCCCGGGCTGCGGGCCTTCGTGGACGCCATCGTGAACGCGCTGGAGCTGAGCGCCACGGACCTGGAGGGGATGGTCGAGCTGCCGTTTGCCGTCAGCGGCCGATCGCGCATTGCCCTGCAGAGCTGCAACGCAGATGGCAGCGTGCGCCACCCGCAACTGGCGCTGGACGGAGAGGCTCGGCACGATTTTGGCGACTTGCGTGTGGCCTTGGCCCTGAAAGACGTGCAACTGGCGCCCAAGCCCGGCCAGGACTCGATTCTGGGCCTGCCGGCCGCCGACTTCTGCCGCGCCTTCAATGCGCTGCTGGGCGGCAGCGGCGAGCAGGGACTGCGTTTGCGCACGCGACTGTTTGATGCACAGGGCGCATTCTCTCCCGCACTGGAAAGCCCCGGCCTGCGGGGGCTGGTGGACGCCATGGCAGGCGTGCTGTCGTATACGGGCACGCAGCTGAACACGCAGTTCAACCTGCCGGTGAACCTGCCGCCTGAGGCACAGGTCCAGCTCGAAAGCGTTGACGCCGACGGCACCGTGCGCGGTTGGGGCAGCCCGGGTGCCGACGCGAGCAGCCTGGCCGGCCTGCGCCTGCAACTGCGTGCCAGGAACTTCAGCGCCACGCCCAAGGCCGGCCAGAAGGACATCCTGGGCATCCCCGCCGAGCAGTTCTGCAATGCCTTGAATACGTTCGTGAAGGCCCAGGGTGAGAAGGGCGTGGCCTTGGGGTTTGGCGTGTTTGACGAGCAGGGCAGCTTCTCGCCCACCTTGCAGGCGCCGGGCATGCGCGGCCTGCTGGACGGCATCCTGAACACCCAGAACTACACCGGTGCCGAGCTGAACAAGCTGTTCGACCTGCCTTTTGCTCTGGTGGACAATGCAGCCGTGACCTGTGCCAGTGTGGACAGCAACAACCGCCAGCGCACTTTCAGCGGCCCCGGCAGCGAGAGCAACGACCTGAAGGATTTGCGCCTGCTGGTGGTGCTCAAGAACGGCTACGCGGCGCCCAAGAAGGGGCGCGAGCAGGTCATGGGCATCCCGGCGGACTACTTCACGTTTGCGTGGAACAAGCTGCAGCCGGCCTTCCAGCAGTCGGGCTTCCCGCTGGGAATCCGGGTCTTTGACGATGCGGGCAAGTTTGCGCCCTCGTTGTTTGCGCCCACGGGGGCCGACCTTACCAAGATGCTGGGCTCGGCAGTCGGCGTGACGGACTTCCAGAAGAACTTTGCCCAGCTCGGCGAGAAGTTCGGCGACCAGCTCAAGGACTTCCGGACCAAGGGCCTCAGTGGGGCCGCCGACGTGGGCAAGGGCGAGATCCCCAAGCTGCCCAAGGATATTGTGCCCGGGTTGCCCGGCCTGCCGGGCGAGAAGAAGGACGACGGCGAGAAGAAAGACCCGCCCAAGGTTCCTGAGTTGCCGAAGATCCCCAAGCTGCCTTGGGGCAAGTAAACAGGTCGTTTACAGCCGCGTTCATGCACACCACACTGCCCCCCATGACGGAAGCTGCCGCCACTGTGACGCAACCGGGCCAGAGATCGCCGCTGGTGCTCGCCATCCGGCAGGCGACGCTGGTGTTTCTGGCTGCATTCGCGCTCGGGCTGTATTTGCAGACCAACCCGGGGCCGGTGGAGACAGAGGAAGGGACCGAGTGGTCCTGGCAGCGCAACCACGGCATTCCGTTTGGCGACGGGTACTACCACATCAAGATTGCCTACCTGTATCGCACCGGCGATGTCTGGGAGGCCGGCAAGGACTTCCACTGGACGCGCGAGAGCACCTGGAACGGCCAGTTCTCGGACAAGGACTTCCTGTACCACATGCTGCTGGTGCCGTTCACGCTGGGTGCGCGCGACGAGCTTGACGCGCAGGCCCTGCTTAACGGGGCCCAGTTTTCGGCGCCGTTTTTTCTGGGTTTGCTGGCTGTCTGCCTGTGGTCCGCCCTGCGCCTGCTGGGCGTGAAGCGACCCTGGTTCTGGTGCCTGTTTGCGCTGGCGGTGTGCGGGACCAGCTTCCTGGGCCGAACCGTGGAGCCGCGCAGCTGGATGCCCGGCGTGTCGCTGGCCCTGCTGGGCTGGGCGTTTCTCAGCCGGGGCTCGCGCAAGGGTGTGTTCGTGGTCGGCACGCTGTATGCGCTGGCCTATACGGGCTGCCATCTCCTGGTGGCGATGGCCGGCTTCCGGCTGGTGGTGGGGCTGGTGATCGGGGCTCCCAAGGGTTCCACGCGAAAGGTTGAGCTGGTCAAGGACCTGTTGCTACTGGTCAGTGCAATGGGCGGCATTGCGCTGGGCTGCCTTCTGCATCCGAACTCGATTGAGCTCCTGAAGCTGTGGTGGGTGCAGAATGTGCTGGTTCTGCACCTTTACCAGCACGGCACCCTTGAGGGCACGCTGGAACAGATCACCGGCTGGGTGATGGGTTGGCAGGAAGGGCAGACAGCCGTACCCATCCCGCGACAGGCTTTCGGCGGCGAACTGCATTCGCCCAGGGGCATGCAACTGCTTGAGTTCCAGACCTATGTGATCGCCATTCCTATTGCGCTGCCCCTGCTGGCCGCTGTTTCGCGTGTGCGGGTGACGCGCGAGGCCCTGATCGGCTACGGTCTGGCGCTGGTGTTTGTGGCCATGAACTACCGGGTACACCGCTTCACGGAGTATGCGGTGCCGTTCCTTGTTGTGGCGGCTGCACTGTGGTTGCCGGCCGTTTTCGTGTCACTGCGAGCCCAGGCTGTCATCAAGAAGACACGTGTAGGGTCCAGGTTTCACCTGCCGGTTGCCGCGACGTTGCTGGTGCTGGTCGGCGGGTATCACACCTGGCAGGTGATCGGGCAACTGGGCGCGTTCCCCTTCTCGTACTTCCCCGAAGTCGGCGACTGGTTGCAGGCCAATGACGAAGTCAGGGGCAAAGTCATCTACAACCACAGCTGGGATTCGTTCCCGGAGCTGTTCTTCTACCGGGCAGATTGCGACTACATTGCCGGCCTGGACCCTGTCTACGCGAGCGTCACCGCGACCGACAACGCCCGAACCTACCTGAAGCTGATCGAGGGCAAGGTCGGCGAGGTTGCTTCGGACGGCCCGGCTCTGGTCCGGCGTATCCAGGACGACTTCGGGGCCGACTACATTTTTGTGCACCGTGCGCCGGACGCAACCCTGCTGAACGGCCTGGCCGAAGCCGCCAAGGCCGGCCATCTGGAGCCCCTGGTGCAGCGGCCCGGCTACGCGCTGTATCGCATCCCCAAACGCAAGTAGCGGCCCGAATTCCGCAAGAACAGGCTGTTGGCGGCGCGTTTCCTTCCCTGCCGCGCACTGGTAGCCTGATGCTATGGAAGAGCAGGAACTATTTCGCGAGCGGCAGCAGCAGCGCGACCCCGCGTCGCCCACGGTGAACACCGTCTACCTGCGCGTGAAGAGCGAGCAGGTGAAGGGCCTGCTGGGCACGAAGTACGCCGTGCCCCAGGGGTTCATCGGCCTGATGCAGGACAAGTCCGGGCGCGAGCAGGTGATGTTCCCTGGCGAGGAAGCGGCCGGCGAGTTCACCGTTCACCTGGTGCGCGACCGCGAAGTGCGCCTGCCTTTCAACCAGTTGCAGGCCGCGACCAGCGACGGGTTCTCGGCCGGCGTCAGTTTTGAGCTGGGCGTGACGCCCGACGTCACCCGCCGCGAACAGTTGTCGGCCTTTGTCGAGCGCGCCGCGGAAGGCCGCCGTCACCTGGACTGGCCCCTGCTGAAGGCCGAGCTGCAGCCGCACATTTCGGCTGCCGTCAAGGCTGCCCTGCAGCAGCACACTGCCGCCGAGCTGGCCGACCCCACGGTGCTGGAAGGCCTGCGCGAAGACGTGCTGGACCGCTGCCAGAACGACCTGGCCGCCCACGGCATTGCTGAAGCCGCGCTGGAGCTGACGCGTGTGCGCAGCGACGACTTTGAGCAGCACCAGCACCGCCTTGCCGAGGCCGAGCAGAAGCTGGAGCGCAACCGCGCCGAGAAGACCGTCGAGGCCGCGATGCTGCGCGACCAGATGGGGCAGGAGCTTTCGCGCCGCGAGCTGGAGGAATTCCTGGCCTCGGCACGCGAAGAGGGCCTGCTGAAAGAGCACGAGCGCAAGAAGGCCGACCTGGGGCGCCAGACCGAGCTCGACAAGCTCGAGCGCGAGTACCGCCAGCAGCAGCACAGCCTGGAGGCCGCCCTGCGCAAGCTGGTGCTGGAAGACAAGCTCGACATGGACTCGTTGCTGCTGGACAAGCACATCGAGGTCGTGAAGAAGCTGAAACAGGAGCTCTCGGACGACCGCATTGAGGTCTACATCAACCTCATCAAGGACGAGAAGCTGAAGGCCGAGCTGATCTCGCGGCTGATCCACCGCAGCATGAGCCCCGAGCAGCTGGCGGCCCTGGCACAGATCGAAGCCGAACGCACCAAGCAGGCCGAGCTGGCCATCTCGCGGCCCCTGCTGGAGCCGGTGCGGGACAGCGCCCATGCCGAGTCGGACACGAACAAGGTCAAGGAGAGCGATTCGGTGCGGGTGTCAGCGGCCGACAGCGAGGCAACCCGCCGTGAAGTTGCCGTCGAGCCGGAGGACGAGGTCGCCAAGGCCGCGGCCCGCATGAATGAGGCTCTGGGTACCGCCTTGCAGCACCCGCTGGAGACCGCGCCCACGACCGAACCCGCGCAAGTCGAGCAGGAAGCGCGCACAGAGCCCGTGGAAATGGTGCCGGCAGCCGAACTTCATGAAGTGAAAGAGGCCGCTGAGGACGCCCGCGAAAGCGACATCGCCGCCCTGGCCCTGGTGGTCTGCGGCCGCCGGGTTTTCGCCATAGACCCGCTGCGGCAGCGCAGCCTGGATGACTCCGTGTTGACCCTGAACTACCACGACGGCCGCCTGGGCAGCCTGCGTTCCGCGCGTGTGGCAGGCGAGGGGCGTGATCGCGTGCTGTTGGCCGGGGCGCGCAACGGGGTGTACTCCACCCTGCTGGCGCATGTGCGCGGCAATCGCGAGTTCCCCATCGGGCCCGGCGTGGACGCGCGTACCGGCGTCAACTCGGCCGCCCTGTACCGGGGCTTCATCTATGCCACGCACAGCGAGTTCGGCCTGCTGCGCTGGCCCTTCCTGCAGCCGTACAGCTCCGCCGTGCAGGTGATGCCCGAACTGATCAACCGGTACTCCACCACCCGCGGGCTGCAGGTGTTTGGGGGCAAGCTGCTGTTTGCCAACGGGCCCACGGTGCTGCTGCTGGAGGCAGCGGGGGACACCAGCTCGCAGTTGCGTGTGGCGGCGCGCTACAAGGGCACGCGCCACGAAGTGACGGCCCTGGCCACCGACGACCGCTACATCATGGTGGCCGACGCCGCGGGCGACGTGTTTGTCTGGGATCCCGAATCCAGCGAGACGCCCGCCCTGGCGTTTTACGCGGGCACAGCCATCTCGGACCTGGCGGCTGCCCCCCTGGGCGCCGGCCGCCGCGGGCTGCTGGTGGCCATGAAGCGGGCCAATGCTCCTATGCTGTTCCGCGACGGCAGCGACGCCATTGAGTTTGCGGCGCCGGAGGGGCTTCGTTCGGTGGACGTGCTGAACGGCGTGGTGGTCGGCGTCTCGCGCGACCGCCAGCGCCTGTTCGCCTGGCACGAGCAGCGGCCGGAATGGCCGGCCTGGCAGTTCCAGTTCACGGAGCCGGTGCTGGATGTGCGGCTGGTCGCGCCGGGCGTGGTGGCACGCGGGCCGTCCACCCAGAGCGGGCCGCAGTCGGCGGTCAAGACGCCACCAGCCTATTGATGCCCACCCTCAAGCCCCACGATCTGCAGCGCCCGGCGGCACCCTGCGACGAGCTTTTCCGGCGGGCGGTCGGGGCATTCAGCGAGGCGCGCTGGTACGAGGCGCACGATCACTTTGAGGAGCTGTGGCGGCACTGTTCCGCCGATGCCCAGCCTGCGCAGGCTGTGCTGCTGGTGGCGGTAGCGTTGCACCACGCGCGGGCCGGCAACGCAATCGGTGCGCGGTTGGCGGCCGGCCGGGCGCGCGCGGCCCTGGGCGCGGTGGGACAGACCTGGCGCGGCCTGGACATGGCCCGGCTCGCCCGCGAGTTTGCGGCGCTGGAGTTGTCACCCCGACTGCCGACTTCCGTTCTGAGGTTGCATCGCACTACCCCTTGACGTAGTCGCGGCGTTGATTCACCTTCTCCGCGCACGGGCTTGGCCGCAAAGCAGGGCGCGGCCCCAGGAGAACCACGTGGCGGAAATACCCCCACCCGTCCAGCCGATCGGGGTGGAGATGAACCTGAGGCAGCTCACGCTGCCGGCAGCCACCGAAAGGCTCTATAACGACTTTCTCAAGCACCTGGAAACCCGCATCGAGCGCGGCGACGACCGCAACGACATCTGCCGCGACGCCCTGGCCGAGCTTTGGGGCCACCAGCCCGGCAACACGATGCTCAACGCGCAGTTTGACCCGCGCAACGCGACCCTGGAGCCCGAATACTACGCCGATTGCGACCCGGCCCGGTTTGCGCGCGTCAAGCCGCTGCTGTGGCTGTGGTACATGTACGACCGCAGCCCGGCCGGCCTGAACCTGGAGCTGGGCTTTCGGCTGCGGCGGCTGTTGGCAAAGCACGTCTTCAAGCGCTGCGGCAAGAACTTCAAGTGCTTCCCGTTTGTCGAGTTCACCTTTGGCTACAACATGGAGGTGGGCGACAACGTGGTGCTGCACCGCTGGGTGTTTGTGGACGACCGGGGAGGGGTGGTGCTGGGCGACAAGGCCAGCCTCTCGGACTTCGTCAACGTCTACAGCCACACCCACGACATCAACCTGCAGCAGTTCGTCGAGAACAAGAAGACGGTCATTGGCCCGCGCTGCCGCCTGACCTATCACAGCACGGTGCTGGCCGGCGCGAACCTGGGCGAAAACAGCATGCTGGGCGCCCACGGGCTGCTGACCCGCGACGGGCGCGAGCACGCGGTGTACGTGGGCCTGCCTGCCAAGAAGGTGAAGGAAAAAGACCGGGAGCTGGCCCAGCCGGTACGCCACCCCGAAGAACGCATGTAGTTTCCGGTGCGCCCGCAGCCTGTAGCGGTTAATGTGAATTCGGCAATGGCTGTTCAGGAGTGGTTGTGCTCACGCGGCTGGTCGTGAAGAACTTCAAGCGCCTTCGCGAGGCCGACATTGACCTCGGGGGCAACGTTGTGTTTGTCGGCCCGAACAACTCGGGTAAGACGACGGCATTGCAGGCGCTCGCGCTCTGGGAAGCCGGCCTGCGGCGCTGGAACGAGAAGCGCGCCGGCAAGGCGTCTCCGGAGAGGCGTTCCGGGGTGACGATAAACCGCAGGGACTTGATCTCTATCCCCGTTCCCGTTGCGAACCTGCTTTGGCGCGACTTGCACGTGCGGCGGGGGAGGGCAGGGAAGAAGACCC
>JADLBZ010000083.1 GCA_020847415.1 Planctomycetota bacterium
GCCCCCGCTACCAACCAGAAGCGCCCGGCCTGATGGCCGGGCGCTGTGGTTTTTTCGGATACCACTGTGCACTCGTTGGGCTTCGCCTGCGCTGTGCGCCGTGGCGCCTAAGCCCGGCGGTCCAGGCCCGTGTTCTTGGTATCGAAGTTCTTCAGCTCTTCCTCAACGCGCATCATGAAGCGGCCCGCCAAGGCTCCGTCCACCAGCCTGTGATCAAAGCTCAGCGACAGGTACACCATGTCGCGGAAGCCCCAGGAGTCCTCTGTGATCATCACCGGGCGCTTCACGATCTTGCCGGCGCCCATGATGCCGCTCTCCGGCTGGTTGATCAGCGGCATTCCCATGATGGGCCCGAAGCTGCCCACGTTGGTCAGCGTAAACGTGCCGCCGCTGGTGTCGTCCGGCGTCAGCTTGCCCTGCTTGGCACGGTTGCCAAGGTCGTCCACGGCGCGGGCAATGCCCACCAGGTTCAGGTCCTGGGCGTTCTTGATGTTCGGGACGATCAGATCGCCCGAGTCCAGCGCCACGGCAAAGCCGAAGTTCACAAACTTCTTCACGATGATCTCGTCGCCGTTGATCATCGAGTTCACCAGGGGGTAGGCCTCCAGAGCTCGGCAGGCGGCCCAGATAAAGAAGCTGGTGTAGGTGAAGTTGAAGCCGTACTGCTGCTGGAAATGCTTCTTGATGCCCTCGCGGAACTTCACCAGATGGGTGATATCCACCTCGTGCACCTGGCTGACGTGCGCGGCGGTATCAATGGTGTTGCGCATGGCCTTGACGATGGCCTTGCGCACAGTGCTCATCTTGAGCACTTCGACCTTCTTGCCGGCCAGGCCAAGCTGCTCCAGGGTCTTCTTGCCGGCAAAGGGCGACGGAGCCGCCGCAGCGACCGGGGCTGCCGCCACGGGACCCGCCGCCGGGGCAGGCGCCACAACCGGGGCCACAGGGGCAGCACCACGGTTCTTGAGATAGCCCTCCAGGTCGGCGCGGGTTACCCGGCCATCCTTGCCGGTTCCGGGCAGAGCACCGATTTCTTCCAGGCTGACGCCCGCCTCGTTGGCCATGACGCGCACCACGGGGCTGTAGAACCGCTTGCCGTCGGTACGGCTAACCGGCGTGCTGCCGTGCGGGCCGGCATGGTGCGCGGGCGCAGCCGTGGCCGCTGCAACGGGTGCAGGCGCCGGCTTGGCAGCGGGTGCGGCTGGGGCGGCCTTGGGCGCCGGGGCGGTCGCGGCTGCACCGGCTTCGTCGCTGATGCGAGCGATCACCTTGCCTACTTCCACGGTGGCGTCGGGGCCGAACAGGATCTCGGCCAGCACGCCGCTGGCGGGTGCCGGCACTTCGCTATCCACCTTGTCGGTGGAGATCTCCAGGACGATCTCGTCCTTCTTCACCTTGTCGCCAACGTTCTTGGTCCACTTGACGATCGTGGCTTCGGCAATGGATTCGCCCATCTTGGGCATGAGCATGTCGGTGGTCGGCATGGAGTTCCTTGCGATAGGGCCCGGCTGGAGTGGAAACATAGCAACGGCAAGGGGCGATTCCATCCCCGGCGGAAGCCCGTTGGCAAGAGGGATTGAGGCAGTAGTATTCGCGCATCGCTCACGCGTTGCGAACACGGAGACCCTATGCGCCCGATGACGATCCTGTTGTCCCTGATAATGACCGCCTTTGCCTGTGCCGTTGCCGCACAGCCGACGCCTGACCTGTTCTGGTTCCGTTTCGAGGAGACGTCAGGCACCAGCTCAACCAACCAGGGAACGCTTGCGGGCAGCAACTTCGGCGGCTTCACGGTGACCACTGCCGGCCTGTTCACCAACGGCACGACCGCGGCAACGCCCAATCGCATTCAGCCGGGCGCAGTAGGCACCGGCGCCGTCAACCTGAGCGGCCAGAGCGTGTGGCTGGACACCGGCCTGCCGGGCACGACGCTGAACACGGGCAGCTTCACGGTGGAGTGCTGGATTAACACCGGCGGTGTCAGCCAGGAGGGCAACACCATTTTCAGCATTTGCACCAGCTCAACCCTGAACCTCAGCTTATTCGTGGGCAGCGCGTCGAACCTGCTGTCCATGGAGGCCTTCGGAGGCATCGTTGGCTCCGGCACGGCCACCACGGTCAATGACGGGAACTGGCACCATGTGGCCGTGGTCTACAATCGCTCGAGCCAGACCCTGACCACGTACCACAATGGCGTGCAGGAGAAGCAGGCCACCAGCCAGAACCTGACCTTCGTTTCGGGCAGCAATGTGGTGTTCTTCAACGGCCGCACTACCTCCGCGTTCGGCAACTGGAGTGCGCGGGCCGACGAAGTACGCATGCACAGCAGCGTGATCGCGCCCGCCAACTTCGCCACGACGCTCGCACCGGTAACGCCGGGCAGCGGCAGCGGAGGCGATGATGGCGGCGATGACGACAAGGGCTGCGCCGCAAACACCACCGGCGGCTGGGCAGTGCTGGCTCTGTTGGCTCTTGCGCTGTTTGCCGTGCTGCGCCGCGAACGTCGCACAGCGTAGTAGGGCATTGATCTTATATACGCGCCGGGCGGGCCATTGGCTCGCCCGGTGCTCGTTTTCAGGGCAGCTCAGCCCAAAGGGAGCCGTCTTCGATCACCACGGGAAAGCGCTTCACGCGAATGTTCTCGCTCATCAGGCTTTCGCCGGTGCGCAGGTCAAACTGCCACCCGTGCCACTGGCAGGTCACCACCCCGCGCGCGCAGATGCCATCGTGCAAGGGCGCGTCCATGTGCGGGCAATTGTCCTCAATGGCTGCAAATTCGCCGTTGCCCAGGCTGAACAGGGCCACGCCCGGCCCGGGCGGAACATCCACATGGCGCCCTTTGCCGGGCGCCGGAGCCTGTGACAGCGCGCATAGCCGCACGCGCGCCATCAGAACTCCTGCCGCAACAGGATCTGCCCGCCGGCACCGTGGATGGCGTTGCCCAAGGCGTCCGCCAGTTCCTGTGCGGCGCGCTTGACCCGGCTGACGCCGATAAAGCCCGTCCACCAGGGCGAGTTGCGCTCCAGCACCAGGTGGGTGGTGCCGTCTCCGGGCATGACAACCGTCAGGCGGAAGTCGCAGTAGGCCACAAAGGCCCCAACGAAGATGCTTGCCACCAGGCTGCCGCGGCGCACCTCAAGCTGCCAATCCGCGCAGCGCTGGACCGTGAAGTCCATGTTCGTGGCCACCTCATGCGCCAGGCGCAGGGCGTGGTCCGGCACCATCATGGTGATGTAGGCAGTGCCGGGCATGAGCTAGTGGTCCCTGATTGTTGAAGTGAGGGCGTCTGATCAGCTCCGCCTAAGCGTCCAGCCGCGACGGACGCGCTGGACACGCGCCCTCCGGGCTTCTGTCTCGCGCTGCCGCGGAAACGACCGCAAGCGTGGCATCCAATCACCCACACGTTAGCTGTCATGAAGCGCCAGCAAGTCCTTTGCAACACCCTGCCCGGCCCGCGCGGCTGCACGGGCCGGCCGGCGAGCGGCTTCACGCCGCAAGCCGGGCAGTTGCTTTCCGTTGAGGAAGGCGCCAACGGCGACTTTCTCAACGGCCTGCTAATACGCTACCAGCTTGCGCAGGGCTGCTTCAATGTCGGCGGCGCCCGGCAGCATGGCGTGTTCCAGCTCCGGCGCGTAAGGAATCGGGCACTCCGCGGCACCCATGCGCAGCACCGGGGCATCCAGGTGCTCGAAGCAGTGCTCGGAGATGTAGCTGGCAAACTCGCCCGAGACGCTGCCCATCAGGGTGGCTTCATTCAGCACCAGGGCGCGGCCGGTCTTGCGCACCGTGGCTTCAATGGCAGCCGCGTCGTAGGGCCGCAGGCTGCGCAGGTCCAGCACCTCCACCTCGATGCCCTCGCCCGCCAGCTTGTTCGCGGCCGCCAGGGCATAGTGCACCATGATGCCGAAGGTAATCACGCTGACGTCGCGGCCTTCGCGGGCCAGACGCGCCACGCCGATGGGTGTGGGCTCGACCTCGCCCAGCTCCTCGCGCAGCTTGGGGTCGCGGTACAGGTGCTTGTGCTCGAAGTACAGCACCGGGTTGTCGTCGCGGATGGCGGCCTTCAGCAGCCCCTTGGCGTCGCGCACCGTGCTGGGCACCACCAGTTTCAGGCCGGGCACGTTCAGAAACCAGGCTTCCATGCACTGGCTGTGGAACGGGCCGCCCGAGACACCGCCGCCCCAGGGCAGACGCACCACCAGCGGCACATTGGGACCCCACCGGTAGTGCACCTTGGCGGCGTTGTTCACAAGCTGGTTGAAGCCGCAGGCCACAAAGTCGGCAAACTGCATCTCAGCCACCGGGCGCAGGCCATAGATGGCAGCCCCGATGGCGTTGCCGATGATGGCGCTCTCCGAGAGCGGCGTCTCCCAGACGCGCTGGGCGCCGAATTCGTCCAGCAGGCCCTTGGTCACGCCGAACGCCCCGCCATAGACGCCGATGTCCTGGCCAAGCAGGAAGACATCCGGGTCGCGCTGCATTTCCTCGCGCAGGCCCTGGGTGATCGCCTCAACAAAGGTCGCCGCTGCCATGGAGGCACTGTCTAGCAGCGTCATCGGCCCGCGCAAGCCCTGTCCCGGCGGCCGCGGCGGTCGCTATACTGCCCCGGTGCCCGACACCCAGACACTGCCCAAGCCACGCACCGTTGATTCCACGCGCCAGAAGCGCGCCCCGCTGTGGAAGGTGATCCTGCACAACGACACCAAGACCACCATGGAGTTCGTGGTGTGGGCACTGATGCGCTTCTTTGCCCACGACATCGACAAGGCCCACGAGATCATGATGCAGGTGCACAACACCGGCCAGGGCGTCGCCGGCGTGTACCCGCGCGAGGTGGCTGAACACAAGCGCGACCAGACCATCTCCGCCGCGCGCACCCAGAAGTACCCTCTGGCCGTGACTATCGAGGCCGACGAGTAGCGCCGGGTTGAGCCCGCAAATGCCTCGGGGGAGCCTTGCGGCTCCCCCGTCCTCTCCTCCGAAGTTCCGACTTGGGTAGGTTCTTACGCTGCGATGTACACACCGCCGGCCAGAGCCGCGAGCTGCTGCATGAACGTCTGGGCGCC
>JADLBZ010000084.1 GCA_020847415.1 Planctomycetota bacterium
CGCGACTGCCGCAAACTGGCCGAGGAGGTGTGCGGGGCCAGGGACGCCGCGTCCAAGACCCAACCGCCGGGAGTCGAAGGACACGAACGCGCTGTCGAGACTCCAGCCGCCCCGGCACCGCTGTTCGAGGCGCTCGCGCCCAGTGCAGCCGGGCCGGAGTCAGCCGATGAGGCACACGTGCCAAGCATCGAGGGCCTGACGGCAAGCGCCCTGGAGGCTGCCGCCGGCTTGCTTCCCGGCGCGCGCACGCGCCATTGGCAGGCGCCAGCGCTTGCGCCGAACAACCACCACGGAAGACCCGAAACGCGCCAACAGCAAGCGTAAACGCAACTGTTGGCGCGGCGCCGGGCAACGGTTTTCAGCACCGGCTCTTGCCTTGCCCGGCTTCCGGGTTCGGCTGCTTCATGGTAAACGGGCGCCGTGCAACCCGTTGCAAAGGAACACCCATGGCTGGCGGCGGCTCGGAGCTTCCCATCGTTGTCGTAGGCGGCGGCCTGGCTGGGCTTATGGCGACCATCCGCGTCGCCGAGCAGGGCCACAAGGTCCAGCTTCTGAGCCTGGTCCCGGTCAAGCGCAGCCACAGTGTTTGCGCCCAGGGCGGCATCAACGGCGCCGTGAACACCATGGGCGAGGGCGACCACCCGGACATCCACACCTACGACACCCTCAAGGGCGGCGAGTTCCTGAACGACCAGGTGCTGGTGCAGGAGATGTGCCACCACGCGCCCGGCGTGATCTACCTGCTGGACCGCATGGGCGTGCCCTTCTCGCGCACCCCGGAGGGCCTGATCGCATTCCGCCGTTTCGGCGGCACCCTGCACCACCGCACCGCCCACGCCGGCGCCAGCACCGGCCAGCAGCTCTTGTACGCGCTGGACGAGCAGGTGCGCCGCTACGAGGCTGAGGGGCTGGTCGAGAAGTTCGAGTTCTGGGACATGATTGACCTCGTCAAGGACGACGAGGGCCGTTGCCGCGGCGTGGTGGCCCAGGACCTGCAGTCCATGGAACTGCGCGTGTTCAAGACCGACGCCGTCATCATGGCCACCGGCGGTTGCGGCCTGATCTTCGGCAAGAGCACGAACAGCCAGATCGTCACCGGCAGCGCCAACAGTGTTGCCTACCAGCGCGGCGCCATCTACGCCAACGGCGAGTTCATCCAGGTGCACCCCACGGCCATTCCGGGCGAGGACAAGCTGCGCCTGATGTCGGAAAGCGCCCGCGGCGAGGGTGCTCGCGTGTGGGTGCCCAAAAAGAAGGGCGACACCCGCGGGCCGGGCGAGATTCCCGACAGCGAGAAGTGGTTCTTTCTGGAAGAGAAGTACCCCAAGTACGGCAACCTGGTGCCCCGCGACGTGGCCACGCGCGAGATCTTTGATGTGTGCCTGAAAGACATGGGCGTGGGCGGCCCGGGCGCCATGCAGGTGTACCTGGACCTCACCTACAAGGTGAAGGAAAAGGGCAAGGAGTTCGTCCGCAAGAAGCTGGGCGCGATCCTGGACATCTACAGCAAGTTCGCCGGCGAGGATCCGCTCGACAACCCCATGAAGATTTTCCCCGGCATGCACTACACCATGGGCGGCCTGTGGGTGGGCTACGATGCCACCAGCGCCGGGCGCCTGGACTGGGACAGCCCCAACAACCACATGACGAACATCCCCGGCCTGTACGCGGCGGGCGAGTGCGAGTTCCAGTACCACGGCGCCAACCGCCTGGGTGCCAACGCGCTGCTGAGCTGCATCTTCAGCGGCATGGTCGCGGGCAAGTCCGCCGTGAAGTACATCTCGGCCATCGGCAAGTCGGCGCGCGACATGGCGGGCCTGGGCGATGCCACCCTGAAAGATGCCCAGCGCTGGCAGGACGAGCTGGTCAAGCAGGAGGGCACCGAAAATGCCTACCGCCTGCACACCGAGCTGGGCGAGCTGATGACCAAGAACGTCACCGTCATCCGCTACAACAAGGACCTGGAGGCCACGCTGGGCAAGCTGGCCGACATGCAGCAGCGCTTCCGCAAGGTGAAGCTCACCGACAAGGGTACCCGCGCCAACCACGAGATCACCTTCTCGCGCTGGCTGAACAACATGCTGCACCTGGCCAAGGTGATCACCAAGGGTGCGTTGCTGCGCGACGAGTTCCGCGGCGCGCACTACAAGCCGGACTTCACCTACGAGGCCGAGAGCAAGCGCGAGATCCCCAAGTTCGCCACCACCACCCACGACAAGGCCGGTGACTACGGCGCGTACTTCACGGCCCGGACCGGCCGCAACGTGAAGAACAAGCCGGTCAGCGCCGACGAACAGGCCGCCGCCAAGAAGAAGGCCGAGGCGCTGGCGCCCGAGGTAACCCATTACTTTGAGTGGTTCGACCGCACCAACGAGCGCTGGAACAAGCCTACCCATGCCCGGCTGGTGAACGGCGAGCCTGAGATCACCTACGGCGACGTGAAGCCGGGGGTGATGGTGCCCGTGCCCCGCAAGTATGATTGACGCCGCGGACCGTAGCAGGAGACGACGATGGGATTCTCGGTACTGCTGGCCCTGCTGGGCACCCTGCTGGTCTTTGGCGGCGCGTTCCTGCTGCTGCCCGTGGCGCCGGAGCTGCCGGTGCTGTCGGCGGGCGACTTCCCCCGCTATGTGATGATCGGCCTGGGCATGGGCTGGTCCTTGCTGGGCACCCTGCAGGTGTTCCGGCTGGGGCGCGGCAAGGCCGCCAAGGTGCTGCTGGGCCTGCTGCTGGTGTTTACCCAGGTGGCCGGCGCGGGCGCCATCTGGTGGGCCGCTGACTACAGCTTCCGGCTTCCGGCCGCCATTGAGACGCCGGCAGGCACGCCGATGCCCACCTTTGAGCTGAAGGACACCCAGGGCAAGCTGGTATCCAGCGAATCCTTCCGGGGCAAGCGCGTGGTGCTGGTGTTCTTCCGCGGCCCGTGGTGACCGATGTGCGTGCATGAGCTGCAGGTTCTGCAGACCAAGCTGGCGGACTTCGAGAAGGCGGGCGGCACCGCGGTGGCCATCTCCTCGGGCTCGGTGGAAGACTCCGCCGCCATGGCAGAGAGCGCCGGCCTGAAATTCACAGTGCTGTCGGACCCCGAGCTGAAGGCCATTGATGCCTGGGGCCTGCGCCACAGCGACACCCTGATGAGCAAGGAAATGTCGCGGCCGGCGGCCTTCTTCCTGCGCGCTGACGGCAGCGTAGCGGACAGCTTCCAGCCGGAAAGCTACCGCTACACGCTGACGGAAGAGGTCATCACGGCGGGCTTTGCCAAGACCGCAGAATAGATGGCGGCTGAATTGTGCCGCCGCCCGGTGCCATGGACGCCGAACGCAAACTCGTGCCGCTGGTGTGCCCGCGCTGCGGGGCAGACTTGGACGTGCCGACGGAACTCACGGTGTTCCGGTGCTCGTTCTGCGGCTCCAAGGTCGAGCTCCGTCAGAGCGACAACGTGCGCGGCCTGAAGCTCATTGAAGAAGGCGTTCAGCAGATTCTGGCCCACAGCCAGGCTGCAGCTACCGGCGTGAACCGGCTGGTGGAGGCGCAGCAGGCAGACGCCGCCCGCCGCAAGGCAGCGCTGGAAGCCTGGCAGCGCGAGCTGGAGAGCCACGAGAAGGAGCTGCAAGTTGCGCTGCAACGTTCGCGGCGTTACGCGGCCTTGAGCCTGCTGAGTGTGTTCGTGCTGGGCCCCGGGGCCTCCATACTGCTGGGCAACACGGTGTTTGAGCACCTGCAGCTCCACATCCTGTGGCCGGTGCCCCTGGGCGTGGCGGCTGCGTTTGTGCTTGCGCTGCAGCACACGGGCTATCGCAACCTGGCCGCGAGCCTGAAGCAGAAGATCGAACTCTGGCACCATCGTATGCCGCTGGAGTGAGCCGCGCACATCAAGGCAGCCTGCGGGAGCCCGCATTCTCCGGGTTAACAGGACGCCGCCGCTTGCGCGGCGGCGTCTTTCTGCATGGAGCGACCTTTACCTACCGCGCGTACTCCGTGACGCGGGTTTCGCGCATCAGAGTCACCCGGATCTCGCCGGGGTAAGTCAGTTCGTCCTCAATCTTCTCGGCCAGTTGACGGCAGATCAGCAGGGCCTGCTCGTCGGTCACCTTCTGGCTGTTCACCAGCACGCGCAGCTCGCGGCCGGCCTGCATGGCAAAGGCCTCGGTCACGCCCTCAAAGCCCTTGGCAATGTTCTCCAGGGCCTGCAGGCGCTGCACGTAGCGCTCCATGCTCTCGCGACGCGCACCGGGGCGGCTGGCCGATACGGCGTCTGCAGCCGCAGCCAGGCTCACGTAGGGGAACTTGTGGTGCATGGGCTGGTCGTGGTGGCCGCCCGCGCTCTCAATCACCTCGGGGCGCTCGCCAATGGTCTGCAGGAACTCCTTGCCCACCAGCGGGTGTCCGCCTTCCTTCTCGTGGTCAATGGCCTTGCCGATGTCGTGCATCAGGCCGCAGCGGCGCGCCAGCTTCACGTCCAGGCCCAGCTCGGCCGCCATCATGCCCATCAGGTGGGCCACTTCGACGCTGTGCTTGTAGTTGTTCTGGCCGTAGCTGCTGCGGAACTTGAGGCGTCCCAGCAGCTTCTGGGCCTTGGGATGAATGTTATGGACGTCGGCATCGAACTGGATCTGCTTGCCGGCTTCTTCAATCTCCTTGTCCACTTCCTTGGCGCACATCTCGTGAATCTCTTCGATGCGCGCGGGGTGAATGCGCCCGTCCTGGATCAGCCGCTCCAGGGTGCGGCGGGCAATCTCGCGGCGCACGCTGTCAAAACAGCTCACCACGACCAGCCCGGGGGTATCGTCCACAATCACGTCCACGCCGGTCACGCGCTCGAAGTGCCGGATGTTGCGGCCCTCGCGCCCGATGATGCGGCCTTTCACCTCGTCGCTGGGAATCTCGACGTTGCTGGTGGTGGTCTCGCCGGTGTGCTCGCTGGCCAGGCGGCAGATGGCCTGGCTAATCGTCCACTTGGCCTTCTCGTCCACTTCCTTGTCCACGGTGTCCAGCATGCGTTTGAGGCGGTCGGCCTTTTCGTTGACCAGCTCGCCGTCGAGGCGGGTCAGGAGTTCCTGCCGGGCCTCGTCCTGGGTCATCTGGGCAATCTCGGCCAGTTTGCCGCGGGCCTGCTCCAGCAGGGCCTGCCGGTCCTGGTCTGCCTTCTCGGCGCGCTGCTTGAGGGCTTCCAGTTCTTTCTGGCGCGCCTCCATCTGCTCGGCCTTCTTGTCCAGCAGCTCAAACTTCTGCTCGATGCTCTCTTCCTTCTTGGCGACGCGCTTCTCGAGCTCCTTGATCTCGCGGCGGTCCTTGTCCAGGTCCTGTTCGACCTTCTCGCGCACCTTCGAGGCTTCGTCCCGCGCAGCCGACTGTGCGTCTGACAGAATACGCTGGGCCTCGCGACGGGCGTCCTCGGTGGCCTTGCCGGCCTCGCTGGCGCTCTTCTGGGCCGCCGCCTGCACCTTCTTGTTCATCAGGGCAAAGACCACACCGCCTGCTGCCCCGCCGCCCACCACCAGACCAATCAGAATCCAGACCGCTTCCATGTATCCCTCCACCCCCGGCACGGGGGATCTGCTCTCCGCCCAAGACGGGGCGGTCGGGATACGTCAGGTGTGGGCCGGCTGTGACTACCGCCGCAAGGGCGGGGCAGTCAACGGTCCCCAAATGCGCCCGAGCCGGCAAGGCCGGCTTTCTGGACGCAAACGACGAAGCGGGTTCTGCCTCATCACGGGTGCTGCCGGTGCAGCCACCGGGCTGCAAGCAGCCGCCAGTGACTGATAAAGGATCCACAAAACCGCCGACGTATCTGTAAACCTGCAGGGGGCTTGGGTGCGGGCCGCGCAAAACGGACAAATTAGGTCCGCCAGCGTACTCGGCCACAGCCACCCGCCCTCGGGTGCAGTGCACCCCGCTGCGGGACAGCGAAAGTGTATCACATCAGCGCCTGCACACAACCAGTTCACGAAAAACCGACACACCAACCGAAAGGGAGCCCTGCCACGGGTTTGCAATCCGCTATTGCGCCGCTAGAGTGCCCGCAAACACGCTGGAACAAGCCGATGGCGACGTTTGAACCCGTTCTGTCCAAGTACTTCAACACGCCCAATTCGTGGACCTTGGACCAGTACAGAAGTCGTGGTGGCTACTACGGTTACGAAACCGCCAAGCGGGCGATTACCCAGTTCGAGCCCAAGGCCCTCACCGAGGAAGTCAAGAAGTCCAACCTGCGCGGTCGCGGCGGCGCGGGCTTTCCCACCGGCATGAAGTGGACCTTCCTGCCGGAGAACGGCAAGCCCCGCTATCTGGCTGTGAACGCCGATGAGTCCGAGCCCGGCACCTTCAAGGACCGCGCCATCATGGGCCGGGACCCCCACCAGTTGATCGAGGCGATCATCTGTTCGTGCTGGGCCATCCAGTCCAACAACGCCTACATCTTCATCCGCGGCGAGTTTGTCTTTGAGGCCAAGCGGCTGCAGGCCGCCATTGATGAGTGCTACAGGGCGGGCATCCTGGGCCAGGACGTGCTGGGGCTGGGCAAGTTCAAGCTGGATGTCACCGTCATTCGCGGCGCCGGCGCCTACATCTGCGGCGAGGAAACCGGCCTGCTCAGCGCCGCCGAGGGCTGCCGCGCCTACCCCAAGGTGAAGCCTCCCTTCCCGGCGGTGGAGGGGTACTTCCGCAACCCGACCATCATCAACAACGTCGAGACCATTGCCTGTGTGCTGCACATCGTGGCCCGCGGGTGGGAGTGGTTCAAGAAGATCGGCCCCGAGAGCGGCCCCGGCCCCAAGCTGTTCGGCATCTCAGGCCACGTGAAGAAGCCCGGCCTCTACGAAGCACCCCTGGGCGTGACCCTGCGCAGCCTGATTTACGACTACGCGGGCGGGCCCATCGGCGAGATCAAGGGCATCATTCCCGGCGGCAGCTCCATGCCCATCATGACGCCGGACCAGCTGGACGTGCCCGCTGACTACGACAGCATCAAGGCCGCGGGCAGCTTCTTGGGTTCCGCCGGTCTGATTGTGTTCAACAAGGACACCTGCATCGTCAACGCGCTGCTGAACCTGGCGCGCTTCTACCACCACGAGTCCTGCGGCCAGTGCACGCCCTGCCGCGAAGGCCTGGGCTGGCTGGAGAAGCTCTGCCACCGCATCGAGTTTGGCCACGGGCATGACGGCGACGTGGACCTGATGAACGAGGTCAGCGTGATGATCAAGGGCCGCACCATCTGCTTCCTGGCCGACTCGCTGATCATGCCGGTGCAGAGCTACATCCAGAAGTTCCGGCCTGAGTTCGAGTACCACATCATCCACAAGAAGTGCATGACGGGCACCAAGGCGGGCGAGTTTGCCCCGCTGGAAGGCGCCGCGCTGGCCCGGGCATAAGAAGCTGTGGCCGAGGGGCTGGTCGGGCGAGACGCCCGGCGGAGGTCCCTGTCACGTGCTGCCAACGGGTCCGCGCCCTATTCGCCCGGCACACCGCCCGGCTTGGCAGGCGCGATGCGACCCTCCATGGGGCTGCTCGCGTTGGCGTACAGTTTGCGCGGGATCCGGCCGGCCAGGTGCGCCAGCCGCCCCGAGCGACAGGCATCGCGCATGGCCACCGCCATGCGCAGCGGGTCCTTGGCGTGGGCAATGCCGGTGTTCAGCAACACGCCGTCGGCCCCCAGCTCCATGGCCACCGTCACGTCGCTGGCTGTTCCCACACCGGCGTCCACGATGATGGGGATGCCGTACTTCGCGCGCACCGTTTCCAGGATGATCAGCAGGTTGTTGGGGTTCAGCACGCCCTGGCCGCTGCCAATCGGGCTGCCCGCGGGCATGACGCTGGCCACGCCCAGGTCCGCCAGGTGGCGCGCCATGACCGGGTCGTCGCTGGTGTAGACCAGCACGGTGAAGCCCTCCTTCACCAGCTCGCGCGCAGCCTGCAGGGTGCCCACCGGCTCAGGCAGCAGGGTCTTGGGGTCGGAAAGCACTTCCAGCTTCACCAGGTCCGTGTCCAGCAGCTCGCGTGACAAATGGGCCGTGCGCACGGCATCGTCGGCCGTGAAGCACCCGGCTGTATTGGGCAGCACTTTGTAGCGGCCCAGGTCCAGGTGGTTCAGCAGGTTGTCTTCCTTGGGGCCGTCCAGTTTCACGCGGCGCACCGCAACGGTGACGCACTCGGTGGCGCTGGCCTCCAGGCACTCTCGCATCTGGCTGAAGGTCGCGTACTTTCCCGTGCCGACCATCAGCCGGCTGCGAAAGCTGTGCTTACCCACCACCAGAGCGGAATCCAGTTCTCGTTCGTTCATCGCGGTCGTCCGTGCGGCTATCCGCCGCCCACAAAAGTAACGATCTCCAGCCGGTCGCCCTCTCGCAGGGCGGTGGCTTCGTACTGGGCCTTGGGCACCACCTTCAGGTTACGTTCGGCGGCAATGCGGTCGCGGCGCAGGCCCAGGTCTTCTACCAGGCGGGCCAGGGTGGTGCCCTCGGGCACTTCGCGCGGCTGGCTGTTCACGGTGATCTGCATGGCTTACCTCGCGTCGGGCAGGCCAAAGCCCGAGGGGCCGTAGCGGTCAATGTCGTCTTCGCCCAGGGTGGTCACGGTGCCGTCGCCCAGGATGACCACGGCGGTGCGCACCCCCCGCACGGGGTAGGGGCTGCCGCGCACCCGGCGCCAGCCTACTTCGGCATCCACGCACAGCACCCAGCGGCCGGGGTCGTGGCCGGCAGGCATGTCGGCGTGATAGCCCAGCGGGCGGCGCGAGATCACGCCGGTCAACTCACACCCCTCGGGCAGAAGCTGCATATCCTCCAGCTCTTGCAGGGAATGGGGCCAGCGCACGCCGCCGCCGAGCTGGTCGCGATAGGCCAGCAGCGCCTGCGCCACCTGGCGCAGGTGGGCCTCAGACTCGCCGCGGGGTCCCGGCGGGGTGTCGTGCTCGTGGTGGCGCTCGCGTTCACGCCGCGCCGAGTGCGGCTGAACATCGCGCAGCCACACCCACACCGTCAAGGCGCATGCACCCACAAGCAGCAGGGTGTACACAGCCGCGCGCAGGTTGCGGCGGTCTGGCCTGCCCTTTGGTTGCTCGGCGGCCGGGGACTCCATGCCTCAACTTTAGCCACCACGCGGGCGACGGCCACGGGGGGAGCAGGCTACAATCGCACTGTGGATCAGCCGCTGTTGCTGCGTTTTCACCGCATCCCGGTGGCCAAGCCCTGGGCCGGTTCGCGCTTGTCACGGCTGTTCCCGGCCCTGGCTGCGGACCTGCCGCCCGGCACAGGCGAGAGCATCGAGGTGGCCGACTTGCCGGGTCAGTCCAGCGTCGTGGCAGCCGGACCCTGCCGTGACAGTACGCTGGCCCAGTTGCTCTCCCGGCGTCCGCAGGCGTTGCTGGGCGAACTGGCCCCGGCCGTCGGCTTCCCGCTGGCCCTGAAGCTCCTGGACACTGAACAGCCGCTTTCCGTGCAGGTGCACCCCGGCGACCAGCCCGGCCGCCGCGGCAAGGCCGAAGCCTGGCTGGTGCTGGAGGCCGCCCCCGGCGCGGTGGTGTACCAGGGGCTGAAGCCCGGCGTGACGGCGGCCCGGTTCACGGCTGCCCTGCCCGGCGGCGAGCCCGCCGCCCTGCTGAACGCGCGGCCCCTGCAGACAGGGGATTACCTCTTCAACCCGGCGGGCATGGTGCACGCGCTGGGCGGCGGCCTGTGCCTGCTGGAGCTTCAGCAGAACTGCGGCGTGACCCTGCGGCTGTGGGACTTCCCGCGTGCGGGGGCACCCCGCGACATGCAGGTGCAGGAGGGTCTGGCTACAGCCCGCTGGGACCTGCCCTTGCCGCCGGTGCTGCACCCGGCCGGCGACATGACGTTGCAGGAGCAGGGTCCGTTTGGCGTGCGCTTTGTGGACCTGCGCGAGCCCGTGCAGATTCGGCGCCACTGGCCCGGGTTCACCCTGCTGACCTGTATCCAGGGGGCGCTGGAGCTTTCTGCCCGCGCCCGCGATGTGCTGGAACCCGCCGTGCTGCAGGCCGGTGAGACGGTGCTGGCCGAGGCGGGCTTTGAGGCCTTCGAGCTCTTTCCGCGCGGCGCGGCGCGGCTGGTGCTGACCTGGGCCAACGCCCCTTGATGCCCGTCGCAAGCGATCGGCCCGGGTTGGTGCCGCGCCGGATCACCCGC
>JADLBZ010000085.1 GCA_020847415.1 Planctomycetota bacterium
CACGCAGAGGCGCAGCCCCGCATCACGAACGGCAACGGCTTCCGCGGGCGATTCCGGGTCAGGCGGTGCCTGCCCCGGAGCGCTGCTGCGCAGCCCCACATCACAGAAGCAACGGCGTGAATCCACAGATGCACACGGATACACACGGATAACTGCGTGGGCTGGCGGCCTACTCGCGTGTGGTTGCTGTTGTCTATGTGAATCTGTGTTGATCCGTGGACAACCGCAGTTGCCTTTCCTGGCGCCCCGCGGGTGAGGGCCGTTCCTACTCCAGGGGTATGCCGAACTCAAAGCGGGCGCCGTTGAGAAGGCGCCGGCCCGTTTCCAGCACCAGGCGCAGGTTGGCGCCTTCCATCGCCACGCGCACGTCGTGGCCGGGGCCGGTTTCCGCAAGCAACCCGTGCAAGAAGCGCTCAAAGTTCGCCCGGGTGGCGCCTTCGTCGTTCACCGCCACCAGCGTCGCGCGTGCCCCCAGCACCAGCGCGCCCAGGCGCGCCGCCAGCATCTGCCACGAGATCGTCGCCACCTTGCCCTTTTCTTCGTCGCGGCTGGGGCGCTTCACGACCGGGTCCAGCAGCAGCCAAGCCGAGTCATGGTTGGCCTGACACATCAGAGGCACAAGGCCGGCGCGGGCGAGGTCCTTCAGGTGCGTGTCCGGCAGAACCACCTGCAACGGGAACTGGTTGTCGTCGCCGGGTCGTGCGCACACGGGTAGCTGGGCGATCTCGCCGTCGGCCACGCCGGTCTGGGCGCCGGGCCAGCCGGTCTGGGTGAAGCTGCGCGCCGCAGCAGCGCCCACCAGCCAAACGGGCGAGGCCCACAGCAGGTCGGCGTCGCTGCGCACGGGCTCGGCGTAGTTGTGGCGGGCTGTCCAGGGTGGGCGGGCCAGGAAGCCGTTCAGGGCGCAGCCCAGCCAGCGGGCGCACTCCTTTTCGCGCAGGCTGCGCCACTTGTCGAAGCGCGCGTCGTCCAGAATGGTGGCGGGTGCAGTGTGCCGGGCCAGCTCAGCCGGCGTCATGCCGAAGAACTCCTCGCCCAGTGCCACCACAACGGGGGCCTGCAACTCCTCGCCCAGCTCGGCCAGTGCCTGCAGCTCGTCCAGTGCGGCCGGCGTGTTGGCAAAGGGCGCGTCCACCAGCACCAGGGCGTAGGCCTGCCTGGCGTTGGCGCGAATGCATTCCGCCGCGTTGCCGGCGGGGCAGGCCAGCACGTCCACGCGGGCCTCGCCCTGCCTGCGGCACAGGGCGTGCAGGCCGCGCCAGCGGGCCTCCAGCTCGCGGAACTCGGGGTGGCCCAGAATGGCGGCAAGCTGCTGCTCCAGCAGGCGGCGCAGGCGGGCGCGGGGGGCAGCCACGTCGCGGTTGCCGCTGCCGCCGCCCAGGCCCGCCGCAAAGGCATCAATGGCTGAGCCCGCGGCCGGTTTGCTTTGCACCATGTCGAAAATGCGGTCCAGCGAGCCCTCGCCGCCTTTCGCCGCCGGGGCCGCGGGCGGGGCCCCGGTTACGCTGTCCAGCACCTCCAGCACGGCAGGTGCGGGGCCGAATTCGGCCCGCCGGGCGGCCAGTTGCGAGGGCGCGGACTTGCCCTTCTCCAGATCGTCCAGCGCAGCCAGCAGGCCCGCCGCGCCGCGCAGGGCGGGCAGGGCTGCCGCCACCCGCATGGGTTCAAAGTCAGCCAGGGCGGCAAAACGCAGCTCAAGGTCGAGCGTCTTCTCGCGGCTGCCCAGCAGGTTGGGCACGGTCAGCCAAAGCGCGGGTTTGAGGGCCGCCAGCACGCGGTCAAAGTCGTGGGCGTCAATGGCGCGCGGTGTGGCGTCGCGGTTGGCGCCGGCGAACTGCGACACAGCCAGCAGGCGAAGCGGCTGGGGCTTCACCTCCGGGTGGTCGCTCGGCCCGAAGCCGAACTCGTTGGCAAACCCCTTCACCTTGCCGTCGTCTTTGGCCATGGCCCACCTCCGTGGGCACAGGGTAGTCGCGCCGGGGCGAAAAAGCATGTGCGGCAGGGGCGCTATTGCGTCGTGCCCCTTGATGTGAGGGGTCCGCTGTGCGTCGGAGTCGCGTCGGAGTCTTGCGTCAGGTGCTCGCGACACGCGCCCTTCGGGCTTCTGTCGCTCGCTGTCGCGGAAACGACCGCAAGCGTTGCAGGCAAGCACCCCCGCGAGCGAGTGTCAGGAACCGCTATTCCGGCGGGGCGGGCGCTTCTTATACTGCGCCGCTTTGCAGGAGCTGCACAGATGCCCCTTGCGCTTGAAGTCCAGGCGTATTGCCGTTCCGCGTTGCCGGCGGTCTCGCGCACTTTTGCGCTGGGAATCGAGCTGTTGCGCGAGCCCCTGCGCGACGAGATCGGCGTTGCCTACCTGATCTGCCGTATCCTCGACACCATCGAGGACACCACCACCCTGCCCGCCGAGCCCCGCGCCGCGTTGCTGCGTTCGTGGTCCCGCACGTTTAACGAGCCGCACAACTGGCCCATGCTGGCCGCCGATGTCGAGCGCATGTTCGCCGACCCGGCCCTGGACGGCCCCGACCACGAACTGTGCCGCCACACCACCACCGTGCTGAAGGCCCTGCACAGCTTCCGGCCCGGGGCACGCGAGGCCATGCACGTCAGCATTGTGGAGATGGCCGAGGGCATGGCTGAAACCGTGCTGCGCGAACTGCGCGGCGAGGGCCTTCGCCTTCAGGACGAAGAAGACCTGAAGCGCTACTGCTATTACGTGGCCGGCACCGTGGGCAAGCTGCTGTGCAACGAGTGGGCACTGGACCGCAAGAGCATCACGCCCGCCGTGAAGGCGCGGCTGGACGAGCGCGCCATCAGCTTTGGCCTCGGCTTGCAGGTCACGAACATACTCAAGGGTGTCACCGACGACATCCAGCGCGGCGTGGCCTATGTGCCCCACAAGCTGTTTGCCGCAGCCGGCATTGACCTGAGTACGCTGCTGCAGAACCCCGGCGACCCGCGCGGCCGCGAGGTGGAGGCCGGCCTCGCCGAGATGACCCTGATGTGGCTGGACGAGGCCCTGGAGTACACGCTGACGGTGCCGGCGTCAGAGCGCGACATAAGGCTGTTTTGCGCGCTGCCGCTGGTGTTTGCGGTGCGCACCCTGGCGCGTTCGCTGAAGACCACGGACGTGTTCAGCGAGAACGTCCTGAAGATCACGCGCGAGGAAGTGCGGGCCATCCATGCCGAGGTAGACGCGAACATCGCCAACGATGCGGCCCTGCGGCGCATTCACCAGCGCGAACGCGCCGAGGTGATCGAGCAGATCAACGCCGCACGCGCCGCCGTGCGCCGGGGCGCTTGAGACTAACGCGGATGCAGCCGCAGAAGGCTCCCTGCCGCATCCGGCGGCTGGTGTTTCATGCTCGTTGAACTGATGGGTTCCATGCCACGCTTGCGGTTGTTTCCGCGACAGCGAGCGACAGAAGCCCGAAGGGCGCGTGTGGCGAGCGCCCGTCGCGGCCTGACGCGGATGCGGGGCGGAGCTGACGCCCCGGATTCAACAGGCATGCAGCACTAGCAGGGCGCTGAAGAAGTCCTTTTCAACGCCCTGCCCGGCCCGCGCGGCTGCACGGGCCGGTCGGCGGCGGCTTCACGCCGCGAGCCGGGCAGTTGCTTTCCGTTGAGGAAGGCGCCAACGGCGACTTCTTCAACGGCCTGCTAGCCAATGGGGCGGTTTCAGGGCTACACTGCGCGCACGGGCAGCACTAAGGGGCCCCGCAGGGGATCTTCATGTCTTCACATTTCGACAGTGCCATTTTCCGCCGCCGCCGAGACGAGTTGCTGCGCCGCATGCAGCCGGGCGTGGCGGTGTTTCCAGCCGCGCGGGTGTACCCCCGCAACGGCGACGTCTCGCACGACTACCGCCAGCACAGCGACTTCTTCTACCTGACCGGCTTTGAAGAGCCCGGTTCGCTGGCCTTGGTCATCAAGGAACACGGGCAGCACGGCTTTGTGCTGTTCGTGCCCAAGCGCGACAAGATGATGGAGATCTGGAACGGCCGCCGCGCGGGGCCCGAGGGCGCTACATCGCGCTACGGCGCGGACGCGGCCTTCACCGTGGACGAGATTGACACCAAGGTGCCCGAGTACCTGCGCAACGTGCAGCGCCTGTATGTGCACCTGGGCGAGGACGACGAGTTTGACCAGAGGGTGACCGGCTGGCTCAACAAGGTGCGCGCCATGAAGCGCCAGGGCTTCAACGCACCCAGCGAGTTGCACGACCCGGCCCAGATCCTCAGCGACATGCGGCTGATCAAGACGGAGGACGACCTGCGCTACCTGCGGCGGTCGTGCCGGATCACCGCCGAGGCGCACAAGGCGGCCATGCGGGCCACGCGCCCCGGCCTGCACGAGTACGAGGTCCAGGCCGAGGTTGAGTACGTGTTCCGCAAGCACGGCTGCCATCGCAACGGCTACGGCAGCATCGTGGCCTCGGGCGACAATGCCAACATCCTGCACTATCACGAGAACGACGCCGTGCTGCGTGACGGCGACCTGCTCCTGGTGGATGCCGGCAGCGAGTTTGGCTATTACTCGGCCGACATCACGCGCACCTGGCCGGTGAGCGGGCGCTTCAGCGAGGCCCAGGCCGAGGTCTACAACTGGGTGCTGAAGGCCCAGCTTGCCTCCATTGATTGCGTGCGCTCGGGCCGCAGCTTCCGCGAGGGCCACAACCGTGCCGTGGAGGTGCTGACCGAGGGCATCGTGGCCATGGGGCTGCTCAAGGGCGAACCCAAGAAGATCATTGCCGCCCAGGAGCAGTGGGACGAGGACGTCAAGCTGAAGAAGGTGGACCCGGCCAAGGACCGCGAGAAGGCGCCCAAGACCTACCGCGAGTTCTACATGCACAACACCGGCCACTGGCTGGGCATGGATGTGCATGACGTGGGCGACTACAAGAACGGCGACGACTGGGTGGCCCTGCGCCCCGGCTGTGTGCTGACTGTGGAGCCCGGCCTGTACATCGCCCAGGAACGCACCGACGTGCCCGAGAAGTACCGCGGCATCGGCGTGCGAATCGAGGACGACGTGCTGGTCACCACGGGCGAGCCGGACGTGCTGACCAAGGACTGCCCCAAAACCGTCGAGGACATTGAGGCCCTGATGGAAGAGGCAAAGTCCCGGGTTTAGCTTCTGACGCGCACGCCGGGTGGGCCTGCGCCCGCCCGGCGTTCTGTTTGCCGGAGCAGACGATGTTTGCAGCGATCCTGTGGGATATGGACGGCACCCTGGTGGACACCGAGCACCTGGTGTGGGAGGTGGTTCGTTCGGCCTTCCAGGAAGCCGCCGGCATTGCCCTGCCCGATGACCTGTTTTCGCGCCTGATCGGGCAAAGTGAGGCCGACTTCTACCGCGGCATGGCCCAGCTCTACAGCCTGGGTGAAGCCGACGTCAGCCGCATCCGGGACGCGTTCAATCGCGACTACCTGCCGCGCCTGGCCCGCGTGGCGCCCCTGCCCGGCGCCGTGCAGCGCGTGCGCGAGTTCGCCGCCAAGGCCCCCCAGGCACTGGTCACCGGCAGCACCAGCGCCCAGGCCGGCACGGTGCTTGCCGCGCTGAAGCTCGCCGATGCCTTCCGCCATGTGGTGGCCTGCGACACCTACAGCCGCGGCAAGCCGGACCCGGAACCCTTCCTGGCCGCTGCCCAGCGCCTGGGCGTGGACCCCAGCCGCTGCGTGGCGATTGAGGACAGCCCCAGCGGTGTCACGGCTGCGCGGCGGGCGGGAGTCAAGGTGGTGGGCATCCACGAGGGCAACCGTGGCAAGTACGACATCAGCCATGCCGACCTGGAGCTGACCAGCCTGCTGGACCTGAGCTGGGAACGCCTGCTCACTCTGCTGTAGCAGCTCCCTTTTCGTGGCAGCGCCGGCGCGCTACTTTGCGCGCCCTGCAAGCACGGAGAACGCCATGGGCAAGGTTCGCGTGGGCATCGCCGGCGCCACCGGCTACATCGGTTCCGAGATGATGCGGCTGCTGTGTACCCACCCGGGTTTTGAGCTGGCATGGGTGACCAGCGAGTCCAGCGCCGGCAAGCGCGTGGCGGAGGTGTTTCCCAACCTGCGCGGGTACGTGCACCAGGAGTTCTGCGAGTTCAAGCTCGAGATGCTGCGCGAGGTGGACATGGTGGGCCTGTGCCTGCCCCACGGCGGCGCCATGGAGACCATGAGCGCGATCGCCCGCGAGTATCCAGGCGTCAAGGTCGTGGATGCCTCGGGCGACTTCCGCAGCCCGGTGTTCGACAAGTGGGAGGCCTACTACAAGACCAAGCACACTGCCCGTGAGCTGCAGTCGCGCTTTGTTTATGGATTTACCGAGCTGCAGCGCGAGCGCCTGCGCGCGGCCCAGTACGTGGCCAACCCCGGCTGTTTTGCCACCGCCATCAATGCCGTGCTGGCGCCCTTTGCCCGCCACGGCGAACTGGTGGGCGAGATCACCGTAACGGGCATCACCGGCAGCTCGGGCTCGGGCAACAAGCCGGCCCAGACCACGCACCACCCCGAGCGCGCCCAGAACGTGCGCGCCTACAAGGTGCTGGAGCACCAGCACGTGGTTGAGGTTGTGCCGTTCCTGGAGGGCCTGCACAAGGACAACGACTTTGACCTGTTCTTCGTGCCGCAATCGGGGCCGTTTGTGCGCGGCATCTTCGTTACGGCGTTCATCCCGCTCAGCAACCAGAAGACCATGGCGGCCTACAACGAGGTAATCCGGGACGCCTACGGCAACGAGCCCTTCATCCATATCGTGAAAGAGTCGCCCGAGTTGCGGCTGGTGCAGGGAACAAACAACATCCACCTCGCCTATCGCGCGCAAGGCGACATGCTGGTGGGCATGGCGGCGATCGACAACATGGTCAAGGGCGGTGCCGGCCAGGCGGTGCAGAACATGAACCTGATGACCGGGCAGGAAGAAACGGCGGGCCTGCTTCACCCCGCCGGCTACGTGTAGAACGAACTGCATCTGCTCTTTCCGAGTAGCGGGCATCGCCCTGCGGATGCAAAGGCACATGCGTCCATCCACGGATAGGCCCTGATCCGCCAGACAAGTGCCCGGTCGCGTACCGTTCGTGATGCGGGCATCCTCGCCCGCGCGCAGTTGCCTTTGGTGGCGTGGGCATCCCGGCCGCAGTTGCCTTTGGTGGCGTGGCCGTCTCGCCCGCGTGCAGTTGCCTTTGGTAGCGTGGGCGTCTCGCCCGCGTGCAGTTGCCTTTGGTGGCGTGGGCGTCTCGCCCGCGTGCAGTTGCCTTTGGTGGCGTGGCCGTCCCGGCCGCTGAAGCCTCTTCGAACTGCGGCTCTCGCCAAGACGCCGAGAATGGCAACGGCTGGATTGAAAACGCAGCGCGGAGGCAATCTGGACCAGGATTGAGCGGCTGCTATCTCCCGTCTCCCCTCTCCCGACTCCCCCAATCCCAAACACCCGCGAACACCGCGCCCGTGAACGCCCATATCACGACCGCCGCCGCCAATGCTATGTTCCGGCCATGCGCAAGGAGGCAACCCGGTTTCTGGAGGCCCGCGACCCGCAGACCGCGGCTCGCTTCTATGCCGCGCTGGGCATTGAGCTCTCGGTGCTGGCGCGGGTGGCTGTACGAGACAACCGCGCCGACGTGGCGAAGCTGAACGCCGTCAACGAAATGCACCATTGCGTGCTGGGCCAGGTCAGCGCGGTGCTGCACGGCTACGGCGATTTCTTTCCCTCGGACGCGGCCATGTCCATCCTCTATCACTACGCGGGCATGGCCGGCGTGGCGGCAGAAATGGAGCAGGCCATGGCTCGAGCCATGAAGCTGGCCCTGCAGCCGCTGAACGAGACCCTGCCGCCCAAGGCCGATGAGCGCCGCGTGCTGGTGGTGGACGACTCCCCCACCCTGCGCAGCCGCATTCATCGCCTGCTTACGGGCCAGGGCCTCGTGGTGTTCGAGGCCGAAACCGGCGCCGAGGCGCTGGACAAGGCGGCCTGGGTGGAGCCGCACTTGACCATCGTGGACTGGCGCATGCCGGTGCTGGACGGGCCCGACTTCATCGCCAAGTTCAAGCGCAGCGACCAGGGGCAGCGCTCGCGGGTGCTGTTGCTGGTGCAGGGCCGACGTGCGCCGTCGCTCGCCCCTGCTGTGAAGCCGCTGGTCAACGCGACGGTGGCCCGGCCCTTCAAGAACGCCGAGCTGGTCAGCCAGGCGCTGCGCCTGCTGGCCTGAATGCACTACGGGGCCGTTAGCGCGGCAAAAAGGTCCGGGCGGGCAGCCTTCATGGCGCGCACCCACGATGGGCGCCGCTCGCCCAGGCGCTGCAACAACGCCCGCCTCAGCTCCGGCCGCAGCTCCGAGACCAGGTAGCCGTAGTACACCAGTGCGGCGCGCCCCTCACGCACGGCGGCTTCCAGCTCGGCCAACAATGCCTCGCCGGCGTTCACGTTGCGGGCAAGGTCGGTGCCGGCGGCATTGCGGCGGCATTGTAACGCTGCCGTCATGCCGGCCAGCACCTCGCGCACAACGCGAACCCAGGCGGCCTGCGGCGGCTGGGCAGCGAGACGGGCCGTGCCGCGCTGCGCCGGCTCAGTACAGGCCAGGCCGGCGGCGATGCGCAGGCGCCAGATGTCGCAAAACTCGGGGATGTAAGCCGCGCTGCCGGTGGCCTCAAAGTCGCCCCGGGCAACCTCCACCAGTTCCTGTGCCTCGCGCTCGTGGCCCAGCAGCAGCAGCAAACCGGCCCGGGTGCACTGGTAAGCGGCGTGATAGACGGGCAGGGCAAGTTCGCTGGTCAGTTCGAGGGCGCGATCCAGGGCCGCGGTTGCTTCGTCCAGGCGACCGGTCGCCACCAGCACCTCCGCCAGGTTGCCCAGGGCAAAACTCTCCGAGCGCAACTGTCCCGTGGCGCGCAGCGGCACCAATGCCCTGCGAAAGAGGTCCTCTGCCTCTTCGAGGCGCCTCTGCCCCAGACACTGTCTGGCAATGTTCACCAGGGCCACGCCAAGCACGCGCTGGTTACCTTCCGCCTCCAGCTCTGCCGCCAGTTCACGCAGCATGGCTTCAGCCTGTGCGCGACGCCCTGTGCCGCCCAGCAGATTGGCCAGGTTGCCCTTGCAGGCCTGGGCCATGCTATGCACACCGGCCCGCTGCCAGGCTGCCAGCGCCGCCGTGAAGCCCGCTTCGGCGGTCGCGTCGTCTCCTGTGGCATTGGCGACGGAAGCCTTGGCTGCGGCCAGGCGCGCCAGCGCGTAATCCGATGTGCTGCGGTGCCCCGCCTCGGCCTCACGAATCGCCTGTTGCGCGAGCTCGGGCTTTCCGTGCGCGAGACGGGCCTGCACGACAAAGGCCAAGCCGTCAAACTCGGCGTCAGTATTGCCCTGCTGTGCCGCACACAGGGCAAGTTCCTGCGCGGCATGCAGCAGCTGGTCGGATTGGCCCCGGTTGCCGAAAGCTCCACAGCGCGTGATGTGTGCCCGCAGGCGCTGTGCCGGGTCCGCTGCCTCATTGGCGAGTTGCAGGGCGGTCAGCTCAAGTTGTGCAGCTACATCATCGCGCCGGCTGGCCCGCCCGATGGCCATATGCAGGAAGCGCGCCTCGGCCCGGCGCAGCCGCAGGGCTTCGTCGGGTCCGGCTTCGCGGGCAGCCTCGCGGGCGTGATGGGCAAGCTCGGCCGCCACGGGCCCCGGGTCGTCGGCAAGGGCCTGCTCCAGCACCCGCAGGGCCGTGGCGTGCAGTTCAGAGCGTGCCGAGGGCAGCAGAAGGCTATAGGCAACCTCGCGCAGCATGGCGTGCGCGAAGAAGTAGACCTGCTCGGCGGGCAGGGCAGCCGTGACGAAAGCATAGCACCGTTATTTGCGTGAAGCCTGTCGCCCCCCACTGCTAACATCCGCCCGTTCCCAAGTGGAGACCAATCATGGCCAAGCGCAAGCCCGCCAAGAAAGCCGCAAAGAAGCCCGCCAAGAAGGTCGTGAAGAAGGCACCCAAGAGGGTCGCAAAGAAGCCGGCAAAAAAGCCGGCCAGCAGACCCGCCAAGAAGGCCGCCCAGCCCGAGCAGATGCCCAAGCCCTGCCACGGCTCGTTCATGTGGAACGAGCTGATGACCCGCGACGACGACGGCGCGGTCGCGTTCTTTGAGAAGCTGCTGGGCTGGACGCACCTGGACTGGCCCATGGGCCCCAACCAGCCGCCGTACCGCATCATGAAGGCGGGCGGCGTCAGCGTGGCCGGCATGATGAAAATGGCCGAGCCGCAGTTCCCCTCGCAGATTCCGGCGCACTGGATGGCCTACATCGCCGTGGACAACGTGGACATGCGCTACCAGAAGGCCCTGAGCCTGGGTGGCGAGAGCGTGCACCCGCCCATGGACATCCCGCAGGTGGGCCGCTTCTGCCTGATCAAGGACCCCACCGGCGCCATCGTGGCCCTGATGACGCCCGAAGGCGGCGTGTCTTAGTACTTCGCCGGGCCACGGGCGCAGTTTGCCGGAAGCTGCGCCCCGGCTTCAGCGTTGCTAACTTCACCCGCCATTTAAGAACAGGTGACCCGCCATGACCCTGGCCAACCCAGCCCCCGCCAAGCCGCGACTCACCCAGCTTTCACACGGCGCCGGCTGAGGCTGCAAACTCTCCGCCGCGGACCTGGGCCAGGTGCTGCGCGGATTGCCGAAGGTGACGGACAAGAACGTGCTGGTGGGCCATGAGTGGTCCGACGACGCCGCGGTCTACCGCATCAACGACAAGCAGGCGGTGGTGCAGACGCTGGACTTCTTTACGCCCATCGTGGACGACCCCTACCTGTTCGGGCAGATCGCTGCCGCCAACTCCATCAGTGACATCTACGCCATGGGCGCGCGGCCGCTGTTTGCCCTGAACATCGTGGGCTTCCCGCTGGCCACCCTGGGGCACGACACCCTGAACCAGATCCTGCGCGGCGGTGCCGACAAAGCCGCCGAGGCAGGCATTTTCGTGGTGGGCGGCCACAGCATTGACGACGCCGAGCCCAAGTACGGCATGGTCGTTACCGGCCTCGTGGACCCCGCCCATGTCAAGGCCAACAACGGCGCCAGGGCCGGCGCCAAAATCGTGCTGACCAAGCCCCTGGGCGTGGGCGTGCAGACCACAGCGGTCAAACGCGGCAAGCGCACCGAGGCCCAGATTGACGCCGCCATCCAGTGCATGGCGGGCCTCAACCGTCCCGGGGGCGAGGCCATGGACGAAGTGGGCGCCGACACTGCCACCGACATCACGGGTTTCGGGCTGGTCGGGCACCTGCAGCAGATGGCCAAGGCCAGCGGCGTGGGCATGCGGCTGAACGTGGACGCCCTGCCCCTTCTGCCGGGCACCATGGAACTGATTGCCGAGGGCTGCTACCCCGGCGGCACCAAGAAGAACCACACGTTTTTCAAGCAGCAGGTGGACTTCGCGCCCAACGTGACCGAGGCCGAGCAACTGCTGTGCTGCGACGCCCAGACCTCGGGCGGGCTGGCCATCCTGGTGCCTGCCGCCAAGGCCGACGCGATGGTGGCCTCGCTGAAGAAGCACAAGGCGCTGGCGGCAGCCGTGATCGGCGAAGTGGTGGCCGACCACCCCGGCCGGCTGGCCATTACGCGATAGAGCTCACGCAGAGCGACTGGCGTCTTGCACAGGCAAACGCAGCCAGCCTGCGTGCCTTCGCACATACGCAACCACCACAGGATGTCACACCACCCGACGCAGCCATTCGCGGTGAGGTTATCGTTCCAGATACTTTGCGTGAACATACATTAGACTTCATTCCGAAAGTATGTACGGTTTCTCATCATTGTCTGGAACCGAGGAGAGCGCTCCGATGAACCTCATGCGCATGGCCTGTGCGAGTTCTGCCGTGTTGTTGGTGTTTGGTGTGGCTTCTGCTGCACCGAAGAAGCCATCGGACATCTTCATCGACGTGAAGGTACGCCGTGCCTCGGCCACTCAGTATGCGGAGGCCCATGTCATGGACGACGCGGCAGCCGGTGCCGTTGGTCGGGTCTTCATGGGCGCGAAGAATCGGTTCTGGAACCCGG
>JADLBZ010000086.1 GCA_020847415.1 Planctomycetota bacterium
CTCGCTGTCGCGGAAAAGACCGCAAGCGATGGATGGAGCACCCCTGAACTCAATGGTTACGAACCACTAGTGCCGGCCCGGCAGCGGGAACTTGTGGCATAGGCAGGCCGGCAAGGCAACCCGCATTAAACGCGAAGGCGTTGCTATAATCCCCGGCCGGTGGGCCATGACACAGTACTACATCCAGACGAAGTCCGGGCCGCGGGGACCTTTTGCCGCGAGCGTCATTGCCGAAGGCGTGCATTCGGGGCGCATCCCTGCCAACGCGTCCATTGAGGACGTCGAGACCGGCTTCAAGCTCCGCGCCGGCGACATCGCGGTCGGCGTGGACGTGCCGGCTGTTGAGCCCGCCTCCTCAGAGCCCCAGCCAGCGGCCGCAGCGGCCCCCGCAGAACCTGCCGCGCCACCGGCCACGGCCGAGGCTTCGCCCGTGCCCCCCACAGCTGCAGAAGCGCCACAGGAACAGTCGTCCGGGTTCCAGGCTGCGCCATGGGAAGCCGGCACGCGCCCGCCCGTGACCGGGCAGCGCAGGGCTGCTACCTACCCGCAGCCACGGGGGGCATCTCCGCACGCGCAGGCTGGATACCCGCAAGTCGCATACCCGCAGCAGCAGGCCGCATATGCCCAGCAATACGCCCAGCCTGGCGCTTACGCGCAGACAGCCTACCCGCAGCAGTACCCGCAGGCAGGCTATCCGTATCCGCAGCAGACGGCCTATCCCCAACAACCGGCGTACCCCCAGCAGTACGGGCAAAGCGGATACGCGGCGCCTTACGGGTATGCCGCGGCGTCGCCCTACCCCGCACCGCGCTCGACAAGCGGCATGGCCATTGCCGCGCTGGTCGTGGCCTTGGCGGGTTTTGCCACCTGCCCGCTCATCGGCATCGTCTCGGTGATCCTGGGGTTCACGGCGCTCAAGGAGTGCGAGCCCGCCGGCCCCAAGACGGGCCGCGGCATGGCCATTGCGGGCATCGTGATTGGCGGCCTGGAAACGCTGGGGACAGTGATTGTCTTCCTGGCTGTGATGGCCACGAGTCCATAGGCCCGCATGCCCGCGCGCCTGACACCGCTGAAGCGCAGCCCCAAGGGGCGAAAGACCGGCAAGGCCCGGCCTGAAGCCGACCCGCGCCGGCGGCTGGCGCTCGTGATTGACTTGCTGGAACAGCACCTGGGCGTGCCGGTGTGGGACGGCCCCAAGGACCCCCTCGAGATCCTGGTCCTTACCATTCTCAGCCAGAACACCACCGACCCCAACGCCCTGCGCGCGTATCGGGCCTTGGCTGCCGCCCTGCCCGCCGAAGGACCGGTAAGCCGTGACGCGCGGGCGCTTCCTGTTGCAGCGGACGGAACCGTGGACAAGGTGAAGCTGCGTCTATCGGACGCCGCCAAAGCGGTAGAACCGCCGGCCTGGGAGCGCGTGGCTGCCCTGACCCGCACCGAGCTGGCCGCCATCATCCGACCAGCCGGGCTGCCGGATGCCAAGGCGGGCGCGATCCTGGCCCTGCTGGCCTGGCTGCGCGAGACCACGGGCAGCTACTCGCTGGCGAAGGCGCTGCAGCAGTTGGGCACAGCGCGCGGGGTAGAGGCACTGGGAGCGATTAAGGGTATCGGCGCCAAGACCATTGCCGTGACCATGATTGAAGCCCTGGGCGCGGACCTCTGCCCGGTGGATACACACGTCCACCGCATCATCAACCGGCTGGGTATCACGGACACCGGCAGCAACCGGGACCGGACCTACACACTGCTGCGCGACCTGGTGCCGCCGGGCAAGGGCTTCAGCCTGCACCACAACCTGCTGACCCTGGGGCGCACGGTGTGCACAGCCAAGTCACCCCGCTGCGGGGCGTGCGTGCTGCGAGCGCTGTGCCCCTCGGCGGAAGCCGGCTTTGGGTAGAGCGGGCGGCGCCCGGCAAGCCGGCGCAAGCATGGCCAGCCCGTAGTTCGAACCATGAATCGGCTCTACCGCGGCTTCAGTGCAATCTGGATGCGGTCCACGGTGTCGGCCGCGGTATCGTGCACTTCCAGATAGCCCGTGCACCCGCCTGCAGGCACCCCCTGGCCCTCGGTGATTCCCACCTCCACGACGCCGCCCTGCGCCGTGCCGGGGCGCGGCAAGGCGAACACGGTTACCGAGTCCGGGAACAACGCGTTCACGAATGAGTCGCCGGTCAGGCGCGCCGGGTCGGCACCCAGCAGATTCAGCGGCCAGCTCTGCTGCCCCGGCGCCGTCGAGAATTCAACGCGGCGCTGCTCGAAGCGGGCACCGCGCGCAAAGGTGACAGTGCGGGGCGCGCTGCGGTAGCGCTTGCCGTCCTGCTCGAAATCCAGGCAGAAGACGGCAGTACTCCTGAAGTCCGACAGGTTCAGGACCAGGGCATGCCGGGTACCCACGCTGCTGCCGATGTCGTACCACAGGTTCGCATCGTGGCGAGCCAGCAGGCGGCAGCGGCTGACTTCAAAAGTCTCCCAGATCACCCAAACGTCGGGTGAAGCCACGCGCTGTCCGTTGCGGGGCCACAAGTAGGCGGGCTCGCCGGGCGGCAGCTCTTCCAGCGTGACGATCTCGTAAGCAAGGCCGCTGGGGGCGCGATTCGAGTCCGGCGCGTTGGCGGGTGCCGCATTCTCGCCGGGACTGCGCCCCGGCGAGAGCACGCCCCACAATGCAATCAGCCCCAGCGCCAGCGCGCAGGTGCCCAGGGCGGCAAGAATCGGCTTCAGTTTGCCCATGGCCTATTTCCGCGCGGGCCGGATTTGCCCGAAGACCTTGACCAGGTTCTGGTAGGCAGCCAGCCCCTGCATGGCGGCAAACTCGGGCGTTTCCACCAGCCGCTTGCGGTCGCGGAAGCCGTTCTTCACGGCGCGCTCCAGCAGATGCAGGCCCTCCACGGCGTTGCGCGGAGCGGTCAGGACCGAGAGCCAGAACAGCGTTTCCGGAAACGCGGGGTTCACCGCCAGGCCGCGCTCCAGCAGGGGTCGCGCCTGCTCAGGAGCGCCCCGGGCAATGTGCAGCACCGCCAGCGCCACGTAGGCGCGCTCGTCGGCAGGCACCAGCTCGATACACTTCTCGTACTCGCGCTCGGCGGCCTTGTAGGCCTTGCCCTTCTCAAAAATCTTGCCCAGCGAAATCCGCGCCTCCACGTTGTGGGCATTCAGCCGCAGGGCGTACTGCAGGTTCTCGCGGGCGCCCGACAAATCCCCCATCATGCGTTGCAGGCTGCCCAAAAAGCTGCGGGCGCGGGGGTCCTCGGGGCTCAGCTCCACGGCACGCTGGTAGTCCTTGAGGGCCTCATCCAGTTTGCGCACCTTGCGGTGAATGTGCCCGCGCAGCAGGTGGGTGCGCGGGTCGTTGGCCTTCAGCAGCAGGGCCTTGTCCACCTGCTTCAGGGCGTCTTCGTAACGCGCCTTGCGCAGGGCGTCCTGCGCGTCGGTCATCGAGTGCTCGGCCTGCGTGGTCATGGAAAGCACGGCCAGCTCGATGGTCTCGTTGTGGTCCTGCTCCTCGCTGGCCTGCTCAGCGGCCTGCCGGGCCATGCGATAGATGCCGCTTTCGTTGCCGCCGCGGGCAAAGGCCACGGTGCGGCGGCGCTGGCTGCGGATCATCTCCGCCACCGCTTCCAGGTCCTCCGCCACTTCCTCGGCGCTGGGATAGCGCGCATCCGCCAGCTTGGCCAGCATGCGATTCACGATGCGCTCCATTTCGCGCGGCAGGCCGGGGCGCAGTGTGGTCAGGGCCGGGTAGGTATCCTGCTGGTGCATCAGGATCAGCGCCTGGGCCGTCTCGCCCAGGAAGGGCCGGCGCCCGGTAAGCAGCAGATACAGCGTCACGCCCAGGCTGTACACGTCGCTGCGGCCGTCCACGGGCTCGCCCCGGCATTGCTCGGGGCTCATGTAGGGCGGGCTGCCGGAGTGCCCGCCCGCTTGTTCAGTGCCCAGCGCAGCAGCAACGCCGAAGTCCGTGATCTTCACTCGGCCGTTGTTCAGGATCAGCAGGTTGTCGGGCTTGATGTCGCGGTGCACCAGCCCGCGCCGGTGCGCGTAGGCCAGGCCGCGCGCCACCTGGGCGGCGATCTTCACGGCCAGCAGCGGGTCCACACCCTGCCGGTTCACCAGGCGGCTGACCGGCACGCCCTCAATCAACTGCATCACGATGTAGGGC
>JADLBZ010000087.1 GCA_020847415.1 Planctomycetota bacterium
AGCCAGGTGTGCGCCTGATTCCTCGCCCAGGATGGAATGGGTGGGGTAGCGCTCGCGGATAGCGGCAATGATGACGCGCTCAGATTCCTGGTCCGCCACGGTCAGCAAGTCACGCCTGCGCTTCAGGTCCACCTGGCCGGGTTCCAACCTCTCAAAGTGGCGCAACTGGACTTCCGCCACACGCTCGGCAATCACCGTAAGATATTCCGCATCAGGGACTTGCATCGTGACGTCCTTCCTGCCGTTCCGGGCTGCAAGGTTTTTCCGATCTTGCAGGCAGATCCGCACGTTATAATCTTTGTCTGCCGTGCTTGGGGAATGTCCTCCTCCAAGGTTTCGACAGGTAACTGTTGAAAATGCCTCCCTCAGGCACGGTGCTTCGCCGCGGGCCGCTCTCCTCAAGCGGCCCGCGGTCTATTTGCGGCTGATTTTCCATGGAAGTTCCGCACGACCTTTTGGCGATGGCGCCGTTATCCGTTACAGTAGCGCCATGTCTGAGATGCGCCCAGTCCGCAAGCCTGACCAGGCTGTCCCGGCCCGCGAAGCCGAGGCGAAGTCGCGCCTTGCGCGACTGAAGGCCGCTGCCCAAGGCCTGGAAGAGACCGAGAACGCCGACCAGAACGCCAAGGCCACCAGCCGCGCGGCCACCCGCAAGCAGGCGCCCAAGGGCAACCTGGGCAAGGCACTCGACGCCGAAGGCTGACCTAAAGCACAACCGGTACCCCTTTAGTTGGCGGCCCAGCCGGGTACACTACGCCCGGCTGACGGGCACGCTGATGGATCTCACCGAGAAAGAAATCGCCCTGGGCATGGGGCTGGCCATCGCGGTCGGCGGCTTGGTGGGCGTTGAGCGCGAGCGCAAAGCCCAAACCGACAAGAAGGGCAGCTTTGGCGGCATACGCACCTTCCCGCTAATCGGCCTGTTTGGCGGCTTGGCCGGCCTGATGGCGCAAGGCTTTGGCGTACTTGGTCTGGCTGTGCCCTTTGCGGCGCTGGCCTTGCTGCTGGTCTCGGCCTACTGGAAGCAACCCCGCAGCAGCGAATCACCCAGCCTGGGCCTGACCAGCGAAGTGGCAGCCTTGCTGGTGTTTGCCCTGGGCTCCTTGCCTTTCGTGGATGCCGTGCCGCTCGAATTCTACGACCGGCTGGTGCTCTCGGCGGCCCTGGGCGCCGTGGTCATGGCGGCCTTGGCCATGCGCGAACCCCTGCACGCGGTTGCGCAGAAGATGAGCGGCGAGGACCTGTTTGCCACGGTGCGCTTTGCCCTGCTGGCAGCGGTAATGCTGCCTTTGCTGCCGGACCAGACCTGGGACATGTTCGACGCGCTGAACCCGCGCAAGATCGGCACGGTCATCGTGATGATCGCGGCCATTTCGTTTGTGGGTTACGTAGCGGTGCGCATCCTTGGCCAGAAGCGCGGCATTGGCGTAACTGCGGCCTTTGGCGGCCTGGCCAGCAGCACAGCCGTCACCCTGACGTTCTCGGACCGCGCCAAGCAGCAACCCGAGCTGGCCCGCATGTGCAGCTTTGCCATTGTGCTGGCCTGCACCATCATGTTGCCGCGCCTGGCCACCATGATTGCCCTGATGCACGCGCCACTGGTGGCGCATACTGCGCCGGTGCTGGGCAGCATGCTGGCGGGCTGCACTGTTGGCGCGCTGGTGCTGTGGCGGGTGGCGGAGCGAAAGGGCGAGACCCGGGCCATCACGCGTGAGCAAACAGCCACTGAAGAAAAGCGCCTGAACAACCCGTTCTCCCTGAAGCAGGCATTCAAGCTGGGCGCTGCCTACGCGATCATCCGGCTGGCCGCCGCCGCCGCCAAGCACTTCTTCTCTGACGCCGGCCTCTATGCTGCCGCGGCGCTGGCCGGCCTGACCGACGTGGACGCGATCACCATCTCGGTGACCCGCATGTACTCCCACGACGACATCGGCTCCGACGTGGCGGCGCTTTCCATTGCCATTGCCGTGCTCTCAAACACCTTTGTGAAGGCCGGCATTGCATTCTTCATCGGCGGCAAGCGCGTGGGCCGCTTTGTCGGTCTGGTGCTGCTGCCGTCAGCTGCATTGGGCATCCTGGCCGCCCTGCTGACTTGACCCCGGTCAGCCCTGGCCGGACTCATCGTCGAAACCGAGTGCCGCGGCAAGCCTGCGCGCCAACCAGCGCAGAAACAGCAGCAGCACGATGGCGCCCACAAGGGCAGCCAGGCCGCTCCAGCCCCAGGTAATCCAGCGGCCGAGTTGCTCGTGCAGCAGAGCCAGCGGAATGGACACAAGCACCTGAAGCGCGATGAACAACGCGCGAGATACGTTGCGGTGGGTACCGGGTTCGCGACGGGCCATCGTGGCCAGCCACAGTACCACTTCCGCTACGCAAAGCGGGGGGCTGAATGCCCCCCGCCTGCAACCCGTTTGCTGAAGCACACAGCGGCTATCCCCTGCGCGGGGAAGCGCGGAGCCGCCTGCGTGCCGCCAGCAACACGGGCACCAGCAGAAGCAGCGCCAGCAGGCCCGCCCCAGGCCCGGCGGCGCAGCCGCCTCCACCGCCACCGCCGCCCTTAATGGGCCCAGGAGTGCCCCCCGGGGCGGCGATGGTGAGCGTCAGCGGCTGGTCGTCGGTCAGGGCCGGTGTGCTGCCGTCGGTCACCTGAACAGTAAAGCTGAAGGCCCCCGTTACCGTGGGCATGCCGCTCAGCGTGGCGACAGCGCCGCTGCCGCTGAGGGCCAGCCCGGCGGGCAGCGAGCCCGCACTGACCTGCCAGGTGTGCGTGCCCGTACCGCCCGAGGACGCGATGTTCGCGCTGTAGGGCGTACCCAGCACCCCGGCGGGCAGGCTGGTGGTGGTAATGATGATCGTGCCCGGCGCGGCAATCACCACGGTGAAGCTTTGTGTGTCGCTCTGGGCCGGGCTGGCGCTGTCCGAAACCGTGATGTTGAAGGTGTACGTCCCCGCCGCCGTGGGTGTGCCGCTGAGCGTAGCGCCGGCGCCCGTACCGCTGAGGCTGAGCCCCGGGGGCGCCCCGGCGCCCAGCGTCCAGGTGAAGGGCGCCGTGCCGCCGGTGCAGTCCACGGTTGTGCTGTAAACAACGCTTTGCTGCCCGTTGGGCAGGCTGGTGGTGGTGATATCCAAGGCTGCCGGCGCGGCGGCAATGGTGATGGTGTAGCCCTGGGTATCGCTTTGGGCGGGGCTGCTGCTGTCGGAGACGGTGATGTTGAAGGTGTAGGTGCCCGCCATGGTCGGCGTGCCGCTGAACGTAACCGTGCTGCCGGTGCCGGCGGCTAGGCTCAGGCCCGGGGGCGCACCCGTGCCCAGCGTCCAGGTGTAGGGCGCCGTTCCGCCCGTGGAGGACACCGTCTGGCTGTAGGGCGTGCCCACGGCGCCGGCGGGCAGGCTGGTAGTGGTAATGTCCAGCGCCGGCGGGGGAGACGGGCTGCCGCTGGCGGTGCCGCTGACCGTGAACGTGTAGGGGTTCTCGTCCGGGTCCGTGTTGGCAATGGAGACTGCCAGCGAGAAGTTGCCTGCAGCCGCGGGCGTCACCTCCAGCGTGAACGGCTGGCTGCTGCCGGCGCTCACGGGGCTGGAAGGCTGGATCACTCCGACACTGCAGTTGACAAGGCTGGACGTGGCCACTTTGTCCGGGCTGCCGAACAGGCTCAGGTCAGCGCCGCCGAGGTTCTTGATGTCATAGGCCAAAGTCTGCTTGGCGATGGCCACTGTGCCCAGGGAATCGGTGCTGCCGCTGGTCACGGAGTTAGCACCGCGCATGACGTGAATCTCGCCAAAGGGCGGGATCCCGATGGTCATCACGTTGCCTTCGATGGCTGTGCCTGCCCCACCGGCGCCATACACCTGCACCGGATAACCGCCGGTCACCGTCACGTCGGCAGCCGCCGCAATGGAGAGCTTGAAGGTGTGCCCCAGCGTGGCGCCGGACGATGTCGTAAGACTGACCATGCAAGCGTTGGGCTGAAAGGTGCCGGAGGCGATGTTCTTGGAGAAGCCAGTGAACGCGAACTTGCCCCCGGACAGCGTGTTCGCCGTGGACAGGAGAGTGTCGCCAGCGCTGATCGCACTGTCGTGATTGACATCTTCGTAGAGCTTGGCCACCGTCCAGTCGGCGGTCGTGACTG
>JADLBZ010000088.1 GCA_020847415.1 Planctomycetota bacterium
CTGGCTGAGGCGAAAGTCCCCCAGGTCGTAGTACTTGAACAGCCACGCCAGCGCCCAGGCATCCACGCTTCGGCCGTCGGGGGTGCAGAACAGGCAGGCGCGGCGCCCGCCAAGGCCCGAGATGCGAAAGCCAGTCCGCCCGCAGGCGCAAGGGCCAAAGGCCACCGTGCCGCTGTCGCCGGTGCGGTAGCGCACAATGGGCAGCACGCTTTCGCGCAGGCGCGTGACCAGCAACTCGCCGTCTAAGCTCTCCACCCAGATCTCGGGCGTCAGCGTGTGCCAGTTCGCGGGCTCGCTGGGACAGCGCCAGGCAACGGCCCCGGTTTCGCTGGTCGAGTAGTAATCCAGCACCGGGCAACCCATGCGGCTGGCTGTTTCGTCGCGCAGCGCTTGCGGCAGGTGCTGGGCGCTGGAAAGCGCTAGCAGGGGGCGCGGCAGCTGCGGCTGGGCAGCCAGCCAGTGCAGGCCCGCGGGGTCCGTGAACAGAATATGCGGCTGGGCTTGCAGCAGGCGGGGCAGTGGCTCTTCACGGGCCGTGGAGATGCGCGTGAGCAGGCCATCGTCCAGGGCGGGCAGGCGGGATGTGTACTCCAGGCCGCCGGGCAGGGCGCACAGCAGCACCACGCGCGGGGCAGTGGGTAGCGGCAGTCCTAGTGCTCCCATCCAGAAGCGCAGCACCGCCCACATGTGCAGGGTGTCAAAGGGGTCTTTCAGCACGTCGGCGGGCTCACCGGTGCTGCCCGAGGAGCGCACCCACACCGCTTGCCGGGCTGCGTCGCTGCCGGGGTCCAGGGCGGGCAGGTCGCGGGCGGCAGCGGCAAACTCGGCGCGCGAAAGGGCCGGGAAGTGCCCCAGGTCGTCCAGCGTCTGCAAGTCGCCCGGCGCCAGGCCAAGCGGCCGCAGCCGGGCCAGGTAATACGGCGAGCCCAGCAGTTGATTGCGCACCAGCGCCAGGCGTGGCGCCAGTGCTGCCTTGGCCGCGGCTTCAACGGCAGGCAGCGGCTGGGCCAGAGCCCGCGCGCTGGCCAGCACCTGTGGCACAAAGGCGCGCAGGGCGTCGTAGTCGTGGCGGATGCGCGCCGGGGCAGCCAACGGCCTGTCCATGTCGCGAGTATACCCCGGCGATTTCCGTTGCTGCAGGCAGGCGCCGCCCCCACAATCACCGTCCCCGGGCGGGGCAACCGAGAAATCCCATGAGCACGCACGGCCGGCCCAACGCCCTTGCCCGCGAGTCCAGCCCCTACTTGCTTCAGCACGCCCACAACCCCGTGGACTGGATGCCCTGGGGCCCTGCCGCCTTTGAGCGTGCCCGCGCCCAGGACAAGCCCATCTTCCTTTCCATTGGCTATGCCACCTGCCACTGGTGCCATGTCATGGAGCGCGAGAGCTTCGAAAACGAGGAAATCGCAGCCATCCTGAACCAGCACTTCGTGCCCGTGAAAGTGGACCGCGAGGAACGCCCGGACATTGACGCCATCTACATGGCGGTCACCCAGGGCATCAGCGGCGGCCACGGCGGCTGGCCCATGAGCCTGTGGCTTACGCCCGAGGGCAAGCCCATTACCGCGGGCACGTATTTTCCGCCCCACGACCGCTGGGGTAAGCCGGGCTTCCGCTCTGTGCTGCTGGAACTGGCCCGGGTCTGGAAAGACAACCGCGGCGAGGCCATGCAGCAGGCCCAGGAGATTACCGAGTGGCTGAACCGCCAGGGCAAGCCCACGGGCAGCGCCGAACTGGGCCTGGAGACCCTGCGCGAGAACGCGGCGATGCATGTGGAGCGCTTTGACGAGCGCTGCGGCGGCTTTGAAGGCGCGCCGAAGTTCCCGACCCCGCACCGGCTTTCGGCCCTGCTGCGCTGGTATCGCCACAGCGGCGACGGCGCCGCGCTGCGCGTGGCGGCACGCACGCTGGACGCCATGGCGGCGGGCGGCATCCGCGACCACCTGGGTGGCGGCTTTCATCGCTACTCCACGGACCGCGAGTGGCTGGTGCCGCACTTCGAGAAGATGCTCTACGACCAGGCCCTGCTGGTGGAAGCCTATCTGGATGCGCTGGGGGCCACGGGCGATGCCAGCCACGGCGAGACTGCCCGCGACACCATCGAGTATGTGCTGCGGGATTTGCGCGACGACGGCGGCGCCTTCCACAGCGCCGAAGACGCCGACAGCGAGGGCGAGGAAGGCAAGTTCTACACCTGGAGCATGGCGGAGTTGCGCCACTTGCTGGGCGCCGACGCCGAGGTAGCCGCCTGGGCCTGGGGTTGCAGCGAGGCGGGCAACTACCGCGACGAAGCTACCCACGAGGCCACCGGCGCGAATATCCTGCACCTGCCGCGCACCCTGCCGGAAAGCGCCAAGGCCCGCGACCTGCAGCCGGGCGAGCTGAAGGCCATCCTCCAGAGTTGCCGCGATCACCTGTTTGAGCACCGCTGCCGCCGCGTGCGCCCCCTGCTGGACGACAAGGTGCTGACCGACTGGAACGGGCTGATGATCGGGGCGCTGGCCCGCGCGGGCCGCGTGCTCGCCGAGCCGCGCTATACCCGCGCCGCCGAAGAAGCCGCCGAGTTTGTCCTGCGCGTCATGCAGACCAACGGGCGCCTGCTGCACCGCTACCGGGCCGGGCAGGCAGGCATTCCGGCCTTCTGCGAGGACTACGCCTTCCTGGCCAACGGCCTGCTGGGACTTTACGACGCCACCCTGGAGCCCCGCTGGCTTGCCGAGGCAACCCGCCTGTGCCGCGAACTGGTGCGTCTGTTTTTCAACGACAGCGAAGGGTTGTTCTTTACCCAGGGCAGCGATGACCCGGACCGCCTGATCGCGCCAAGCCGCAGCGTCTATGACGGCGCCATCCCCAGCGGCAACTCGGCGGCGGCCCTGGCGCTGACACGCACGGGCCTGCTCTGCGGCGACGACCGCCTGCTGCAGGTGGCGCGCAAGGTGCTGTCCGCCATGAGCCCCCAGCTTGCCGGCCACTCCCCGGGCTTCTGCTACGCGCTGGCGGCCCTTGAACTGCAATGCCTGCCCGTGCAGCAGGTGACGGTGGCAGGCGAGATGGACGACCCCGCCACGGCGGCGCTGCTGGCCGAAGTGCGCGGCACGTGGCGGCCCCACACCCTGCTGCTGCTGCACGAGCCGGGCGACGAGGGAGCCCCCTTGCGCGACGTAGCGCCGGGCACAGCCAGCCAGTTGCCCGTGAACGGCGCGACCGCCGCCTACGTGTGCCGTGGGCAGGCTTGCTCCGCGCCGGTGACCACGCCCGTGGAGCTCGCCACGCTGCTGGCGTAGCTGTGGCGTTCAGGCCAGCTTGGCCCGCAGCCACAGCCACAGGCCCTTGCCCAGCAGGCCCGCGCGCATGGCGTCCCGGGCGTGCCGGGCGGCGGCCTGACGGTCGCCTTCCTTGCGACAGGCGCGCGAGAGCTCCAGGTGCTTGCGTCCCGCGCGGGCAATGTGTCTTGCCGTCGTGGCTGCGTCGCTGTTGTGCAGCAAGGCGTTAACCATGCAAATGCGCGAGAAGGCCTCTTCCAGCGCCCGGGCGCGGCGGCTGCGGCTGATGCTGTCGGTGCTGCGGTGCACGGTGACCAGCGCCTCCGGCACCATGGCAAAGCCGCTGTTGTTCACGGCCTTGGCCAGGCGCAGGAAGAAGTCCCAGTCGTTGCTGATGGGGAAGCGCTCGTGAAACAGGCCGATCTTCTCCAGCAAGTGATGCCGGAAGAGCAGGCTGCTGGTCTTCAGCGAGAGCTTCTCGTACAGGTCCCGGAACAGGTGCTGGTCGCGCCCGGGCAGATCTTCGGGCTTGATCTCGCGAGAGCCGTCCGCGTTGATGTGCACGTGGCGGCAGGCAGCCGCCACGCATTGCGTGGCAGCCTCAAGCTGCTTCTGCAACTTGTCGGGTGCCCACTCGTCATCACTGTCCAGCAGGGCGATCCACTCTCCTTTGGCACGGCGCAGGCCCTCGTTGCGGGCTGAACTGGCGCCGCCGTTGGGCTTGCGGATGTAGCGCACCCGCTGGGGCGGCGCGGCAAAGCGCTCGGCGGTGTCGTCGGTGCTGCCGTCGTCCACCAGCAGCACTTCCACGTCGGCAACGGTCTGGGCCAGCACCGACTGCACGGCCCGCTGGGCGTTGGCTGCGCGGTTGAAGGCGGGAATCACCACGCTGACTCGCGGCGCAAACCCCGGCGGCAGGTTGGCAATCTCCGTGCACGCGGCGGGCACCTGGGCGTGGGTGCTGCGCACATAGTGCTGCCAGCGAGCCTCCACGGAATCCTGCACGCGCGGCGGCAGGTCACGGGCGGCGTCCCGGGCCGGGTTGGCCAGCACTTCCTGCACAGCGGCCCAGACTTGCTCCACAGTCAGGCGCTCGATGGGCACCGGCTTGGCTGCCTGCGCGTCGCGTTCTTCGCCGACCTCGGCAGGGGCTGCCAGCACTCGCAGCACGCCCGAGTTGGGCGCGTTCTTGACCGGGTTGCTGGGCCCGAACAGAAGCACCCCCGGCACGCCCGCGGCGGCAGCCAGGTGGCCCACGCCGCTATCGTTGCCCAGGTACAACGCAGCCTGCTGCAACAGCGCGACCAGCGCGGGCAGCGGCAGGTTGAAGCGCGCGTCGTGTTTCTGTTCCCAACCGCTCCCGGAGCGGTCAGCCTCCGTCCCCACTACCACCACATGACGGCCCGCCGCATTCAAGCGCGCGGCAAGCTCTGGCCAGTGGGGCCAGCGCTTGGCCCGGTTGGCGGGGTCGCAACCCGCATGCAGCAAAACGGCGCCCGCGGGCAGTCGCGTTGCCGTGTCGGCCGCGCGGGCAAACGACGGCGGGGGAGGACCGCTGTAGCCAAGCCAGCGGGCCAGCTCGACGTTGGCCTCGGTCTCACTTTGCCGCTGCGCGTGGCGCTTTTCCACCTTCAGGCACTGGCCCGGCGCGAACATGCGTACCAGCTGCCGGCGCCCATAGGCCGAGACGCCAAAGTCGTAGTCGCGCACGGCAAACTGGCTGGGGTCCGTGAAAACCCTGCCCAGCACGTCCCACCCTTCCCACAGGGGCTTCAGTTTCTCGGCCAGGGGGCTGTTGATGAACAGGTCCACCTCGTGGCCCATCAGCCACAACGCGCGCAGCAGCGGCGTGCCCTGCACGCAATTGCCCAGTCCTTGCGAGATCTCGACCAGCAGGCGCATGGCAGGAAGCCTGTGCCCGGCGGCACGGCCCGTCAAGTGGCACGGCATAGAGCCTGTTTGGAAACCCGTTCGCGGGCGCTTTCGGGCGGCGAACTTCGCGTTACGGCGGCTGCCTCGCCGCATGTGGCAGCTTGCCACACCTCGGCTCGACAGCCTTGTCCCGCTCGTTCGGCGCTCCGGAATCGCCTGCGCTCAGAGTTTCCAGACAGGCTCTATGCCCCAAACCTGCGAGCACTCGTTTTTTTGCGATGAATTGGGCTGCCTTTGCGTCATCTTGTTGAGGCCGTTATGCGACCCCACGAAGCCGAAGAGATCTGGCGCAAGTACGGGCAGGCGGTGTTTGGCGCCGCCTGGCGCGTCACCCTGGAGGCCCACGCCGCCGAGGATGCCGCCCAGGAGGCCTTCGTCCGCCTGCTGCAGAACCCGCCGCCCTCCGGGACCAACCTGCCCGCCTGGCTGAAGCGTGTGGCAATCAATGCCGCCATAGACGGCCTGCGCAGCCGCCGGCGCCTGGTGATGCTCAAGGGCGAGTTCACCGCCGAGGCGCCGCCAGACCTGGAGCTGGGCGACGAGCTGCTGGCCGCCCTGCGCCGCCTGCCGCCGGACCAGCGCGCGGCGGTGTTGTGCGTGGACCGCGACAGCCTCACATATGAAGACGCCGCGCGCCTGCTGGGCGTGACGGCCGCCAAACTCAGGACAGATTTGTGTCGCGGGCGCCAGGCGCTGTTGGAGCTGCTGGGCCCCGCCCAGGAGAAAGAGAGGCGCGCATGAACACGGAACTTACCGCGCCCCAAAAGGCCGAACTGGCCCTGCACGATTTTGTCAGCGGCGCCGGCCCCCGGCCCGCCGACGCCAACACCGCCGAGGTGGAGGCCCTGCAGGGCCTGCGCAGCCGCGTGGCAGGCCTGAACGCCCAGCCGCCGGTGATGGAGGCCCGCTGGGACCAGGTACTGGCCCGCGCCGGAGTGGGCGCGGCTGCCAGCCGCCGGTCGTGGTTGCCCCGCAGCCACGCAGCGCGGGCTGCTGTTGCGGCGACGTTTGTGGTGGTCTCGGCAGTCGGCCTCTGGGCGGCCGTTCGTGGCTCTCTTTACGGGGAAGTTTCCTTCAACGCGGCAAAGGGCGGGATGTACGAAGCAGATGCCGTGCTTCGCTCGCCGACTGCCCAGGCCGAAGTTCAGCAGGGTGCTGCGGAGCTTCCGCAGGTCGCAACGGCTACCCCGGCGGAGGCAATGGACTTCCCCAAGGACGGAGCCCTTGCGTCTTCGGGCGAAAACACCGCCACGGACTGGGGCAACACGCTCATCCGTGAGGGCAGCCTGACCCTTCGCCACAAAGACCCAGCCGAAGTCCAGCGCAAGATTCTGGACCTGCTGCTGGTTTACGGCGGCCAGGTGCTGGACCTGTCCCGCGCCGGCGTGGGCGAGAACACCACCGTGCGTATGCAGCTTGCCGTGCCCACAGACAAGTACGCCCGTTTCGTGGCTGAGTCCTCGGCCCAGGGCGAGGTCATCCTCCAGAGCGAAAGCGCCAAAGAGGCCATCGGCGAGATCATTGACAACGAGGCCACGCTGGCTGAGGCGCAGGACTACCTGAAGCGCCTGGAGGCCCTGCGCGAGGCCCAGAAAGACCGCAAGGACCTGAGCCTTTCCGAGTTCCAGGACCTGGAGCGCCAGCTACGCAATTCCCGCCGCGACGTGCAGCGCCTGCAGTCGGCCCGCGACCACCTGCGCGACCGCACCGCCATGGCCCGCCTGAACCTGACCGTGCAGGCCAAGGCCGAGGAGCCCCCGGTGTACGTGGCACCCGGCCCTTTTGAAGAAGCCTGGCGCGACGGCACCCGCACCCTGGAGCGCCTGGGCGTGTTCCTGCTGAAGGCCCTGCTGGGGCTGCTGCCCCTGTGGATTGTGGCGGCGGCGGTGCTGGTGTGGCTGTGGCGGCGGCGTCGCCCGCGGGCCTACCGCTTCGACGACTGATGTTGCATGCCTCTTGAAATTGGGGGTGTCAGCTCCGCCCCGTATCCGCGTCCGGCCGCGGCGGCCGCGAGCGACAAGCGCCCTTCGGGCTTCTGTCGCTCGCTGTCGCGGCAACGACCGCAAGCGTTCATCGAACCCATACGCTCGAACGGCACGAAGCACCGGTGCCGGCAAAGCAAGGGCTCCTGCGCGGCGGCAGTACATGCGCCGGCAGGAGCCCGCTGTCCTGGGCCATCTTTTGGCCTAAGCGTCGTTGCCGATGGCCTGCACCGGGCACTGGGCCGCGGCGTCCTGGGCCTGGGCCTGTTCCTCGGCGTTCTCGGGCTGCTTGTACACCACGTCGTGGGTACCGTCTTCCGATTCACGGAAGTTGTTGGGGGCAAGCTGCGGGCAAAGGCCGCAGAAAATGCAGCTCTTGTCCACGTACCACTTACCCGGCACGTTGTCTTCCCATCTCTCGTTCGGATCAGGCATTTGCGCTCTCCTGCGTCCCTGCTGTGCCCGGCTTGTTGAGACCAGCCGCACCTGCGGCCCCACACACCCAGCTATGCGAAACCTGTTGGCCCCTGCATAGTCAAAACCGGTTCGCGCGGGAGAATACATCCCGCCGTTCGCCGAAAAAGTGGCTGGGCGGGATGTTCAGCATGCGCTTTGCTGTTTCAACCGGGGAGACGAAGCATGGTCAACGAGATCACCATGGCGGAACTGACGGCTGCCCTGGCAGCCCGCAAGGTCCACGCCATCTACGACAACCGCGGCGCTGCCAGCTACGGTGCCCTGCACATCAAGGGCGCCCTGAACCTGCCGGTGGCCGATGTTGCCGCAGGCAAGGTCCTGCCCGCCGACAAGCGCGCGTTTCTGGTCTTCTACTGAGCCGGCTATGCGTGAGACTCGTCCACCAAGGCGGCCCGTGCGGCCCTGCTGCTTGGCTACACCAACCTGTACGACTACCGCGGCGGCATTGCGGAATGGCGCGAAGCGGGCCTGCCCGTTGAAGGCACCCTCGCCCCAGCCGGGAAGTAGCCGGAAAAACGAACACGGGCCGTGCACTCGGCACGGCCCAGTTCTTTTCAGCGAACCACAGATGCCGTTGGTCTGACGGTTTGTGCACCCTTTATGGCAAGGTGGGTTGCCGCCGTCCTGCCGCGCCCGTCCCTCTGCAAGAAGGAGGGCATGGTCTATGGCAGAGCGAGCTGAGCTTCCCCGGTTGCACGCATCGGCGCCCCAAACGTAGTGTCAGCCTGACGCACACCGCAGTAAGCGCCGCCATTGTAGCGGCGCCATTGAAGCACTCAAGCCGCGCAGCCGGAGCCGCGGCTTGTTGCGTTTTTTCAATGAACCTTGAAAGTGCGCAATAAGACAACTTCAGCAAACACGTCTAAAATGCCGATAGGTAGCAGAGACTCTCTATGCCCCAGACCGCCCTCGTACCCGCCACAGAACAGCAGGTCGCCAAGGTCGTTGAGGCCGGCAGCCCCGCCGTGCCTGCAACTGCCAAGCCGCCGGCTGGTTCCGACGCGAAGGCCGTACCACCCAAGACCACCCAGCGTGTGCCCACCGACGGCGCGCCGATCAAAGCCACCGCCAAGCTGGCCGCCAAGGCCGCCGCCGGCGTGTTGCCCGGCGCAGCCAAGGCGGCCATTGTGGCTGCCGGCACCATCGGGGCGTCCATCCTGGTGGCGGTGACGGCCATTGCCCTCTCCGGTGGCGGCGGCAACCTTCCCGCCCCGGTGCCAGAGGTGAAGCCACCCTCCAGCCTCGGGCCTGGATTGGGCGACTTGGGGGCGCCGCCCGCAGGCGCCGCTGCCGCGCGCAACGGGCTGCCCTTTCCCACCGGTGACGCCCTCTACCGTTCGCTCACGGCCTTCCGTGTGAAGGCCCAGGAAGACGCCGACCCCGGCCGGCTGTATCGCCACGCAGCCGAAGATGCCGCCGTCTACGTACCGCCGACGCCCCCGGCCCAGACGACGCCAGCCAACCCGCAAGGCGGCACCGTTCAGCCGGCAGGCGGCGACCGACGCGAGGCCTTCGTGCCCGAGGCAGCGCCGGGCCCCGGCCGCGGCTGGACGGACTACTTCACGCTCTTGCGCAACGCGCTGGACCTGCCCGCCGCGGCAGAGCCGAACCTGGAGCACTGCTGGCTGCTGCTGCAGCAGGTGGTGGACCCGGCCTGTGACACGCGCCCCCTGCGCGCCGAGATCGCCCGCCACCGTGCCCTGCTGCACGATGACTTGCGCGCGGCAGCCGATGGCGACGCTGCGGCCCGCGTGCTGGCAGCCTTCCTGCTGCGGGAGTTCCGCGTGGCGGGCGGCGCCGACGCCCCTGCCTTGCCCGCCGAAATGCTGCTCACCGGCGAGCGCCCTGCCCGCGCCTCTCGTTCCGCCCTCAACTTTTACGCCCTTGTGCTGGCCCACGACACAGCCGCCATGCCCGCCTTTGCGTTGCTGCCAACGGGCTCGCTGCTGCGTGTTCAGGACCGCAACCTGGACCTGGCTGAAGGCGCTGCGTTTCGCCCCGACGAGCACTACGCGGCGGCCATTCCCGCGGCCGAGCTGGCTGGCGGGCGCTACCTGGTGCCGGTGAACGGCCGCGCTGCACTGGCCCGCCTGCTGGCTGAGCTGGCCCCGCGCCTGGAGGCCGAGAGGGCCGTGCCGCTGCTGCGCGACGTGGCTCTTGACGCATCCATCCCCTCACGCGGTGATCCGGCATCAACGCTGGGCTGGCTGACCCTGGCCAAACTGCTGGCGGGGCCCGGCCTTGCCGCCGACGAGCCCGCACTGCGCCAAGCCCTGCTGGCCGGTGCCCCATTGCCCGATACCAAGGCCGCCACCCTAGAACCTGCCCTTCAGGCGCTGTCTGCTGCCCTGGCCGACGGCGCCGGAAACCCTCACGCACTGCTGCTGCGTGCCCGTTGCCGGTTGCTGGCGGGGGATGCCCAGGCAGCCCGAAGCGACCTGGTTGCGTTGTCTGCGCGCGAGGCCGAACTACCCGCCGGCGACCGCAACTTCGTTGCCGAGACAGCCGTGCTGGCTGACCTTGCCCTGCGCGATGACGCCGCGGCCCTGGCGAACCTGCTGACGCTGATCGAGCAGGCGCCCTCGCGCCGCGCCGAACTGGCGCCCTTGCATGACCGCCTCTGCCTGCGTCGCGCCCTGCGGCTGCTTCGGCCCGGCGAGGATGCTGCCACGCGCTACGCCGCCTGGGAGTGGCTGGCACCGCGCCTGCAACTGGACCCAACCGGCCTGGAAACGCTGCTGGCTGTGGCTGCTCTGGTGGACGACGGCACCAACCTGCCGCTCGAGTGGCAGATGGTGGCGGCCCTGCGCCGCCTGACCGGGCAGGACTTCAGCCGCGATGC
>JADLBZ010000089.1 GCA_020847415.1 Planctomycetota bacterium
CTGCTAGCCTTTCAGGATTTCCGAGAACGCTGCGGTCAGTGCCGGGACCACGTCTTCCACGTTGCCCACAATGCCATAGTCCGCGACCTTGAAGATGGGCGCCTGGTCGTCCTTGTTGATCGCCACAATGACCTTGCTGCCGGTCATGCCTGCCAAGTGCTGGATGGCGCCCGAAATGCCCGCAGCCACGTACAGCTTGGGGCTGACCGTCTTGCCGGTCTGGCCCACCTGTTCGCCGTGGGCGCGCCAACCGGCGTCCACCACCGCGCGAGAGGCACCCACCGCGGCACCCAGCGTGCCCGCCAGCTTCTCCAGGTTCTCCCAGTTCGCCTTGCCCTCACCGGCGGGGTCCTTCAGGCCGCGACCGCCGGAGACCACCACCTCAGCCTCGGCTACGTCCAGCTTGCCCTTCACGCCGGCCACAATCTCCTTCACCACGGCCTTCAGGTCGCCCACGCCAAAGGGCACCTTCACGGGCTCGGGCGTAACGGCGTTGGCGGTCTGCGCCTGGGCAAACACGTTGGGGCGCAGGGTCGCATACAGCGCACCCGTGCCCTCCACCGTGGCCAGCGCCTTGCCCGCAAACACGGGGCGCACGGCGCGGGCCTTGCCGCCTTCCACCTTCAGGTCCGTGCAGTCGGAGGCAACTCCGCACTTGGCAATGGCAGCAGCGCGCGGCATGAAGTCGCGCCCTGCGGGCGTGGCTGAAGCCAGCACCGCAGCGGCACCCACGGCCTGTGCCTGCTGGGCCACCAGGCGGGCGTAGCCGTCCTGGCTGTAGGCGCCAAAGGTCTCCCCGGCTGCCACCTGCACGGCATCGGCGCCGAAATTACCCAGGCCGGCGGCGTCGGCCTCAACACCCTTGCCCGCCACCAGCGCAAACGCCTTGCCGCCAAGCTGCTTGGCCAGGCGATGCCCGGCGCCCAAGGCCTGCAGGCCCGCGCGGGTCGGCTTGCCCTCGTTGCAATCCACGAACACCAGCACGTTGTTCGACATGGTCTGTCCCTCTCAGGCGGCGCAAAGCCGCCGGCATGGTCTGTTTTCGGCCCGGCGCAAACGCTGCCGGGCAGCCCGCGTCAGATCACCTTGGCCTCGTTGCGCAGCAGGCCCACCAGCGCCTTGGCTGCCTCGGGCCCCTTGCCCACAATCTTGCCGGCCGGGCGCGGCGGCGGCGGGTCCAGGCGCAGGGTGGCAACGCCGCCTGCCGGAACCTGAGCAGGGGTTTCTTCTACAGGCGTCTTCTTGGCCGCCATGATGCCCGTCAGGTTGGGTTGGCGGGGCTTGTTCAGGCCCTTCTGGCAGGTGACCACGCAGGGCAGCTTCAGGCTCAGCTTCTCGCGGTTGCCGCCCGCGGCGAGGCGCTCGACTGCGGCCGCACCGCCCGCCACCTCAAGGCCCACCGCCACCGTGGCGCAGGGCAGGCCCAGCAGCTCAGCCACCATCTGGCCGGTGGCGCTGGACTGCGCGTCCACGCTATTCCAGCCGAACAGCACCATGTCGTGCGGCAGGCTCTTGATCTTGGCCGCCAGGGCCTGGGCGGTGGTCCACGAGTCGTGGTTGCCGGTGCTTACCAGCAGGGCGGCGGCGTCACAGCCGGTGGCAATGGCCGTGCGCAGTTCCTTGGTGGTGTCTGTGGGGCCCAGCGAAAGCACGGTGACCTTGCCGCCGTGCTTCTCCTTGAGCTGGATCGCCGCCTCAATGGCGAACTTGTCGTACTCGCTGATGTCGTAGTTCACGCCCGCGGGGTCGTACGACTTGCCGTCGGCCCCGGGCTTGATGCGCGCGTCGGTGGTGGGAGCGCGCCGGATGCACACGATGATTTCCATGGAGTCTCCGCTATCTGGCTGCCGTTGTCCTATGATGGCCGGAGCATATTCGCACGCACCCCTTGGGCAAGGAGAAATGCCGTGGCCGCGTCACAATCCATCACCGCCGCACAGGGCGAACTGTTGCTGCGCCTGGCGCGGACCAGCCTGGAGCACGCCGTGCGCACGGGCGAGCCGTTGAGGCTTGAAACAACCCCTGCAGATGCGCCCACCGGCCACTTCGGCGCGTTTGTGAGCCTGCACACCAAAGACGGCAACTTGCGCGGATGCATCGGCCACATGGTCAGCGACCAGCCCCTGTTCGAGCTGGTGCTCGAGCTCGCCGTTGCAGCCGGCTTCCACGACCCGCGCTTCGTGCCCGTGCAGCCGCACGAGTTGCCGGGCCTGGTTTACGAGGTGAGCGTGCTGTCGCCCATGCAACCGATTCGCCCCCAGGATGTGCAGCCGGGCGTGCACGGGTTGCTGGTCAAGCGAGGCCGTCGGCAGGGCGTGCTGTTGCCCCAGGTGGCCACTGAGGCCGGCTGGGACCGGGAGACGTTTCTTTCGCACACCTGCCTGAAGGCCGGCCTGCCCGAGGACGCCTGGCGCGAACCGGGCACGGAACTGCTGGCCTTCACGGCCCAGGTGTTTGGGGAGGCTCCCCGGCACTAGGGTCTTGCGATGGGCTCATCGAGCGCATCAGGCGCCACAGCGCCACGCCCGTGATAATGCCGAACAGGACGGCCAGTACCCCGAACAGGATCACGTACCAAGGCATGGCCTGATTCCGGCACGGCGTGGCCTGTTGCGCAAGGCCGCGCTACCGCTTACGCGAAGCGCACCGAGTGAATGGGCGGGAAGTTGCTGCCCACGCACTCCCAGCTTTCGCCACGGTTGCGGCTGAAGTACAGGTTGCCTGTCGTGCTGCCGAAGGCGAGGCAGTCGCCGGCAATGTCCAGGGCGTGGCGGAAGACGACGTCCCAGGCGTTCTTCTGGGGCAGCCCCTTGCGCAGGGCCTTCCAGGTGCGGCCGCCGTCCTCGGTGCGGGCCACGCACAGGGCGCCGTCCACAGCCATGCGCTGGTCGTCGGCCCGGCCGGGCACCACCCAGGCGGTCTTCCCGTCGCGCTCGTCCACGGCAACCGGGAAGCCAAAGTGCACCAAAGCGCCCTTCTTGCTGACGATCTTCCACTTCTTGGCGCCGCTGCTGCTGTAGAAGACGCCGAAGTGGTTCTGCTGCCACAGGTGGTCCGGCTGGGCGGGGCACAGGGCCATGAAGTGCACGTCGTGGCCCCAAGGGGGCGTGGGGTCAGGCCCGTAATCCATGCGCAGGCCGTCGTTCAGGCCGCGCCAGGTGCGGCCGTCGTCGGTGGTCTCGACCACGCCGGCGCAGGACACCCCCACCAGCAGGCGCTTGGGGTTACGAGGGTCCACCACCAGCGAGTGAATGCCCGCGGCGTGCTCGCCGTTGATGCCCAGGCCGCCGCCGGACCAGAAGCTCTTGCCGGTACCGTCGCCGGCGAACAGGTCGCCGCCGCGCGACTCGTGGTTCCACAGGGGCAGGTTCAGCTCAAAGCTCTCGCCCCCGTCGTTGCTGACAAACAAGCCGCCTGGAATGGTGCCCGCATAGATGCGCCCCGGCTGGCTTTCCGCGCCAAAACCCAGCACCCAGATCTTCATCAGCGAGGCCGCCTTGTAGCGCGACTTGTTCTGCGAGATCTCGGTGAAGGGATCAATGTAGCGAGCGCCCTCGGGGTACTTGATCTGCGGAGCATCCTCCCAGGTGCGGCCGCAGTCACGGCTGCGCGACAGCTTGGGCCCCCAATGGCCGTGCTCAAGGGCCGACCAGATCACGCCCGTGCGCGGGTCTCGGGCCGCGTACGAGACGCTGACGCCCGGGTGGCCCAGGGGCTCTGCCTTCCAGCCGTCTTTTCCGCGGCGCAGAATCAAAGTGCCCTTGCGCGTGCCCAGGATCAGTGTGGCGGCGCGGTCCGGCTGCTCTTTGCCCGCGGCCCGGGTGGGTTTTGCAGCTGTCTTGCCTGCGGGTTTCTTCGACGGCGCGGGCTGTTTTGCCTTACGCGCGGGCTTGGTTGCTTTGCGGGCCATGTTGTCTAGCTCTCCATTCGAGTTGAGCCTTTTGGGTACTTCCGTGCAACGCTTGCGGTCGTTTCCGCGACAGCGCGCGACATGAGCCCGAAGGGCGTGTGTCGCGCGCGTCCGTCGCGGCCTGACGCGACTCCGAGGCAAACCGGACGCCGCAGTTTCCATACACACGCGGCCTTAGCCTCCGGAAAGGGACTGCATGATGTAGACCTCGGCCTCAGGGGGCATGGCGTCGGACAGTGCGGTGCGGTCGTGGATATGCTCGTCGCCCACGAACATGTTGACGTGGCGGCGCAAGCGACCGAGCTCGTCACAGATGTAGAAGGCAAACCCCGGCTGAAGGGCCTCCAGGGCGCGGACGACCTCGGCGGCGGTGGCGGCTTGCACGCGCAGCTGGCGGCCCTCGAGGGCCGGGAAGAAGCGATAAAGGTGTCGGGCGAGGTGAACGACCGGCATGGCGGCATAATCGTTTAGGTATGAACGATTAGCAACAGCCGGTCGGTGGGCAGCACGCGGCTCTTGCCGATGCCACGGCCTTGGCCTGCGACCAATGCATGGCGCTGGAAGCGCCATGATACGCCATTGGCTGGAAGCCAATGCCACGTGCACGATCTTTGTGCGGGGTCGTGGCTGTCGCTACTGCGAACCTGCCGCAATGCGCTGAACCAGAGCCTTCAGCGGAAGCGCAAGGGGGGAAAGCCCAAACGGCAAGCTGGCCCACAGCATGAACGCTAGCGCCCGCGGTCGCGGCTTGGGGCCGCTGTGGTAGGCGTAAGCTGCCGCCGCAAAGGCCCCCATCCACAAACACAGTGGCGCACTTGATAACAACAACTCGATGGTACGGGTGGGTTTGCGTGGCGACAGCGCTGCGGCTACTGCGACGGCACCAACAAGACCGACCGGTAGTAGCACGAACTGCAAGGCCGCGACCGCAGCGCGCCATGGCGCGAAACGGGCAATGGGTACGGTTGCGTGCCCGTAGGGTTCAAGACTCTCAGGCCCAGAAGCCTGCTGTTGTGGAGGTTTCGAAGCCGATGAGCTCACCGGGGAGTCTCCGGCCCGCTACGCTACTTGCGCTTGTGGTTGTCCGGGTCCAGCGTCTTGGAAGTCACCTTCTCGAGGTTGGTCATCGAGAGGTCCTCAGCCGTCTCTTCCAGGTGCCGCGCCGAGAGCGCGTCCAGCCGTGACATCGAGTAGTGCTTGCTGGTCTCTTCCAGGGCGGCTGTGCTGGCGGCGTCGGCGTTGCTCATGCTCAGCCGGTCGGAGGCGTCATCCAGGGCGCGGTCGGTGGCGGCATCCAGCCGGATCATCGAGTAGCGCTCCGAGGGCGTGTCCAGGCGCTCCCCGCTGTAGGTGTTCAGGCCGGACATGTCCAGCGAATAGCCCCGGCAGCCGGCGAGGCCGGCACAGGCAACCATCAGCAACAGGGGCAGTACACGCATGGCTGGATTGTAACGAGCAGCCACGGCAGGGGTTGGCAAATCCGCGCGGGGCGACACACTGGCAGTGCGCCGGTCTCACGCAATTCGCCGGACTCAAGAGGAACAGCCATGGGCGGAAAAACCGAAGCAGGGTCGTTTGCGCTGGTTGTGGTGGCGGGCGGCTCGGGCTCGCGCATGCAGAGCAAGACCAAGAAGGCGTTCCTGGAGATCGCCGGCGAGCCCATCCTGCTGCATACCCTGCGTGCCTTCCGCGCCGAGCCCGCGATCCGCGAGCGTCTGGTCGTGCTGCCGGCGGCCGAGCTGGCTGACCTGGCTGGCAGCAAGGCCCCGGTGGTGCGGCTTATGCCGGTGCCCAAGGGTGCCGCCCCTCTGGTGCACCAGATGGCGGCCCTGGGCGTGACGGTGCTGGCGGCCGGCGGTGCCCGGCGCCAGGACAGCGTGCGCAACGGCCTGCTGGCCCTGCCCGCCAACATCGAGTTCGTCATGATCCACGACGCGGCGCGGCCCTTTGTTTCGCCGGAGGACCTGCTGGCCGTCATGCACCGCACCCGCGAGGCCGGCGCCGCCATGCTGGCCCACCCGGTGCGCGACACCTTGAAGCGTGTGGGGCCGGGCCAGAACATCACCGAGACCGTGAGCCGCGAGGGACTGTGGGCCGCCCAGACGCCCCAATGCGGCCGCCTGCGCGACCTGCTGCGCGCCTTTGAGCGCCACGGCGCCACGGACGTGACCGACGACGCCGCCATGCTGGCCCTGGACGGCATTGCCACCGTGGCGGTGCAGGGCAGCGCGAACAACTTCAAGATCACCACGCCGGAGGACCTGCTGCTGGCCGAGGCCCTGCTGGCGCGCCGCCAGCAACCCGGCGCCGATGACGACCAGACGCGAATCCGCCCGCGGCACGGCAGCGCGGTGTTCCGCGAGTCCTCTGCCGCCAACACGATCATCAACCTGACTCCCGCCGCCATGCAGCCGGGCGAACCCGGTGCAGAGCTGGCCCGCGCCCAGGAAACGCGCCGCCAGGGCCACCTGGAAGCCGCCCTGGTTGGCGCGCTGGCGGTGCTGGACATGACGCCGGGCAACGCCGAGGCGCTGCAACTGGCCTCAGACTGCTACGACCGCCTTGGCAAGCCGGATCTTGCACTGCGCTATGGTCGTGAAGCTGTGGCCGCCGAGCCCGCCAACCCCCGTGCCTGGGTGCATCTGGCAGCGGTGCTGGTAGGGGCCGGTACGCCGGCCCAGGCCCAAGGCGCGCTGCACGTGGCCCGGGCTCTGCGGCTGGCCGAGCAGGGCGATACAGCCGCTGCCGCCCGCCACCGGGACGAAGCCCTGCGGGTGGACCCGGCCCTGCGCGAGGCGGTGGCAGCCATTGCGAAACGGCAGAGGTAGGCGGGCAAACACTCGTAAATACGTCGCAGGGCGTGTGCCATGTCGAGCGCATCACACGGGTCTTACAGCGCGCACGTGAAAAGTGCGTCTGGCGGACAGGGGGTGTTCTAGCCGGTAGTCTACAGACTTCGCTGGAGCGAGGCCGGCCAGTTGGTCGCAGAGTCGCGTCAGTTCGAGCACACGCGCTGCATCCACCCCGGGAGTGTTCGCTGCGAGCTTGGCAATGTCAACGCGTCTGACCGCTGTTGTGTTGTTCGCCATGTTAAGCCGATACCTCAGAACGGCAGCGCCCCAAATCTACCGCTGGTGTGAACCACGCGCAATGCGCCGAGCTTCCCCATGTAGTCAGCCAGAAAGCGATGATAGTCGCGAATCGCCTCTCTCTTGCTGGCGTCAGAGCCAAAATCGTCGATTCTGAGATTGACTTCCCTAATGAGCACGTCCATCGAGATCGGTCGGGAGTGGGAATGCCAGCGCTCTTGATTCATCAGAGCAGTCGCGATTTGGTCCGCCCGAGCGCGCCGCATTTCGTCGGTGACGCGCTGCCCCTTGGACTCCGTTACCTTCCAGTCCTTGAACTTGTACTTCGCCAGCCACTCTTTGAGCAAGCTCAACGACAGTTCCTCAGCCTGTTGAAAACTATGGAGTTCGCCGAGATCCAACTTCTGGAGCAGGATTGCCTCGGCATTCGTCAGCGTCCCGTCTTCAGATTTCTTCACGAGTTTCTCGAACTGAGCGAGGTACGACTTGGCTGGAATGAAGCGGCTCTCTCGGCGGATTTGCGGGTCGATCGGCCCCAGGCAAGAGAAGTAGTCCATCATGATCGTGTCGGCAGACATGACGAAAACAGTTCCTGCGGACATTGCCTTGTCGGGGACGACCATCGTCACGTCCGCGTAATGCTTGCGTATGACCGTCACAAGACGTTCAACGATCTCCACAACGCCGCCAAGCGTGTCAACGACAACGGCAACCCGATTCCGCTTGTCCCGTCGCTGCTCAACGGCATCGCGCACTTCAACATCAAGGGGATCAAAAAAATCCCCAAAAATCGCAAGGACGTCGGCATTGAGTAACTGTTCAATGCTCTGCGCGAGCCGATCTAACTCCTTCTCCACAGTCTTGTTGACGCGGATCTGCTCGGTTGGATCGGACATGAGAGCTCCCTTCAGAGAAAGCTATATCCGCGTATTTGCACCGTGTCAAAGGAATGCGTCATTGCACCCGCAACGGGCGCGTCTCAACAAGCTCGGCCCTGCGCGAGGCGGTGGCAGCCATTGCGAAACGGCAGAGGTAGGCGGGCAACTGCTTGTAAACATGCTTTCCACGGCTACCATTAAGGGCAGACCCCGGTTCCCCAACGCGGCCGCACCTTCGGTCGCAGGTGGAGTCGCCATGAAGCGCGCAGTTCTACTTCTTGCAGTGGCAGTCGCGGGCCTTGTCTCCGGCTGCACCATGTTCCAGGACGACGTCTACAAGCTGCAGGCGGGCTACTACGCCAGCGACAGCTACGATGGCGTGGACAACGCCATCCACGACGAGTTCGTGGCCAAGTTCGGCAAGGACTACGTGTTCCGCGCCGACGTCGAGTGGAAGTACAACCACTGGACGACCATCAGCGACCAGAAGGCGGTCGGGCACGACAAGTACCGCATGCGCGTGTACGCCTACCCGCAACTGGGTGCCGACGGCACCTACGAGCCGGTGGTGGTGGCCCGCCAGGAAGTCTACACGGGCTACAGCACCAGCGGTCGCGGCGGCCCCACCGCCATGTACAGCGGCAAGTGGAGCGAGGCCGGTCGCGACGTGAACCTGGAGGCCGAACTGGCCAACGCCATTGCCAAGCGCCTGCGGGCGCCTGCCAAGGGCGGCAACGCCGGCGGCAAGTAGCTGAAGGCTCGCTGTGGCCATCAACAGGCAAGTCAAACGCGGGGCGCCCCTCCTGGCAGGGGCGCTCATCGCGTTGGCATTGCTGCTTGTCCCGGCCCTGCACGCCGAGGGCGAAACCGCCCCACAGCCGGACCTTGCCGGGCAAGCCCGCACGGCACTGAAAACCGGGGCAGGCAACGCCGCCTCGTTGGCGGCCAAGGCGCTCAAGGCCAACCCCTTGGGCAGCGCCGAGAACACCAACGCGGCACTGGCCATGTTCTGGCTGGGCCAGTTTGAGGATTCCGCCCGCTACTTGCGCCGCGCCCTGGCCGCAGACCCGGATGCTTTGGCCGGCCTTGCTCGCCTGGACACGCTGGTGCCGGCCCGCGACATCAACCCGCGGCTTGCCGAGCTGGCTGACCGCGTCGAGCGCGACGCCGACCTCTGCTTTTTGGCAGGCTGCCTGCTGCTGCTGAACGACGATGCGACCCGCGCGCTGCCCTTGCTGGTGCGCGCCGAGGAGCTGGCCGGCGCCGACGCCCAGGCCTCCCGCCTGGCGGGCCGGGCGACAGGCAGCACCGGGGCCGACCGCGCCCACCTGCGCGCCCTGGCCGCCCTGCGTGACAACGAGCCCGCCGAGGCCGCCCGCAGCTTCGCTTTTGCCGCCATGGACACGCCCACCGCCGTCGAGAACTACGCCGGGTTGGCCCTGTGCTCGCTGTTGTCCGGCAACCGCGACGGCGCCCTGCGCATGTTTGAGCTGGCCCAGGCCCGCACCCAGACCACCCGCATGCTGGATTGGCTGCGCACCCTGCAGCCGCCCATGCCGGTCACGCACACCGCAGCCAAGGCCCTGGAGGCCCAGCCGGGGCCGGGCAAAGGCGGGCTGCAACTGGCCATGCTGGCCTACGTTGCGGCTGGCTGCTTTGACAGCGCCGCCGAGGCAAGTGTGCGCGTGCTGCTGGCTGACAAGCTGGACGACCTGGCCCACGACCTGCGCCGCTTCATGGACCAGCACGGCCTGAAGGGCAACCCGCCGGGGCTGGAGGCCGCCCAGCCCGTGGTCCCGCAGCCCGTTGACCCGACGCCGGGCACCGGCACGGAGCCGCCCGCCGAACCTGGCCTGCCGGCCGCCGAGCAGGCACGGCGGCTGCTGAAGCGCAGCGAGTTCACGGAAGCGGCCAAGGTGCTGGAGCCCCTGGCCACCGAAGAGCAGGAGGACGCCGAAGTGTTTTTTCTGCTGTTTGTGGCGCTGGTCGGGCGCGCCGAGCCGCAGGAGGCCGCGAGCGCCTTGCAGGTGTGGTTCTTGCGTGCCGACGACAAGCGCCGCATGAAGCTGAACGCCGTGCGCGAGCTGTTCCCGCGCAACGAGCACGACACTCGCTGGAAGCAGCAAGTGCTGGCCCTGCGCGACGCGGACGCCAACGCTGCCCTGCCGCGCCTGCTGCTGTGCTATGTCGAAGCGGCGGCGGGCAACTATGCCGCTGCGCGCTCGGAACTGGCGGTGGCCCTGCTGACCGAACGCGGCAACCCCACCCTGCGCGAGCTGAACCGCCTGCTGAAGCTGGACTCGTACCAGGAGAACGTGACGCCGGGGACCATCCCGGATGCGCCCACCCCGCGCGCCCTGCTGGGGCGCGCCACGGCGGCCTTTGAGCGCGGCGAGTACGAAACCGCGCTATCGGACCTGCTGGCTGCTCAGGAGGGCGACCCTGCCATGAAAGAACTGGCACCCGCCCTGGTGCGTGTGCACTTTGCCCTGGGCGACTACCAGCGCGCCGCCCGCGCCGTGGAGCGACTGCTGGCGGAACAGCAGGTGGCGGCCAAGGGTGCTCGCGCCCTGGACTTCTCCATGGTGGCTGGTTATGGCCAGAACACGGCAGCTTTTGCGGGGCACGTGAAAGCGCTGCAGGACGCCTGCGCCGCGCGCTTCTCGCCCGTGGACGAGTGCCTGGTGCTGGGCTTCCTGCGATTCACCCAGGGCGACTACTCTGCGGCACGCGACGCCCTGCAGAACTGGTCCGACAGCAACCTTGAGTACAAGAAGGACCTCAACGCCGGTGTGCTGAAGCTGCTGGAATACGCCGCCAAGGAAGCCAAGTAGGCCCCGCAAGCCGATCCGGGCCGCCACGGAGCACGAAAGCAGGTTAGACCTTGATGGTGACTTCGCAGCCGAGCTCCGAGCCCAGCAGCAGGGCGCCGAAGTAGTTCTGCAGGCCGCGCAGCGAGGCGTCATCATCGGCACCGGCCTGCAGCTTCAGGCCCACGCGCGCGGTCACCAGGCCGGCGTCGGCACGCTCCACCACAAACAGGTTGGGCAGGCTTTCCAGCGGCCGGTCGAGCGGCAGGTTGGGCGCCAGCACGTCCAGCATGCCCAGCAGGAAGCGGGCGTGGTTGGGCCGGATCGGCGAGATCAGGAAGAGCAGCTCAAAGAGCTGGTTTGCGCTGATGCGGCGTTCGTCCGGCAGGCGCTTAACGAGCGGCTTGTCGCTCTCAAACCACACGCCGGGCAGCTTGCGCATCTCGGCGGGACGGTTGCCGGCAATGCCGTTGTTTTCCATGTAGTTGGCCAGCAGGCCGGGCGTGGGGTCGCCCCCGCTGCCGTGGATCAGCCCCATCAGGAAGGCTTCCGCCTTGAGCGAAATGGGCAGGTCAATGCGGCCGCGGCAACCGAAGCTGCCGGTCTCCACGCGGGCACGGCAATCGCGGCAGTGGTGGGCCAGGGCATCCAGTTCGCCGAACTGGCGCTGGACCTCGGCGGCGCTGGTCTGCACCAGTTGCGCGGTGCGTTCTTTGTCTTTCAGGGAAAGCGCGACCATCACCTCCTCAGGGCTGATGTCGGGCTTCTCCTTGCGGGCTCGGTTGACAGCCTCGTTGGCACGCTCGCGGGCGTACAGCAGCCGCAACAAGCGGCCGGGTTTGACGGCGTCCTTGATCGGGCAGGGAAAATCAACGTAGTAGATGATGGCCATGGTCGGGCAGTTCGCCTTTAGAGGCTGTTACAGAACCCTGAGTGAGCGTATGCCGCAGCGTCGAACGAGCAAGTCAAGAAGCGCGACCGCGCCATGTCCTCTGCGACATGGCGCAGGAAGCTCGCCGCAGGCATGCGATGTTCGCCGCAAGGTAGACGCCACGAGAGGGTCTTGAATCGGCCTCTTATTGCTTGCACCAGACCGGGGTTCTACGCCCCCACCTTGTACCTTAACTGGGCTTGATGGCCAGCAGGCGCGGCTCGGTGTACTCCTCCACCGTGTAGCGGGGGCCCTCGCGCCCCATGCCGCTGGCCTTGATGCCGCCATAGGGCATGTGGTCCACGCGCCAGGTGGGGATGTCATTCACGATCACGGCGCCCACCTCCAGCCCTTCAAAGGCCTGCCAGGCGCGCGGCAGGCTGCGCGTGAACACCCCCGCCTGCAGGCCATAGGCCGAGCTGTTGGCCGCATTCAGCGCCGATTCAAAGTCCTGATACCGGGCAAACACCGCCACCGGCCCGAATACCTCCTGGCAGCACACCCGGGCATCTTCGGGCACGTCGCTCAGCCAGGTGGGCCGATAGAACTGCCCGTCACGCTCGCCACCCAGCAGCACGTTGGCGCCCTTCTCGCGCGCCTCGTTCACCCAGTGTTCCACGCGCAGGGCGGCTTCTTCGCTGATCAGCGGGCCCACGATGACCTCCTCGTGGGTCGGGTCGCCGTAGCCCAGGGTCTGGGTCAGCTCCAGCAGGCGCTTCAGCAGCGGGGCCGCGACCGCCTCATGGGCAAACACCCGCTGCACCTTGATGCACACCTGCCCCGCGTGGGCAAAGGCCCCCGTCACAATGCGCTGGGCCGCGGCTTCCAGGTCGGCGTCGGGCTCGACAATCACGGCGGCATTGCCGCCCAGCTCAAGGATGACGGTCTTGCGCGACGCCAGTTCGCGCAGGCGCCAGCCCACTTTGTCGCTTCCGGTAAACGAGAGCACCGCGACGCGCTCGTCCGTGGCCAGCATCTGCGCCACGTCGTTGTCACAGGGCAACACGCTGAAGGCCCCCTCAGGCAGGCCGGCAGTCGCCATCACCTCGCCCAGCAGCAGTGACGTGAGCGGGCACTGGGGCGCGGGCTTCAGAATTACCGGGCAGCCGGCCGCAACGGCGGGCCCCACTTTGTGGGCCACCAGGTTCAGCGGGAAGTTGAAGGGCGTGATGGCAGCCACGATACCCTTGGGAAAGCGTCGCACGATGCCGAAGCGACCCTCGGAGGTGCTGACCGTGTCCAGGGGGATCATCTCGCCGCCCAGGCGCTTGGATTCTTCTGCGCACAGCGTGAAGGTGTTGATGCTGCGGGCAACTTCGCCGTGGCAGAGGCTGATGGGCTTGCCGGTCTCGGCGGTCATCAGCTCGGCCAGTTCGTCGGCGCGCTTCTTCAGGCCTTCCACCACAGTCTGCAGGGCGGCCTCGCGGGCGCCGCTGGACAGGCGGGCCAGCGCCTGCCGCGCATGCCAGGCTGCCGAGATGGCACCGGACATCTCGCCCCGGCCGGCGCGGCACACATCACCCAGTTCGCGCCCGTCATAGGCACCGCGGTGGGGGAACAACTCGCTGGTGGTGGTTCTGCGTCCAGCCAGCCAAAGGGGATGTGTCTGCATGGGTGGTTCCTTCGCTGCCGCACGGAAGCCGGGTGCGCCCGTTAGTATGGGTGGTTCTCGACGCGTGCCGAAGGGGGCGCTGATATGGTAAGCACATCCGCGCCTGATACGAGCGCCGGGAGTGTGATGCGATTCTCGCCCCTTTTGGTTGTGTGCCTCCTGCTGGGAGGTGCCTGGGTGCTTTGGCAGCCCTGGGGCCAAGGGCCGCTGGGGCTGGCGCGCGATGCCTCGTTGCAACGGGGCCTGCTGCACCTGGAGCTTGCCCTGTACCCACTGGCCTTGCTGCCCGCGCGCGGCCGGCAGAATCTGGCTGCCAATGCCCTGGGCGCGCTGGCCACCTTTGCCGCGGCGTCGGCCTGCGCGTGGCTGTTCGCTTTTCTCTCTGCCGAGCCGATGGCCCTCTCGTCGCGGCCGCTGGCCCTTTGCGCGTGGCTGGGCTGCTCGGGCCTGCTGGCTGCAGCGGCGGCGCTGGGCGGCGCTGACAACCGCTGGCTGCTGCGCGCTCGCGTGCTGTTGCTGTGCCTGCTGGGCCTGCCCGCGTTGTGGAATTACTTCGCCCTTGAGTACGCGGGCGCAACAGCCGGCGGGTTGGCGGCGCTGTCTCCGGGTTTGGCTTCTGGCGCTAGCCCCTGGGCTTGCTGGCCGCTGGCGGTGCTGGGGGCGGCGGGGTGGGCCGTGGCCGCAGGGCGGGCGTGGAGGGCGCGCCCATGAGGTTCTGGCTGCCGCTGCTGCTGCTCTGTCTTGCGCCGGCCCTGGCGGCGCAGAAGGTGGACCGTGTGCGCAGCGGGTTTCTTTCGGCGCCGCACGGCAGGCCCGGCACCTGCGCGCCCTATCGCGTGGTCTTTGAGGCCCCGGCCGGCAGCACCGCCGAGGTGGAATCGCGCTGGGGCAGCGTGGTGCTGACCAGGCAGGTGGCGGTGGCGGGCAGCCCGACCCAGGCCCTGATACCGGTGTTTGTGGACCCCGCCGTCGAAGTGGCGGTTCGCGTCGGTGAGCAGCAAGAGACCTTCCAGCCCGTGCTGCCGCCGCGCCTGTTGCCCGCTGACTACAACCGGCTTTATGCCGCGGTGTTCTCGCGCCCCGCGGAGGCCGGGCGGCTGGTGCTGCCCCCGGAGCCCGGGGCGCTGGCCGCCGACTACTTTGAAACGGGCGAGTTTTTCACGGACTGGCGCTTGTTCGACGGCTACGACGCCATCGTGCTGTTTAACCCGGATGACGTGCGCCTGCCCGCAGGCTCGCAGCGCGCCCTGGCGGAGTTCTGCAGCCTGGGAGGCTCGGTGTTCGTGGCGGGCAGTTTCCGGTTTGGCGAGCAGGCCGGCGACCTGCCTGCCCCCGGCGACCCGGTGCCGCTGGTGTTCAGCGGTGTGCCGGTCGCCCGCTACGAGTACGGTGCCGGCGCCATCTATCGCGCCGACTTCGCTGCCTTACGCGACTCGCCCTCGGCGCGCAAGGTCATCGTCGACGCGCTGTTCCACCATGCGTGGTTCGGCGCCCTGAAAGCACCCGGCGGGCCGCCGCCCGCCCGCGCGCTGCCCCCGGCCCCGTTCTCGTATGCCCACGGCCCGGGTGCTGAGCCAACGCCCGGCTTCTGGTTTTTCGGACCGGCGGGCCTGCTATTGCTTGCCTGCGCCGTAGGGCCCCTGGCGCTGGCACGCGCGGCCCGGCTGCGTGCGCTTCAGGCGCTGCCGGCACTGGGGTCAGCCGTTCTGGCCGGCGGTCTTGCGCTGCTGCAGCCGCCACCCGAAAGCGCCGTGGAAGCCTACGCGCTGGTGCAGAGCGGCCCGCGCAATGACGGTCCCGCAGCATTGCGCGCCTGGGTGGTTGCCCAGCCGCAATGGCGCCGGCAATGGCAGGTGCCCCTGGAAGCACCGGGGGTGCGTATCCTGCCCCGGCCGGTGGCGGCAACGGGCTGGCCACGCTGGGAAGTGGACGTGCCGCTGGCTGCAGGCTGGGCCAGCCGGCCTGGCGTGCGGCTGGCCAAGGCTCGCGTGGGCGAGGTGCTGTTCCGCGACTACGCCAAGCGTGCCCGAGAGGGCAGCACGGAATTCGCGCAAGAGCAGGCCCTTCTGCTCGAGTGGTGGCTGGAGAACAACGCCTGGCGGGGACGTGAAGCCACGCTGGCCCCGGCACAGGAGCCGGCGAACTGGGGCACGTGGTTGGGAGATGGGCAGGTTCGCCTGCGAGGTGCGGTTTCCGTCACAGCGGGGCGGGTGGAGCGCGAAAACTGAGCCGCCGCGACTCGCATTCTTGGGGCCGTCAAGCAATAATAAAGGTACAGCGTGGGGCGCCAGGAGGACCCCGTCGGCAAGGGACGGCCGAGGGGCATTTTCGCGGATGGATCCGGTGTGGGCAGGACCGATGCAGCAACCAGAGCACCAGCGTTTGCGCAGGTCGCCGGGCGGGGAAAGTGGCTCCTCATCGGGCCCCGGCGCGCCTGAGGAACCGGGCCACCCAGTACCCCACAAAGAAACCCAGCGTGTGTACCCGGTGAAAACGCCGGAGAACAAGATCACTCGCCGCGCCGGGCCCCCGGGCGGCGAACGCAAGATGCCAGGGACCGACAAGCAGAGCCTGGACGGACCACCGGGCGCGGTGAGTGAGCCGGAGCCTGCCAAGCCGTCCATGCCCACCGTGAGCTTCAGGGATCTGCCGCCGTCGCGGCCGCCCGTGCCGGCACCGGCCCAGCCTCCGGCGCGGCCTTCAGCACCGGTTGTACCCCAAGCCGCGACACGCCCTGCTCAGCAGGCTCAGCCCGCCACGCGGCCCTCGGGCCCGGTGGCGCCCCCGGCTGCCGCACGCTCTGCCCAGCCGGCCACGCGACCCCCGGCTGCGCCCCAGCCCGCGGCGCGCCCCGTCCAGCCCGGGCAACCTGCAGCCCGCCCAGCGGGGCCGGTCGTGCCGCCCGCTGCAGGCCAGCCTGCGCCGGCGCGGCCTGTGTCGCCGTTGCCGCCGCGCGAAACGGGTCAGACCGTGTCGCAGCAGCCCGCCGAACAGGTGCGTCGTTCTGCCCCGGCCATGCAGCCCTTTGCCCCGCCCGCGCAGCCGCCGGCAGCCGCGCCACAAGTGCGCCGCTCGGCACCCGCCATGCCTGCCCTGGGCGCGGGCATGCCCCGGCGCACCGAGCCCGGCGTCCCGCCGTACCAGCAACCGGCGCAAGGTCCGGGTCATGACACCCTGCCCGGCGGCGAAGTCACGGAAGTCGGCAAGCTGCCCACGGTGAAGGACGAGACCGTGCGCATCGAATACCGCTCTGAGGTGGACCCCGCGCTGGCGGACACCCAGGACATGGACCCTGTCGAGGCCGAAATCCCGCCGCCCAACCCGGACAACGCGGCGCGCGTCAGCTTCGGCCAGGCCGCGGTGATGTTGAAGCTGGTCACGCCGGCACAGATCCAGGAATGCGTCAACGTGCAGCGCGCCCTGCTGGCCAAGGGCCAGCGCGTGCCCCTGCTGGGACAGATCCTGCTGCAGCGCGGCTTCCTGGACAAAGCCGGCGTGGATCGCATCAAGAACTACCAGCAGATGTACGAGATCTCGGACAAGATCCCTGGCTACAAGCTCACCGAGCGTCTCGGCCAGGGGGCCATGGGCACGGTCTACAAGGCCCGCCAGCTTCGCATGGAGCGCTGGGTGGCCATCAAGATTCTGCAGCCGGAACTCGCGGCTAACCCGACCATCAAGCAGCGCTTCCTGCTGGAGGCCCGCGCCTCGGCCCGACTGAACCACCCCAACGTCATCACCGGCATTGATGCCGGCGAAGTGCCCGGCCTGTGCTACTTCGCGATGGAGTACGTGGAGGGCAAGACGCTGCAACCACTGGTGCGCGAACGCGGCGCCATGGACGAGCGCCAAGCGCTGGACATTGTGTTGCAGGTGGCCAAGGCCCTTGAGCACGCCGAGAAGAACAGCCTCGTGCACCGCGACGTGAAGCCCGACAACATCATGGTCACCCGCGAGCGCCAGGTGAAGCTGCTGGACCTGGGGCTGGCCAAGATGCGCGCCGCCGAGGATGCCGGAGCCACCCGCGGCATGGCGGTAGGCACGCCCAACTACATTTCGCCTGAGCAGGCCATGGGCCGCCAGGACATTGATACGCGCTCGGACATCTACAGCCTCGGTGTCACGCTGTTCTATGCGCTGACCAGCCGCGTGCCCTTTGAGGGGCCGCCCGAGGTGGTGATGTACCGGCACATCCACGAGCCGCCGCCGCACCCCAAGAACTTCCGCGCCGATGTTTCCGACCCTGCCGCCACCCTGCTGCTGAACATGATGGCCAAGCGAGTCGAAGACCGTCCGGCCTCGGCGGCGCAACTGGTCTCGGATATCGAGCACCTGCTGCGCACCGGGCATCTGCCCGGGTTCTTTGATTCCGTGCCGGCGGGCGGCCTGAAGGTGAACAAGGACTCGCGCGTTCTTGTCAACAGCAAGCGCACGCCCAAGCTGCGCGGCTACGGCATGCCCACCGGCCAGCCGCAATCTCAGCCGCAGCCGCA
>JADLBZ010000090.1 GCA_020847415.1 Planctomycetota bacterium
CCTGCTCGCGTGTCTACCCGCACAACAGCATGCGCGAGCTACTACAAGCCGATCCGCCGGGCTTCCTGTTCGCCTTTCTGCTCGGCACCAGCCTTTGGCGTTTTGGCGCTTTGGCGGTATGCCATTGCCATTCTCAACAGCCACCACAGCGAAGAACCGAAGTGCCGCGTCAGGGCCGCAGCCGTTGCGTGGCGCGGTTGCTTTTCTTCGCGTCGGCAGTTGCCGTTGCTGTGCTGCGCCCACACCGGCGAATCCACACCAAACAGCGAGGAGCCATTGAACCTGGGGGGGTGTCGGTTCCGTCCCGCTTCCGCATTAGGCCGCGACACGCGCCCTCCGGGCTTCTGTCGCTCGCTGTCGCGGACAAGACTGCACGCGATGGACGGAGCCACCCCTGAATCCAATCGCGACGCACCACAAGCTCCCGGTCACCTTCGCGGTCTTTGGCGCCCCGGCCCGCCTTCGCCCAAGCGCGAAGCCCGCCGCGCACTCGCCGTTGCATAAGGCCGCCGTTTTGCGAGACTGCTTCTCCCCTGAATTGACGCAACCGGCGTTGCCCCCGGGTGTTCCATGCACATGCCTGGCAGCCCAACCGCGTCGTACCGCGTCCTCCGGCGGGGCTTCAGCCTGCTGGAGCTGCTGGCTGTGATCAGCATCCTGGTCGTTGCCATGCTGGTGTTTGTCACCGTGCTGGGCAGCGGCTCGGCAGGGCCGCCCCTCGAGCGCTCCTCGGTCCAGCTTTCCACCATGGTGGCGAACATCCGGCAGAATGCCTCGGTGCGGAAAGTGCACAGCGAGCTGGTGCTGGATTACGTCAACGACCGCGCCGTGGCGCTGGCCCGTCGGCGCCTCATCACCTTCGCCTTCGAAGACGACGTGGCCAGCGGCAACATCATTGGCCGCCGCGCCGGCGGCGCTGAAGTGCTGGCCAGCCGCTGGATGAACCTGCGCGACGGCAAGTGCCTCGACCTTCCTACGCCCCAGGCCTCGTTCACTCTGCCCTGGAACGAAACCTTTGAGGTCACCGGCGACTACGAGGGCCTGGCGGTCGCCTTTGACTACTGCCCCACCGGTGCTTCCACCGGCAATGTCGCCACCATGGGCAGCGCCTTTGCGGTGACCGTGGCGGCTGCGCGCCCCGACAGCGTGCAACTGGCCCTGGCCTGCGGCGGCGCCAGCGTACAAAGCGCAACCTGGCTGGCCCTTTACCGCTGGCACACGGTGGAGGTGGCTGTCAGCCGTTACGGGGTGCACCTGTACATTGACGGGCGGCTGGACAGCGCGCCCATCAAGTCCAGCTTCACAGTGCCCTCGGCGGTCGGCTCGGACCTGCGCATTGGGGGCACGTCGTGCCGCGTGGACAACCTGGAGCTGTTCACGCTGGTTTCCAGCCAGACGCTGCAGCTGGAGGGCGTGCAGTTCATCGCGGAGGGCGTGGACCCTGTCACGGAAGGTACCGGCGGCGCAGAGGATATCTACCGCGACCTCACGCAGCCCCCCACCAACGCGCCCGTCACAGGCCCGGGCAGCGGCACGCCGGGACCACCTGGCCTGCCGCCGGGCATGGACCTGCTGCCCGCCCTGGTGCACCTGTACTACGACTCCTCGGGCAAGCTGGACCCCGCGCGCCACGCCGGCGCAGTGGACATCTACCTGGTGCACTACGAAGACGGCACCCTGCGCCGCATGCGCGTGCGCTTTCACCCCCTGGGTGCCGTTACCGCCGACGAACTGGACTACTTCCCCTGGGAAACCCCGCCCAACCCCCTTGGAGACGCCGGATGATGCGCTCAGGGTTCCGCGGCGCAGCCGTGATGATGGTGCTGGTGGTGCTGGCCCTGCTGCTGGCGCTGGCCGTCTCGTTCACGTTCCTGATGATCCAGCAGGAGGGGTCCAGCGTGGCTGCGCTGGGCGGCGAAGAAACCCGCATTGTCACTCGCACGGGCGCCGACCACGCCATGGCGCGCCTGAACTATCGCAACCGCCTCAACGAGTTCGCTCGCTGGTGGGCCACCGACCCCAGCCAGGCAGCCATCACCGCCGACGACAACCCGTTCCTGGACTGGCAGGGCGAAAGCGTCGTGGACCTGCTCTACGACTTCGAGGGCGGCGGCGGCAACGCACCCCTGTTCCCCGGCCTTGCGCCCGTGAATGGAAAGCGGCCCTTTGCCGTGGAGGACCCCAAGTCGCTGGTGCTGGGCCTGAACGTGCAGGACGAGAGCGGCAAGGTGAACTTGAACTTCGCCACGCCCGAAGTGATCGCCAACCTGCTCGGTTCCGCCACCGTGGTGGAGGACTCGATCCCGGCGGGCGGCGTGTACCCCACCATCACGCTCACCGACGCCAGCTTCCTGGCCGCCTACGACGAGGACAGCAACCCGCGCGACAACCGCTACGGCGGCGGCGTGGTGGTGATTGACAGCCAGCTGCTGATCTACGCCAGCCGCATCGGCAACGTGCTGAATAACGTAGTACCGAACCCGCGCTACAACGGCGCCGACAACAACAGCAACTCGTTCTTCCGGTGGCACTCGCCCGACCGCGTGATCCGCGCCGGGGCGTTCGTCACTTCGCCCACGGCCTACAAGGTGGCCTATTACCGCTACCTGGCGGCGCCGGGGCGCGTCACGCTGTTCAACACCCTGGACGACGTGCGCGAGATTGCCTCCCTGCCCCGCTGGCTGGCGCCTGCCGGCAACCTGGGCCCCACCATCATGGGCCAGCGCCTGGACGGCTGGCCGGAAGGGCTGGACCCGGTGCAGTTCCAGCACCTGGAGCGCACAGCCACCACCATGGCGCCCAGCCCGCGCTACGACGGCGGGTTCTTCTACCCGCATGTGGTCAACTTCGGCGGCATGTCCCCCACCGGCGAAAGCGGCAAGGACCACCTGCAGGTCAACTACGACACGGCCCAGGCCTTCCAGTCCAACTATTATGTGCCCTTTGACCCGCGCATCGGCGCCAACCCGGCGCAACTGGACCCGCGCTACACCGGCCTGGGCGAGGGCAACCTGGTGCGGCTGCGGCTGGCTGACGGCACCACCCACATCGGCATGACCCTGCAGGGCGGGCGCGGTCAAATCGCCATCTGCACCGCCGGCGACCTCGAGATCGCCCAGGGCCAGCCCTGGCTGCTGGACGTGGCGGAGCGCGCGGGCATCAACATCAACACGGCGCCCTTTGAAGTGGTGGCCGCCGTGTTCCATGGCGTGGGGCCGCGCGGCAAGGATCCCACCCAGCAGCCCATTACGCTGGACCAGGCCCACGCGGTGGCGTCGGAGATCCTGGCCCGCACCCGAAGCGGCGACAGGGACGACGCCTTCGAGACCCTGGACGAACTGCACGCCTTCCTGATTGAGATGTCCCAGCGCAACCCGCCGGTGCTGCATTCCGGCCAGGTAGCGGCATTCATGAACACCCAGCGGTTTCCGTACTCGCCGGTGCAGGGCATCGTCACGGCGCCCTTCACGTTCGAGACCATGGACACCTACCTGCTGGATGCCTTTGCCACCCGCTACATGCCGTCGGGCGGCGCCCTGGCGCGCGAGGCTTTCCGCGAGTGGGTCACGGTGGGCTCGGACACCCCCGTGGAATGGCACTGGCGCACCTACCGCGAACTGGCCGAGGAAATGCGCCGCCCCCAGGGCAACATCTTCAACTTGTTCGCCTCCGGCACCGCCAACGGCAAGCTCACCGGGGTGCTGGAGCTGCCCTTCGTGCACTACCTGCAGGACGAGCGCCTCATGCGCAAGCGCATGGATGCGCCCTGGAACCGGCCGACGCCCCAGAACCTGTACCAGCTTGCCGACGACCAGCAGCGGCCCGAGAAGTTCTTCAGCACCGTGACTACCCTGCAGATGCCCAGCGGCCAGCAGGCCGAAGTGGGCGACCTGGAAGCCGGCATGTTCAGCATGTGGTACCGCCCCCAATGGGAGGACTACACGCAGAACCACTACCTGTATGATTCGGCCGAGCAGGAGTACAGCAACCGCATCAGCCTGCTGTGGTGGGGTGCGCGCCAGCGCGGCTACCGCCTGGCGCAGCACAACTCGGGCCTGACCCTGCGCGTCAAGGACCGCACGCTGGAGGAAGCCTACACCGAGCTGCGCTACGAGCTGGACCAGGACGGCTTCCGGCATGGCGACTGGTACCACCTGAACATGAACTGGAAGGGCACCCACCTTTCGCACCTGAACATGCTGCTCGACGGCGATTGCATCTCGGGCGGCGCCAACCCAGCCCGGCCCGAGACCAACCACACCTTCCGGCAGATCAACGGCGCCTGGGTCAGCCGCACCAGCACCTTGCAGCACGACCTGGAGGACTGCCGCCTGGGCAACATGACCACGACCGAGATCCAGGTGGACCCCGACGACATCGGGGCCTTTCCGGACCGCGGCGTGCTCATGATCGGCGACGAGGCCATTGAGTACAACGGCAACAACGGGCTGGCCCTGCTGAACATCTACCGTGGCCCGGCGATCCCGACCATTCCTAACTCGGCGGCGGGCGCGCGCGGCACCATCGCGGGCTATCACCCCCGCGGCTCCAGGGTCACGGTGTTCGGCTATGTCAGCCCCCTGCAGCAGCACAACACCAACGCCACCGGCAACAACGAGCCGCGCTGGCCCTTCCTGCCTGCCACGCGCGGGCAGCTTGGCTCCGGCATGGGCAGCACGGGCATTTACCGCGTCTCCAAGGTGGGCACCAACAACATCCAGTACTTCCGCCCGCTGGAGCTGGGCCCGGATGCCGGCTTTGCCGGGGCCGGCGACGACACCCGCGGCGGCGATCCCTACCACCTGCCGCTGGCGGACTACACCGGCATGCCCGAGCGCGGCATCGTGGCGGTCTACGGCTTTGCCTGGCGCAACTACCACCCCCCCGGCACGCCGGGCATCCCGCAACCCGGCGTTTCTTTTCCGGATTTCAACCCGAGCCTGCCGGGCGTGGAAACGCAACTCAATGTGCCCGGCGACCTGCAGTTCGAGTATGTCGCCTACGACCGCATTGACCCGCAGGGCCTGCACGTGGTGCGCCGCTACGACGCCCAGTTCAACTACAAGGACCCCACCACCTGGTGGCACTTCCTGGGCACCTACACCAACCTGATCTCGCCTTCCAACCCCGCCGACCCGACCAACGTGAACCAGATCGCCTTCTTCACGGCCGGCACAGCCGTCATCCCGGTCAGCCTCGACGTGGACAACGTCAGCGGCTACCACGACCGCAGCGTGGTGCAGGTGGACGAGGAGTGGTTCTTCTACAACCGCAAGTGGGACGCCACCCAGGCTGTGGACGCGACGCCCAACACGCCCCTGGGCGACGACGACAACCTGCTGAACCTGCTGATCGAGATCAGCCCCAACATCACCATGCAGTACGTGCTGGCCAACGCCGCCACCGACACCAAGAATCCCGCCGGCATGGCCAACTTCCGCGGCTACATGGGCACCGGCATCTACAACCACAATGCCGGTTCGCCGGTGCTGCCCACCTTTGCCACCACCGTAAAGACCGGCGAGCGCGACGTGGTGACGACCATCAACGGCAAGAATTACGACAAGGAACTGCACGTCATCCGGCGCCAGCGCCTTTACCCCGGCAACGACGGCATCCCCGGCAACGGCGACGACTGCGAGATTGCCGCCTTCTTCGAGCACTGCGGCCACAACTACCAGCCCAACCCGCAGGCCAACAACCCCTACAACAACTGCAACCTGTGCAAGTTCCCCACCGGTGAGTTGCCCGTGGAGATCCCCACCACCTTCACGTTTGCCGGGGCTGACCCGCGCACGCCGGAAGGTGCCGCCACCCAGGGCCACGGCGCGGACTTCGATTCCTTCGAGTTCCGCATGTACACCAAGGGCAACTTCCGCCTCTCGCAGGACATGAACGCGGCTGTCCCGACCGAGGGCGGCGACCTGCAGGTAAACACCCTGTTGCCGCCCAACCTGGGCGTGGTGCGCATTGACGACGAGCTGGTCGCCTACCGCGGCACTGAGACGCGCCGCGTGCAGTTCACGGACCCGGTGACCGGCCAGACCGTGCAGGTGGACACCTACTGGCTGCTGGATGTGACCCGCGGGATCCTGGGCACGCTGCCGGCCGCCCACGCGGGCGGCACACCCCTCATGAACATGGCCAGCCTGCGCGTGGGCCGGCCCCAGCAGGCAGGCGACCAGCGCACCGACCGCATCAGCCTGATCCTGGGCGAGGAAACGATGCGCAGCTACGGCTTTGCCCGCATTGAAGAACCCGGCGCACCCACGGAAGTCTTTGGCTACCAGAAATACGTCGAGACCCAGCAACAACAGAACGGCCTGCCCATCCGCATCGGCAGCATCACCTGCGGCGAGTACCACGACCCGGCCTGGCAGCAGGCCTTGTTCCGGGGCGCTTACGGCACCCGGGCACGGGCCTATTCGCAGCGGGCGCTGTTCTTTGACCAGCCGGTGCGCTTTCCGGACTGGTTCCCCGGCTTCCACGTCGAGCAGGGGGGCGCCCAGGGCGCCTGGCACCAGAACGAACGCCAGGGTGTGCCCGGCGCCGTCACGCCCGAAATCTCGCACATCCAGGGCTCGCTGGCGGTGCGCGCCGGAGTGGTGAGCGAGTTCAAGTGGCGGCTGGCCTGGCTGCCCCACGCCGACCAGGCGCGCTACCAGGATTCCATCGGGGCCAGGCTGGTGTTGCGCTTCCGGGGTCGCGGGCAATGGTCACGGCTGCCCGAGTGGAACGAAGCCCCGACCAACCGGCCCGGCGGCCTGTATTCGTTTGAGTTCACGCCCGGTGCAAGCAACACGCAGGACCTGGGCATGACGCTGTTCGAGCAGACCGAGGACTTCACGCGTCTGCGCGAGTCGCCGGGGGGCATCCTGGCGGATCGCGTGGAGTGGCGCGTGTACTTTTACTTCAAGCAGGACGCCTTCCTCCGCGAGGATTACAAAGCCACACCGCAGTTCGGCGGGGCGTCCATGACCGTGCGCCAGCTTTCGCGCGTGCTGCGCCACGAGGAGAAGCGCTAGGTGACTCGCGCACGCCCCAGCGGCTTCACCCTGGTCGAGCTGATGGTCTCCATCGGCATCCTGCTTGTGCTGGGCGTGATGGTCATTGGCTTCCTGCGCGGGGCGCTGACCATGAGCCGCACCGGCACCTCGCGCGGCCGGGCCTACGAGACCGCGCAGACGGTGCTGCGCCTGGCTGCCAAGGACTTCTCGCAGGTGGTGGGCGAGCCGGGTCACCCCGATGCCCCCACCGACGACCTCGCCTTCGTGGTGATGCAGGACCCCTGGGGGCGCCAGCTGATCGCCTTCACCCGCGCGTTCGGCGAGCAGGGCGGCTCCCTTGCGGGCTACGACGCCGCCCGCGCGGCACCCACCCAGGGCTATGGCAGCGACTACACCGGCCGCAACGTGAACAGCTCCCTGCGCGGTACCCACGGCAACCTGGAGGTAGTCTGGATGCTGGAACCTTCCCGCGCCGGCACGCGGCTGTATCGCGCCGAGCGCTCGCCGCCGCAGGCGGGCGGGCTGATTGACCTGATGCTGGCCTGGGTCCAGCGGTACCCCACATCCGACCGCGACGACCTGGTGCCCTCCGCCGCCCTGCGCGAGACCATGCTGGGCGGCGAGCCCCTGTGGGACCAGTTCGAGCTGGTGGCCGAGAACGTGCTGGCCTTCAACGTGGAGTGCTGGGACGACTGGCAGGGCCGCACTGCCACCTGGGATGGCGGCCCCACCGGCCCTGTCACCACCTGGAGCATCAGCCAGCGCCTGCAGCAGGGCAAGTACGCCCTGCCGCGGGCGATCCGCCTGACGTTGATTGTCGCGCCGGAGGACCCCATCCGGGCCGAAAGCACCCTGCAGGCCAACATCTCGCGCTCGGACGGCTTTGCGCCCCTGGAGAGCACCGCCAACTTCCCGGATGTCACCTCGGGCAGCGCGTACATCCGCGTCAACGGCGAGCTGATGGCCTACGGCACGCGGGCCTCGGGCACGCTGGGGGCGCTGGCGCGGGGGGCGCTGGGCAGCCGCGCGCAGGACCATGAGGCGGGCTCGACCGTGCTGGCAGGCGAGGCTTTCCAACGGGTGATCCAGTTCCCGGTTTCGCGTTAACAGGGGCGGCCGATGCGCCGGAACAGAGGCTTCACGCTGCTCGAGATCATGATCGCCTTCAGCATCCTGCTGGCGGGCGTGGTGGGCGTGTATGCCGTGTTCGCCGCCGGGCTGGTGGCCCACAAGCGCGCCGTGGACAACACCACAGCCGCGGTACTGGCGGGCAGCCTGTTCGATGACATCGCCGCCAATTACGACGTGTGGTACTACGACCGCGACCACGACGGGACGCCCGACCTGGGCGAGGACGGCAACAACAACGGCACGCCGGACTGGTTTGAGCTGGACAGCGGCGGCCGGCCCCGCTACCCGGTGCCCCAGCGCGGCGGCTATCGCTACACGGTGCGCTACGAGCGCAGCGACGTGGTGCCGCAGGAGCTGTTCGTGACGGCGCAGGTCTACTGGCGCCAGGAGAACGCCGAGAAGTCGGCGACCTTTCGGCGCAGCATCTTTCTGAAGAACCTGCCCGAGCTGGAGCCGTAGCCCGGCTCTTACCCGCAGTGGTTGCCGTCCAGGGCCGCCGGGTCCACCCCGGCGGGCACGTGCATGCGCGCCAGGCCGCCCTCGCTGGTCTCGCGGTAGCGCTCCTGCATGTCTTCGCCCGTGGCCTTCATGGTACGCACCACGGTGTCGAAGGGGATCTCGTGGCTGCCGTCCGAGAGCAGCGCGTAATCGGCGCAGTCCACGGCGCGCATGGCGCCCACGGCGTTGCGCTCAATGCACGGGATCTGCACCAGCCCCGCCACCGGGTCGCAGGTCAGGCCCAGGTGGTGCTCGATGCCCATCTCGGCCGCGTACTCGATCTGCGCCGCGGTGCCGCCCATCATCTGGGTTGCCGCCGCAGCCGCCATGCTGCAGGCGGTGCCCACTTCGCCCTGGCAGCCCACCGCGGCGCCCGAGATGCTGGCGTTGGTCTTGACCAGGTTGCCCACCAGGCCGGCCGTGGCCATGGCGCGGATGACCGCCTTGTCGTCCACGTTCAGCACCTCGCGCAGATAGCGCAGCACCGCCGGCACCACGCCGCAGGCGCCGCAGGTGGGCGCGGTCACCACCGTGCCGCCCGACGCGTTCTCTTCGCTTACAGCCAGCGCGTAGGCAGTCAGCAGCCCCGTGCGTTGCAGCGGGCCGGGGCGGCCCTTGGCCTGCTGGTGGTGGCGGTGGGCCTTGCGGCGCAGCTTCAGTGCACCCGGCAGCACGCCGTGGCCCTCAATGCCGCGCTCGATGGCCTCCTGCATGGCCTGCCAGCAACGGGCCAGATAGTCCCAGACCTCGCGGCCTTCGCACTGCTCGACGTACTTCCACAGCGGCGCGTTGTGCTTCTCGGCCCAGGCCAGCAGCTCTTTCATGGTCTGCAGCGGGTACACCGAGGCCGCGGTCGCGCTTGCGCCGTCTTCCATCAACGCCCCGCCGCCCACGCTGTAGACTCGCCAGCTTGCGCCCGCGCTGCCGGTGTCGTCCAGCGCCTCAAAGAGCATGCCGTTGGGGTGCAGGGGCAGGCGCTCCCTGGCGCGCCACTGCAGGTCCAGCTTGCGCCGCGCAAACACCTGCTGGATGGCGACGTCGGTCAGGTGGCCCTTGCCGGTGGCAGCGAGGCTGCCGTACAGGGTCACGCGGTAGGAAGCGGCGGCCCCGTGGCGGGCCAGGAACTGCTCGGCGGCGCGCTTGGGGCCCATGGTGTGGCTGGCCGAGGGCCCGGCGCCGATACGGTAAAGCTCGCGAAGGGATTCCATGGTGTGGTGACGCGTCAACAGTCCGGCCCGGCCGCGCCAGCGTAGTGCGCGGGCCGCCGCTGTCTACGGGGAGACCAGCACCTTGACCTGGCTGGGGGCAATCTGCGCGCCGGCGGGCATGTTGGCGTTGCTGCCGTTGTGTGCCGTCATCGAGGTGATGTAGCAGGCTGCCTTGCCTTCCACTTTCACCTTGGTGCTGCCCATCTTGTAGATCACTTCACCCTGGAACTTGTTGGACACCACGCCGCCCAGCGTGCCGGCCTCGTCGCCCGAGGACATGGGGATCTTGGTGTTCACCAGGATGGCGGGAAAGCCGTCCACCTTGGCGCGGGTGGAGACGCCGCTGCCGGCTTGCATGGGCATGGCGATGTTGGGGTAGGGTATGGGCACGGGCGGCGCCGGGGGCGCCGGCGTCTTGCACACGTCGGGCATGGCAAAGCACTGGCCGCCTGCCTTGGAAGATGCCGGAAACATGGTCTTTCCTTTCCGCTAGCAGGCCGTTGAAGAAGTCGCCGTTGGCGCCTACCTCAACGGAAAGCAACTGCCCGGCTCGCGGCGTGAAGCCGCTCGCCGACCGGCCCGTGCAGCCGCGCGGGCCGGGCAGGGCGTTGAAAAGGACTTTTTCAACGCCCTGCTAACCCAAATGAATCCGCTCGCCGTTCACGCTCACATCCTTGGCGGCGCGAATGTGCCTGGCATTCGCACGCTCATAGGCATCGCCCTGCACCACCGTGTGGGTGCGCCCGGCCCGCAACTGGAACAGTTCCTTCACCCAGCGCGCAGCCTGCCCGAACTTCTCCACGGCATGGCGCGCCAGCAGCTCCAGCCGCCCGGCCGTCACCTTTACCTGCGGCGCCTGCAGCTCAATGCCGCGCCCAGCCGCCAGCGTGATGCTGCCGTGGGGCGCATTCAGGCTGACATCCGCCGGGAAACTGAACGCCGAGTCGCCGCGGCCCTGCAGCACGCCAATCACGTACAGCGCCTCATCCTGGGCAATCACCAGCACCATGTCGCCAGCCGCGGGCCGGTATGGAAAGGCCAGCGCGTTTACAGCCGCTGCCTCGCGGCCCTCGTGCTGCACGCGCAGGCGCGGGCCTTCAATGGCCAGCACCAGGGCAGGGCCCAGGCGGGGTGCGGCGATGGTTGCAGTGTCAGTCATGGTTCTCTTCCTTCTTGCTGTCAGGCCTTTGCCGGCTTGAAATTCTCGGCTTCCAACTGGTCCGGGTCCGTGCGCTTGACCAGCTTCTGGTTGGCGCGGTCGTAGCGGGCGCCGGTGTCCAGCGCCGCGTGCAGGTTCGCACCCAGCAGGTCGGCCCCCGTGAAATCCGCCAGTTCCAGCCGCGCGTGCGCCAGGATCGCGTAGTGCAGCCGCGCCCCGGCAAACTTCGCCTGAGGGGCCTTCACGGCCTCCAGCACGGCTTCGCGCAGGTCGGCCTGTTCAAAGTCGGCCCCGGCGGCGGCTGTGGCGGCGAAGCTGGCCATGCGCAGCCCGGCACCGGCCAGAATTGCGCCGGCCATGTCGGCTCCGTCAAAGGTGGCGCCCAGCAGGGCAGCGCCCGCCAGGCGGGCCTTGGGCAGCCTGGCATCCTTGAACGACGCCTGGGTCAACTCAGCGCCGGAGAGGTCCGTGGCAGAAAGGTCCGCGCCCGTGAAGTCGCAGCGGGCAAAGCTGCCGCGCTTGAGGTCCATCCCGGCAAGGACCGACTTGCGAAAGCTGCACTTCTCAAACACGCCGCCCGCCAGCCCCACCGAGCGCAGGTCGGTTTCATCAAGGCCCGTGCCGGTCACCTTCGCGCCGGCCAGTGAGGCACCTTCCAGTTTGGCGCCGTCCACGGTGGCCTCAAAGATCACCGCGTCGCGAAGCACCGCCCGGCGCAAGTCCGCCTGCAGGAACACGGCATCGCGCAACGACGCGCCGGTGAAGTCCGCGCCCTCGGCCTGGGCCTGGCTGAAGTCGGCAGTGTCAAGTTTGGCACCGCGCAAGTTGGCCCCGCCCAGCCTGGCCCCCAGGAAGTCCGCCCCGGTCAGGTCCTGTCCTGCGAAGTTGAAGCGCGTCAGGTCAGTCCCTTCAAACACGCACCCTGCCAGCACTGCCCCGGCAAAGTCCACTCCCGCCAGCAGCGCCTCACTGAACTGCGCCTCGCGCAGGTCACAACCGGTAAACTTCTGCCCGGCCAGGTCGCAGCGGTTGAATTCGGCCTGCGTCAGCAGGGCATCTTGAAACGCCACGCCCTTGAGGTTCGCGCTGCCGAAGCGCGCGGCAGTCAGCGTCGCACCCGAGAAGTCGGCCCCGGAAAGGTCCGCTTCCTCCAAGTCCGCCCCGGTCAGCGTGGACTTGCTGAACTTGGAGCCCGCCAGCCTGCAGCGGCGGAACACACAGCCGTCCAGGGCGCGGCTGGCAAGATCGGCGGCGCCGAAGGTGCTGTTGGCGAAGCTGCCCTCGACGCGGGCCGGCCAGTCGTTGATGCCCGAGTAGTCGCCGTCATCGGCGATCACACGCTGCAGGGCGGCACCGGCCAGTTGGCACCCGGTCCACACGCCGCCGATCATGACCACGTCGGCCAGCACCGCCTCGCGCAGGTCGGCGCGATCCGCCGCGGCAAAGTTCAGCGTGGCACCGGTGAGGTCCGCCCCGCGAAGGGAGGCGCCCGCCAGTTCGCACTGGTCCAGGCCCGCCTCGCGCAGGTTGGCGCCGTCCAGCCGGGCACCCGAAAGACTGCTCGTCTCCAGGCCGGCACCGGACAGGTTGGCCCCGCTGAAATCCGCCCTGGCGGCAGACAGGCCGGGGGCATTCAACGCTGGGGCGTTCAGGTTCGCGGCCTTGGCGTCGTCCAGCCGGCAGTCGGACAGCACTGCACCCGACAGGTTGGCGCCGACCAGCTTCGCACCGCCCAGGTCACAGACAAACAGCCGCGCCCCGGAAAGGTCCGCGCCGGAAAGGTCCGCGTTGCGCAGGTTGCAGCGCACGAGGGTGGCACCGCCCAGGCGCGCTCCCTTAAGGTTGTCGCTGGAAAGCTCCAACCCATCCAGGGTCACGCCCTTCAGGTCGGCGCCGGAGGCAAGCTTGGCCAGCAGTTCGTCGCGCGTCATGGGCTATTTCCCCGCCAGCTTGGTGGCTTTCAGGTTGGCCCCGGCGAAGTCCGCCCCCTGGGTGTTGGCGTCCAGGAACTCGGCTTCATAGAAATTGGAAGCCTGGAACTGCCCCCCCCGCAGGTCGGTCTGTTCCAGCAGCGCGCGCAGAAAGTTGGCGTTGCCGCCCTTTGCCCCGGCCAGCACCGCGCGCCGCAGGTTGGCCTCAGAAAGGTCCGCGCCAAAGAAGCGCGCACCCGTGAGGTCCGAGCCGGGGAACTGGGCGCGACGCAGGTCCGCCCCGGCAAAGTCTGCCCCCAGCAGCCGCGAGCGCTCGAACACCGCGCCTTCCGCCTGCACGCCGGCAAAGGCGGCCTCGCTGAAGTCCGCGCCGTCGCTGCCACGCAGGCCCGTCAGCACGGCTCCCGCGAACTTCGCCCCCTTGGCGGCGGCACCGTCCAATGCAGCGTCCGGCAGCTCGGCCTTGCTGAAGTCCGCCCCGGTCAGGTCCGCCTCGGCAAACACGGCGGCGGGCCACTTGCCGCCCGCAAACACGGCGCCCGGCGCCTTCAGGCCGGTGCAGATCGCTTCGCTTCCCTGGGCGCCTGAGAAGTCTGCCTTGGCGGCCTTTACGCCCGATAGCACGGCGTTGTCCAGCACCGCGTTCTTGAGCATGGCGTGCTCCAGGCTTGCCCCGGTCAGGTCCGCGCCGGACAGGTCCGCCCCGGTCAGGTCCGCGCCGGAAAGGTCCGCCCCCGACAGCACGGCATCGCCCAGCTTGGCGCCCGACAGCCGCGCCCCGCGCAGCTTGGCGCCGTTCAGGTACGCCTCGCGCAGGTCCGCCCCGCTGAGGTCCTGGTTCGAAAGGTCCGCGCCCGAGAAGTCGCCCCCTTTGCCTTCGCCGCTGCGGGCAATAGCCGCCAGCGACTGCGGCGCAGCCTTGGCCGGCGCGGCTGCAGCGCGCAGGGCCTCTGCCACATCGTCATCCAGCAGCGAGGACAAATTAGCCCCTGAGGTCGCCGGCACTTTCAGGCCCTCGGCCTTGGCCTGCGCCAGCGCCTGCGAAAGCTCAGCCACCAGTTGCTCGAACTTCGGGGCAGGCGGCGCCCCGGCCGGCAGCTTCAGTCCCGCTGCAGCCGCTTCGGTGGCGGCCTGGGCCTCGGCCTGTTCTGCCAGCTTGTCGGCCTTGGCGAAGTCCGCCTCCAGCGCGGCTTTCTCGGCTGCGGGGTCCATGCCCGCTTCTTCGGGTTCTTCGGCGGGCTCGGCGGGCTCCTCCAACAGAGGCAACAGGGCCTGCGCCGGGGCGGCTGAGCTGCCCAGGGCCTCCGAGACAATCAGGATGTCGCGGGCTTCGTCCCAGTCTGTGCCCGCGATGTTGACCACGCCGCGCCAGAGCAGCGTGATCTCTGCCTTGTGCGCGTCCACAAACAGCGTGTCCAGGTTCATGGGGGCCTCGCGCAGCCGCAATTCGTCGCCCTCGCGCAGCAACACGCGCACGCGCAGGCCCGGCAGGCGGGTGCGGAACAGCGGCTGTTCGGGCCGCAGGTTCTCCAGCACCACTTCTTCGTCGCCGCGCAGGAAGCCCTCAATCTGCTGGTCTTCCGGCGCCGCGTTGAAGTAGGTCCAGTCGAAGTCCTTGGGCTGGGCGGGCCAGCGCTCCTTCAGCCAACGGTTATCGCAGGTGCCCTGTTTGCCGCGGCGCAGCTTCCAGGTGCGGTGAATGGGCCCGAAGCCCGCCGGCTGCGGGCGATCGCGGCGGCCGCCAATGAGGTGGCCCGGCAGTTCAATGTTGGGCAGCAGGTCGTCGTCCACGCCTTTTCCGGCGGGGTTGGCCTCGAAGCCGGGCCCCCCCAGGGCGTGCGCCCAGGTGATGTCCACGCGCGTAAACGGCTGCGGCTCGGTCATGCGCGCCGAGAGCAGGCTGCGCTGCCAGCCGCGATTGCCGATGCAGGCCAGCGCCTTGGACCACCCGCCCACGGCAAACTTGACGCCGCACACGGGCAGCGGCTTGCCCCCCGGCGTGTGGCAGGCACCGGCCAGCAGCACATCGGTGCGGGGCTTGAACAACGCCAGGTCGGCGTCGTAGAGGGCTTCAGGGCGCTCGGTGGCGGAGAGGACGTCGCCTTCCAGGGCCGGCTGGGCGGGCAGGGGCTCGCAGATGCCGCCGTCCACCATGCGAAAAGCGGCCTTGACCACCAGGGTGGCAGTGTGGGCGGGGTGGTTCACGCGGCCGGTGAGAAAGCCGAACGTGAACGGGGTGCGGTTGCGGATCTCCATGCCGCCGTCCTGTCGTTGCACTTGCTACTTGTACTGTCCGCCCGGCGTGCCCTTGCAGTTCAGGCTGCCGCCGGCCTTGACCTCGATGCTGGGGGCCTTGATGCGCGTCAGGCCCGGGTTCATGGTCTGGCGCGAGCCGCCCTTCTGGATCTTGATGCCCGCGGGCGTCAGCTCAATCTTGCTGCCGCCGCAGACCAGCGAGATCTTCAAGCCCGCCTCGATCTTCACTTCGCCCGCCACCGAGTTGATCTCGACGTTGCCCAGCGCCTTGGTGCTGGCCTTTTTGGCGCACTTGAGCGCCCAGTCGTCCTTGCCGATGTTGTGCGAGGTGGACTTGTCCAGCTTGATGGAGAGGCCCTTTATGCCCTCAAACTTGATGCCGCCCATGATCTTCGTTTCGTTGACCATCACGGCCTCGGACTTGCTGCCCACGATGACCGAGAGCTTCATGCCGCCCACGAACTCCTTCTTCAGGCCCAGGTCAATCAGCTTCTCTTCGCCGGAGACGGCCTTGATGTTGTTGCCGTTCACGTTGAGGTTGTAGTTGCCGGTGATCACCTCGGTCTGCGAGCCGCCCACGAAGAAGTCCGTGTTGGCGCCCACGTGCATCTTGGTGTCGCCGCCGCTGTTCATGCCGATCTTGGCGCCCGCCACCAGGTTGATGTCGCCGCCGGTGCCGATGTAAACGCCGTCGGCGTTGGTCACGCGCGGGCCGGTGGACTCGCCCTGGCTCTTGCCCACGCGGATCTGCGAGCCCGCCACCGTGGAAAGCGCCACCACCGCCTCCGAGCCGTCGGTGCCGTCCATGCTGATCTTGGTCTTGTTGCTGGTGGTGTTCAGCACGATGCGCGGCGCGCCCTGCAGGTCGTCCAGCGTGATCATGTTGCCCACGGGAGTCTGGATCACGTTGGTGGTGTGGTTGTGGTTGTTCACCACGGTGGTGTGCTGGTTGTTGAACACGGCGCCCACAATGATGGGGCGGTCCGGGTCGCCGTCCACGTGGATCAGCAGCACCTCGGCACCCTTCAGCAGCGGGAAGTGCATGCCCTGGCCGGGGCCAGCGTAGCTTTCCGCCTTGCGCACGTACTTGCTGGCCTGGCCGTCCTGCGTGCCGCCGCGGTCCAGGGGCAGGCGCACCTTGTAGCGGCCCTTGTCGTCGAGCTGGGCATAGGGCGTGCCCTTGTCGGCGCCGTCCACCACGCCGTGCATGACGCCCTTGATGCTGGGCCAGGCGGTCACGCGCTGGGGCCGGAACGAGGCCGACTTGGGCATGGCGGTAAACTCGTTGTGGTAGTGCGCGCTGCCCGAGGCGCTGCCCAGGGCCAGCGTTTGCGTGGCCGTGTGGCGCACCTGCACCAGCAGGTACTCCTGGTTGAAGTCGCCCCGGAAGTGCTCCTCCAGCTCAAAGCACAACCCGGCCCGGAAGCCGCGGCAGTCGCCGCGCCCGCGGAACATGCGCCCGCGGCTGCCGTGCATCTCGGCTCTTGCCTTGGCCAGGCGCTTGCCCTCGTTCTCGTCGGCGTAGTGGTTGTTGTACTCGTACACGGTCCCCACGCCCTCGTCGCTGACGGTCTGCTTCACTTCCAGCGCCGTGGTGGGCGTCTTCCAGTTGTAGTCGTTCAGCACGACCTCGCGCGGGACAATCTTCTGCGTGCAGGCGTGCGACGAGACCACTTCCTCGCGGAACCAGTCTTCCATGGCCTGCTCGCTGTCGCCGTGCTCGCCGCGCGCGGTGTCTTCGCCCTGGGGCCGAAAGCGCAGGGGCGCGTTGCTCTGCATGGTGCCGTAGCCCTCGCGGTTGTCCGAGAGCACCAGCTTCTCTTCTTCGTCGTCCTGCACGAAGTAGTAGTAAATGCCCTCGTGCTCCAGCCAGCGATGGATGAAATCCAGGTCGCTTTCGGCGTACTGCACCACGTACTCACGCGGCTGGTAGGTCTCGTTCAGCTTCTTGTCGAGCTTGACATCATGCTCCTTCAACACCTTCTCGACGATCTCGACCACCGACATCTCCTGGAAGATGCGGTTGTTCTGGCCCAGCGAGAGGCGCCACAGCAGTGGCGTCAGCACAGCCCGGTAGCGCACCCACTCCAGTTCCTTGCCTACCTCTTCAAACGACGACAGGAAGCCGTGGATCTTCAGCGTGGTGGAGGCGCGCGAGTTGCTGCCCTTGACCCGTACACCCTGCTTGACGGCCACATGGGCGCGCTCGCGCAGCAGCTTGCCGAGGTCCAGGTCGGCCTTGCGGCTGGCCAGCTCGAGGCGGAACTCGTAGGGGCGCGAGATTTCCTCGGTGCCCTCCAGGCCCACGAGCTGCAGGTCGTCCTCGGCGACCGCCCCGGACACAAACTTCATCACCTGCGACGCGGCAATATCCGGCATGTCCGCCCTCCCTTAGAGACTGATTCAAGACCCACACGTGGCGACTGCCTTGCGGCGAACTTCGCATCTCCGCGGCGCGCTCCCTGCGCCGTATCGCTGCGGATATGGCTCGGTCGCGCTTCTTGACCTGCTCGTTCGGCGCTTCGGCATACGCTCACTCAGGGTTCTGAAACAGCCTCTTTGGCTGTGCCAGCCTGACCGCTACCCCGTGAACGAAAAGCTGAAGCCTCCGTCCGCGCCGATGCCCACCTTCATCTGCGGCGGCAGCGAGCCCTCGGCCATCTTCTGCATCAGCACGGTGCTCATGCGGGGCAGCAAGGTGCCGCGCAGGATGTGGTCAATGTTGCGGGCCCCCGTCTCCACCTCGGTGCAGCGCGCGGCAATGGTCTCAGTCACCTTGGCATCAAAGGCCAGGTGCATGCCGTGGGTGTGGGCCATGCGCTTGACGATCTTGCCCAGCTTCAGGTCCGTGATCATGCGCATGGCGGCCTGGTCAATGGTGTAGAAGGGCAGGATGCTCATGCGCGCCAGCAGAGCCGGCTTGAAGTGCGCGCTCAGGGGCGGGCGGATCAGCTTGACCAGCTCGTCCATGTCGGGGCGCTCGCCGTCGGCGCAGGCCTCGGTGATGATGTTCGTGGCCAGGTTGCTGGTCAGGAAGACCACGGTGTTCTTGAAGTCCACCTCGCGGCCTTCGCCGTCGTTCAACACGCCCTTGTCAAACACCTGGTAGAACAGGTTCATCACCTCCAGGTCGGCCTTCTCCACCTCGTCGAGCAGCACCACGCTGTAGGGGCGCTGCCGCACCGCCTCGGTAAGCTGGCCGCCCTCGCCATAGCCCACGTAGCCGGGCGGGCTGCCGATCAGGCGGCTGACCGTGTGCTTCTCCTGGAACTCGGACATGTTCACGGCGGTCATGAAGCGCTCGCCGCCGAACAGCAGGTCCGCCACCGCCAGCGCGGTCTCGGTCTTGCCCACGCCGGAGGGACCCACAAACAGAAACACCCCCATGGGCGCTTCCGGGTTGCCCAAACCCGCTTTCGCCGATCGAATACCCGTGGCGATGGCCTGCATGACGTGGTCCTGGCCCTTCACGCGTTTCTTGAGATCATCTTCCATGGTCAGCAGCTGGGCCGCCTGGTCCTTGACCATGTTGCCGACGGGAATGCCCGTCCAGTCGCCCACCACCTTGGCCACCACCTCGGCGGTCACTTCCACCGGCACCAGGGGGTCCTTGCCCTGCAGCTCGCGCAGCTCCACCAGCCCCTTCTCCAGCATCTCGTGCAGCCGGCGGGGATCATCGGGCAGGTCCGGGGCCGCCGGCTGGGCTTCTTCGCGGGTCTTTAACGCGGTCTTGCCTTTGACCTTGGTTTCCTTCTTTGCGGGCTTGTCGGCCGCCTTCTCCGCCCCCTTCTCGGCGGTCTTGTCGGCTCCGCCGCCCAGCAACTTGGTTCGAATGGCCACCACCTGGTGCGCTGCGGCGCGCTCTTTCTCCCAGCGCCGGCGCATGGCATCAGCCTTGGCGCGGGCCGCGGCGATGCGCTTCTCGATCTCGGCCATGGCCTCCGGGTCGGCGTGGCCGCCGGTCTCGGCGTCGCGCTTCATGGCAGCCAGGGTGCGGCTGTCCGTCTCGGCGCCGCGCTCCAGGTCCTGCAGCTCGGCAGGCTTGCTGATAAAGGCAACCTTCACGCGGGCAGCGGCGGTGTCCACCAGGTCAATGCCCTTGTCGGGGTGCTGGCGGCCCGAAATGTAGCGCGCACCCAGCTCGGCGGCGGCTCCCAGGGCCTCATCGCGGATCACCACGTTGTGGGCCTTCTCGTAGTTGGCGCGCAGGCCGCGCAGCATGGTCAGCGTGGTGCTGATGTCGGGCTCGTCCAGCTTCACCAGCTGGAAGCGCCGTGCCAAGGCCGCGTCCTTTTCGAAGTACTTCTTGTATTCGCTCCAGGTGGTGGCAGCCACGGTGCGCAGCTCGCCGCGCGCCAGGGCAGGCTTCAACAACTGGCCCGCGTCGCCGGTGCCGGCAGCGCCACCCGCGCCGATCAGCGTGTGGACTTCGTCAATGAACAGGATGATGGGCTTGGGGCTGGCCTTGACCTCGGAGATCACGGCCTTCAGGCGATTCTCGAACTCGCCCTTCACCGAGGCGCCTGCCTGCAACAGGCCCATGTCCAGGTTCAGCACCTCGACACCCTGCAGCACCTCGGGCACGTCGCCGACCACGATGCGCTGGGCCAGGCCCTCGACCACGGCGCTCTTGCCCACGCCGGGCTCGCCCACGCAGATGGGGTTGTTCTTGCGACGGCGGGCCAGGATGTCCACCATCTGGCGGATCTCGCGGTCGCGGCCGAAGACCGGGTCCAGCTCGCCCTTCTTGGCGCGCTCGGTGAGGTTCTGGCAGAACTTCTGCAAAGCGCTGCCGTCGCCGCCGCCCTGCGTCTCGCTGCCCGGCGCGCCGGCCGCCCGGGCCGTCGCGGTCTCCGCTGAGCCCTTGACCACCTCGTGGAAGTTGCGGCGCAGCTCGCCCACCGGCACTTCGCCCATCAGGTCCACGTAGTCGCCCGCGGCAAACCGCGAGGGCGAGGCCATCAGGGCCTCCAGCAGGTTGCCCGAGCGAATCTCGTTCTGCCCGTGGTCAATGCTGGCCAGCAGCCAGGCCTGCTGGAACCACTGGCTCAGCAGCGGCGAAAACACGGGCCGCCCCTGGTTGCCGGTCTTGAGGCGCTCGATGTCGCGGGTCAGGGCCTTGGCCACCCGGCCCGGGTCCACCCCGAACTTCTGCAGGGCCAGTTGCACGTCAGCAGCCGGGTCCTCCAGCAGCGCCCCCAGCATGTGCTCGATGGTGACCTCGTGGTTGGTGCGCGAAACGCAGTTGCCTGCCGCCGCCTCCAGGCCGCGCGTGCAGAAACGGTTCAGGCGCGCCACCAGCGCCTTCAGGTCAACGTCCACCATGGCTCCACCCCGAGTAACGGAAAGTCACTTCCTGGTCCTGCGCGTCGGCCCGGCCCAGCCACGTGGACCAACCCAGCCGCGCGCGTTGCGAGTTAAGCTGCAAGCCCGGCACTTCCGGGCCGTGCAGCACCAGCGTGACCTCGTAATCAAGGCCGTCGCCGTTGAAGAGATCCACCAGCTCCCGCAACTGGGCCATGCTGTCGCCCGGCGGCAGGAAACCGTCAAAGTCGTCCACGGCCAGCGGGCCCACCCGGATGCCGAAGTTCCCGGCCCGGTCCAGCACGCGCTCGCCCACGGTAAGGTCAGTGCCCAGGCGGCAATTGGCGCGGCCCAGGGCGTTCCGCTGTCCAGCCGGCACTTCACACCACCGCGCGCGGCACGATTCGACTTCCACGCCGCCTTCGGGGAAGTGATCCGCCAGCAGGGCCTGCAGCGACGCGGCACTGCGCGGCTGTTGGGTCAGCAGGCCCGCGTAGGCCAGAAGCCGGCCCGGCCGCAGGTGCTGGTCGCGGGGCAGCATGGCGGGGTCGGCGCCCAGCAGGCCCAACAGGCGCAACGAGTACCAATCCTGACCGGCCGGGTCGTACTGCACGGCGTGGCGGTACTTCTCCCACACGCGATAGAGCAGGCTGAGCAGTCGGTGATGAAACAGGTCCAGGAAGCCGCGCAGCAGGCTGTCGTCCTGCTCGTCGTCGAGCATTTCCTCGGTGTAGTGGGCGGGCAGGGGCGAGGCGGAGCCATAAAGGCCCATGAAGTTCACGGTCAGGCGGATGCGATCGAGGCCGCGGGGCGACTCGATGCCGTCCACGGTGGCGATGTCAGCGAGGCCGAAGTTGAGGTTCAGGGACGGGCGCAGCCGCACGCGCTCGCGCTCGGGCGGGCCCTGCGTTCCCAGGCGCGGGGCGTCCGGGTAAACGGCGTGCAGCAGGCGGATCGCCTGATAGAACGAGAAGCGGCGCCCCTGGCGCAGCAGCTCGTCTACAGCAGCACCCGGGCTCCCATCCGTGCCGGCCACTCGAACACTCCCCCGAACTTGGCGCCCGTCACCTTCAGGCGCGTGAATGCATTCAGCGTCACGTACTGGGCAAAGAAACGCTCCAGCACCGCGGCAAAGAAGTACAGCTCGCCCTCGCCGCCCAGCAGTTCTTCGTCCAGCGTCAGGTCCACCTGCAACCCGCGCAGGGGCGTGCCCTTCAGCATGTGCACCGCAAGCTGGGCGCGCACCGCCTTGATGCCCTCCAGCAGCCGGGCGTGGGCCTGCTCGGCCTGCCGGTCCAGCCGCGCGCGCAGGTTGTAAAGGCCGACCACGGCCCGCAGCGAGTCCACCGACACCAGCGACAGGAAGTTCACGCTCAGGTGCCCGGCCAGGCGCCAGAGCAGATCGCCCTGCAAGGGCGGCGCAAGGGCAGGAGTGGGCTTGCCCACATTCCGGAACGTGGCGAACAGCGGGCTGTTCTGCGTCTTGGCGGCAATGTCGCCCGCTTCCAGCCGCGCGGGAAGCTGCCCGTTGGTGCAGGTCAGCTCAATCGAGACCGTCTCGATGGCCTTGCGGGCCTCGGGCGCCTCCGGCTCGATAAAGCTGATACTGAGATGCGTGCCGCGGTCGTTGACCGCGCCGCGCCGCCGCACGTGATAGAACGCCTCGTCGCGCCTGGCCCCGCGCGCCAGCCGGAACTGCGGCGCAAAGTCGCGCGGCTGGGCGGTGCCGACCTCCAGGCCCCAGACGCGGTTCACCGAGAAGACCTCGTGATGGTGCGGGTTGGCGCCGGCGGGCCGAATCGTGTACTCCGTGCGCGCCGGGTCCAGCCGCACCGGGTCGGCATCGTGGCGGTACAGGTTCACGGCGGGAGCGCAGTTCAGCAGAAAGTTGGCGCGCGAGACGGGCGGCATGGCCTCCGGCAGGCGCGTGAACTCGAACTCGACCGCGAACGAGTGCGAGCCGGCAAACCCGCCGACCTTGTTCAGCCCGGTCAGGTCCAGGAACATGAACTTCACCGGTGCGGCGAAGTATTCCTGCAACAGCCGGAAGCCGGGAAACGACGGGCCGGGCCCGCGCAGCACAGCCTCGGGCTCTTCAAAGCCGACCGGCACCACGGCAGAGGGCGGAAGCTCGAAGCTGCGGCCGGCAACTTCGACATCGCGCACCACGATGCGGCGCACAAAGCGCAGCAGCGACACATACAGCGCGCGCGTCACCACCGGCTCGCCGGCCAGGTGCAGCCGGACGCTCTCAAAGGGCAGCTTGTCCAGGGGCAGCTTGCCGGGGGCGTTGAAGGTGAGGGTAAGGCGCGCCGGGTTGTCGCGGCGCAGCTCGGCCTCTTTCACGTCCAGGGGCAGCAGGTTGACGTCGTAGCAGGTCTCGAAGCGGCAGCGCGTGCCGTCTACGGGCACCGAGTCAATCTGCACGCCGCGCGGAATGGCCTTGACCTCGGCGGCCACCTGCGACTGGGGCGCAAACTGCATAACAGCACAGGCGGGCACCGGCCGCAGGTAGTGGGGCCAGAACATTTCCGTGAAGCTGTGCAGCACCTCAGGAAGCTCGTCGTCCAGCTTCTGGCGAAGCTTGGCGGTGAGGAAGGCAAAGCCCTCCAGCATGCGCTCGACATCGGGGTCGCTGCCGGGCTGGGCCAGAAAACGGGCGGCCTCCGGGTTGGCCTCGGCGAATTCGCGGCCGGAATCCCGCAGGAACAGCAGCTCGTCCTGGTAGTACTTGTTGAACACAAGTTGTCCCTAGCGGTCCATGACCGAGGAAATCGGGGCGTCAGATCCGCTCCGCCGAAGCGTCAGGCCGCGACGGACGCGCTCGACACGCGCCCTTCGGGCTTCCGTCTCGCGCTGCCGCGGAAACGACTGCAAGCGTGGCATCCAATTACCCATAGGTTCAACAGTCATGAAGCACTAGCCCGCGACCTCAATGTGGCCGGAGGGCTCGATCAGCGTGTCAAACGAGACATGCCCGCCTTCGCTGGTGGTGGCCAGCCGCGCCGAGATCTGGAAGCGCACCGCCAGGCGATGGTCGTCGCTGTCCAGCTGCAGCACCTGCACGTCTTTCAGGCGCGGCTCGTACTTCTCGATGCACTGGCGCAGCAGCTTCTGCAGCACGGTAACGGACTCGGGGTAGCCCTGGGCGATCTCGTTGGGTGCCGGGATGCCGAAGTCCGGCAGCGCGGGCGACTGCCCCCGGCGAGCGTTCAGGATGCGCGACAGGTTGTGCAGGATCGAGCGCAGCAACGCGCCGCGATCCTCCTGCATGGAGTACGCCCGCGTCCCTTCCGGGCTGCGCAGGCGCTCAAGCAGCGTCCGCTTCTGGAACAAGGCCCACACCCCGCGCGCAGGGGGAGCGGGTTACCCCGCTCCCCCCGGCGTCCGTGATTAAGCGTCCGGGTTGCCGAAGTCGAAGGTCGTCGGCACCTGGCCGCCCGACAGCCACGTCCACTCGATCTGCCGGTAGGCAAAGCCGACCTGCTCCATGTGCGAGAACGTGTCGTTGGCCTCGGGGCCCGTGGGCATGTACGGGCGGGCGTACACGAGACGGCAGTCCTTGAGCTTGATGGTGAAGTACTTCTCGCTGCCGCCCTCACCGGGGTGGTCGCGCCAGAACTCGATGGTGATTTCCTTGATCTTCTTCTTCTTGGCCAGCGCCTCGTAGAGCTTGGGCGTGGCCTTGTCAATTTCCTTGGTCACCATGCACTCGCCGTGCACCGGCTCGCCACGGCCCTTGTTCTCGCGCATGTCGAAGGGGTACTTCATCTCGTGCGAGAAGCCGCGCACGTCGCACCAGTCCTTGTAGTTCTTGTCCATCGAAGAACCGGGCATCCCGTCAATCTTCATGAACACTTTCATTGCCGCCATGGTCGTCTCCCTATGATTTTCTTACGTTTCGTTTACAATTCACGCACGCTTCGAATCTAAAGGATGCCTGAATATTACCCTGCGAAATATTCTTTCACAAGGCAAATCCGCCCAGTTCAGCCTGAAAGCCGTTACTTCTTGTCCAGCTTGCCCACCAAGCCGAGCTGGAAGAACGCGCCCATGTACTTGAAGTGCGGCCGCACCATCAGCTTCACGCGGTACCAGCCCGCCTCGCCGGGGACGTCCTCCACCTCAATGCTGGCGCTGCGCAGGGGGCAGCGGCTGCGTATGGCGGCGGAGGGGTTGTCCGTGTCGGCAACGTACTGGCCGATCCACTTGTTCAGCTCGCGGTGCAGGTCGGACTTCTCTTTCCAGGTGCCGATCTGCTCGCGCTGGAGCACCTTGATGTAGTGCGCCAGGCGGTTGACGATGAACAGGTACGGCAACTGGGTGCCCAGCCGGTAGTTCAGCTCGGCGTCCTTGCCCTCGGCGCTCTGGCCGAAGGTCTTGGGCTTCTGGCAGGAGTTGGCACTGAAGAAGCAGGCGTTGTCGCTGCCCTTGCGCATGGTCAGGCCGATGAAGCCCTGTTCGGACAGCTCGTACTCGCGGCGCTCACTGATCAGTACTTCCGTGGGGATCTTGGTTTCCAGTTCGCCCATGGCCTGGTACTGGTGCAGGGGCAGGTCTTCCACCGCGCCGCCTGCCGCCGGGCCGATGATGTTGGGGCACCAGCGGTACTTGGCAAAGCTCTCGGTCAGGCGCGTCGCAAAGGCAAAGGCCGTGTTGCCCCACAGGTAGCTCTGGTGGGCGTCACGGACGCTCTCCTCATAGTTGAAGGCCTTCACCGGACGCGTGTCCGGCCCGTAGGGCAGGCGCAGCAGGAAGCGCGGGCAGGTCAGGCCGACGCTGCGGGCGTCTTCGCTTTCGCGGAAACTCTGCCACTTGGTGTACTGGGGGCCTTCCAGGATGGACTTCAGGTCCTTCAGGTTGGGCAGGCCCTGGTAGCTGTCCAGGCCGAAGAACTTGGGGCCTGCGGCGGCAATAAAGGGCGCGTGGGCCATGGTGGCCACCGAGGCCACCTTCTGCAGCAGGGCCACATCCTGGGGGCCAGGCCCGAAGTCGTAGTTGCCGATGATGGCGCCGTAGGGCTCGCCGCCGAAAGTGCCGTACTCGGCGGTGTAAACGTGCTTGTACAGGCCGGACTTGACGATCTCGGGCGAGTCCTCGAAGTCCTCCTGCAACTGCTCCTTGCTGATGTTGAGGACCTCAATCTTGATGTTCTCGCGGAAGTTGGTGCGGTCCACCAGCATCTTCAGGCCGCGCCAGGCGCTTTCCAGCTTCTGCACGTGCTCGTTGTGCAGGATCTGGTCCACCTGGGCCGAGAGCTTCTTGTCAATCTCGGCGATCATCTGGTCCACGGCGGCCTTGTCCGCCTTGGCGAACTTGCTGCCCGGCGCCAGGATCTCCTTGAGGAACGCCTGCACGCCCAGCTTGGTTGCCTCGTAGCCCTCGTCCTTGGTCGTGAGCTTGGACTGCGACATGATTTCGTCCAGCAGCGAGCCCTTGCTTTCCTGGGCCTGTGCCGCCTGCTGCTGCTTCTGTTGCGCTTCGCCGGCCATCTTCATCTCCTGCGGGGCACCTGGCCCCGGACTGGGATTCGTCAGTACTGGTCCTGTCTGTCGTCGGGCTTAAGCGCCTTCCTTGCCGCCGGACACCTCACCCAGGATCTTCTCGCGGGTGGCGGGATCCTTGATCAGCTCCTCGATCTTCTTGCGGAACGCGGGGAAGTTGCCCAAGGGGCCCTTCAGGGCAGCCAGGGCCTCGCGCAGCTCCAGCATGCGGGCCAGCTCGGGAACCTGGCGGGCCACGGCATCGGGGTCAAAGTCTTTCAGCGTGCTGAACTTCAAGCCGGCGTTCAACTCTTCGCCGTCCTTGCCGCTGAGGGTGTTCTTGACCTGCACATCCAGCTTGATGTTGTGGTTCTTCATCACGTCGTTGAAGTTGTCCTTGTCCACGCTCACCGGCTTGCGGCTCTCCAGCGGCGTGTCGTCGCGGCGCAGGTTGAAGTCGCCCACCACCAGCAGCTTCAGGGGCAGCTCCTTCTCTTCCTGCGCGCCGCCCGTGGCGGGCTTGTAGACAATGTTCACGCGTTCGCGCGGTGCGACTGAACCGTCATCTTTGGCCATGGCTGATGCTCCTTGTTTGGGGGCGATTCCAGCCGCCCGCTGTCTATCGCTCATTCCTGCCGCACCGGCCCGGCAGCCTCAGCCGCCGGCCCGTGTGGCGCTCAACCGTCTTGCTTCTTCTCTTCTTTGAGTCCCAGCGTCTCCAGGATGTTGCGCAGGGTGTCGTCGTTCTTGACCAGCTCCGAAAGCACCTGCTCCAGGGGCATGTCACCCCACTTCACGGCCCGCTGCACCAGGTACGAGACCGGCGAATGGGGCTCGGTGCGGCGCAGGAACTCGGCCACCTGCCGAAGCTGCTCAAAGGCCGCCCGGCGGTTGTTCAGGGCGCCCGCCACCACCGCGGCTGGAGCCGACCCGCCCGATGCCGCCGACGCCACAGCCGCTGCCGGTGCCGCCACAGCAGAGCCTGCAGAGCGCGCCAGCAGGCTGCGCGTCAGGCCGTCAAACATGGGGTTGGGCGCTTCCAGCTTGCTGTTAAAGAAGCCGCCCAGGGCCGCCATGCGGTCCGCGGCGGTCTTGAGCGCTGCGGTATCGCCGCCCGCGGGCGCGCTTTCCAGGTGGCGATTCACCCGGTCAATGAACCACTCCAGGGCGCTTTCCCTGGCACGCAGGCGCTTCAGTTCCGGAAACAGGCCGTCCCAGAAGTTGCGGCACATGGCGTCCAGCATGCCGATAGCGTCAGCCAGGCCCGCGTAGCCGCGCTGCTGCAGCAGGGCAAACCCGTAATAGGACGCCACCAGCAGGTCTTTGGACTTCTGGCTGAGGAGTTTCTCGCCCAGGGAAAGCACTTCGCCCCAGCGCACCTCGCCGCCGGCCGGGTTTTCCAGCTTGGCGACTTCCGCCTGGAGCTGCTCGAACTCAGGTTCATAGCGGGCACCGGCTCCCGCCGGGGAAGACCCCGGGATGGGTTGCGTGCCAAGGTTAAGTGCCGCGTCTGCCAAGCCGCGTCTCCCGCCCTGCGTGCCCCTGCCCGGAAAGATGCGGGCAGTCACGATAGCCGCGCCATCGGGCCAATTCAAATGCCTTTGCAGCGCGGAAGGCGCTGCAACAGGTCTGAAAGCTTCAATGAAGTCTCGTTCAACACCGCGTCAAACGCACCGCCCTTGCCGGCTGCCGCGGGTGCACTGAAGTCGCGCAGGCCGGTGTCGGCGCGCGTGGGCAGCACGAAGGGCAGAAAACACCGCGGCGAAAGCTCGCCAAAGGCCAGGTGCAGGCGTGCCGGGGTTTCGCCCCCGCGTTCGTTCCACATCACCATGGTGGGCATGGACTTGGCGCGATTCAGCCGGCGCGTCAGTTCGGTCCAGAAGGCGGCTTCCGCCACCGGCTCGTTCAGGGGCAGCCGCAACGCCGTGCCTTGGCGCTGCTCGGGCCCATCCGCCACAGCCTGCACGGCGGCGACGCGGCGGGCATCGCCCTCTGCCCCGAACAGCGACGCCCACAGCCCCCCCGCAGTCTTGCCCAGCACAAAGCGGGCAAAGGCGCGGCGGGCTTCAGCCAGGTCCGGCTCAAAGCGCAGGCTGTCAAAGGCAGTCAGGAAGGTGTTGAGATTGATGGCGCTGTCGGCCCACATGGCCACCTCGGTGGCCTTGGCCAGGAACGGCTCCAGCGCAAAGGGCAGGTAACCCAGGTCCGCCCCCAGCGCCGCGGCGTCCAGCATGGTGTAGACCAGAAACGGGTAGCGCCGCCCGGCTTTGTCCACGGAGGGCCGGAACAGCCCCGCCACCACCCGGTGGTTGCGCGGCGAGGTGTAGATGAAGCGGGCTGAGGGCGCCGTGTCAAAGGCGCCGTCCCAGCGCTGACCCAGGTCCTGGTAGCCGTGATAGATCCCCTCCTGCACCCAGTGGTCCAGCTCGTGCACCTCCGGCGACGCCGCATTGAAGCGGATGAAGTCGCCGTGCAGGGGCAGCTTGCCGAGGCATCCGGAGGGGTAAGCGCTCACTGGCTCATCCCCTTGGCCATGGTGAACTTGGTGAACAGCCCCGGCTGGAAGGGGTTGACAGGCTTGGCGGCCTGCAGGAAGGCTTCGAGGCGGAAGATGGACGAGTCGCGGGCGGTGAACTCCCAGCGGCAGAAGTACTGCTTGCCGTCGCTGTTGGTCAGGGGGCCGGACAGCGAGCCGTCGCGCAGCAGGCGCAGCAGGCCCCAGTCGTCGTCCACGTTGCCCTTTTCCAGCGTCACCTGCTGCTGTTCACCATAGGTTACCGTCACTTTGCCGCCGGCCTTGGCGCGCGTGCCCTCGGGCTGGGCCCAGACGAAGTCCTTGCTCTGGTCGCGGTTGTCATTCCATTTCAGCACCTGGGCCTGGCCCTCGGCGTTGGCGCCCACCTGGATGCTGCTGCTGCGCAGCAGGCCGCGCTGGACCAGGGTGACCGAGAAGCGCACCTTCACCTTCTCGTCGCCCGGCCCGTCAAACATGGCGTCGCGGATAAGAGCCGCCGCCTTGATGGTGTCCTCGTACTCGGCCTTGAACACGAACAGGGGCCGGTCGTTGAAGCGCAGGGCCTGCACAGCCCGGAACAGCCGGTCTGCCTGCCAGATGCTGCCGGACTTGGGGTTGAAGTGGGCCGAGAACTCCGCCATGGCCATGCCGGTCTTGGCGTCCTCAACAAACGGGAAGTGGTTGGCCAGCGTGTCCCAGCTGCTGGCGATGCCGCTGTACCAGTCCCCCTCCAGCTCGCCCACGCACTCGGTGCGCAAAGCACCAAACACGGCATCTACCACGCGGTTCAGCACCTCGGCGCCGCCCTCGGCGTCCTTGGGGAAGGCATCGCGCACGGCGCGGGTGCACAGGTTGATGGCATCGCGCAGGGCCTCCAGGCGCTTGGGGTTGTCCATGTGCGAACGCACGCGGTTGCCGCGGTCGGTAGCGGTCACAAACTCGTCCACGGCCTTGCGCAGCTCGTCCAGGGCCTTCATGGAGGCTTCCAGGGCCTTGATCTCGCCCTCGCCGGCTTCGCCCTGGCGCTCACCGGGCCCCAGGTTCAGGGCGCGGCGGTTCCAGGCATTGCGGAACAGCGTGCGGTAGGGGCTGGTCTCGCCGGCCAACTGGCGCATGGCGTCCCGGGCATCCTGCAGCGTGGCAAAGCTGCGTTCTGTGGGATAGACGCACGAGAAAAAGCGCTTCCACTCCTGGGCGTGGCGGGCCTTGTGGCGCTCGCGCAGGCTCTGCACCAGCTCGTCGGCCTTCTTCTCGACCTCGAGCTCGCGGTACATCGCCGACAGGTCGGCGGCGCGCTCGTCAATGAGCTGTTTCACCTGCGAGTCCCAGGCCTCCTGGGTGAATGCGTTCAGCAGTTTCTGGGGGTCTTCGCCCTCGCCGGGGCGCACCTCCAGCAGGTTGCGGTTGGGGTCACCCGCCAGCAGGGCCTGCAGGGTCAGTGGCTCCAGCTTCTCGCCGGCGCGCTGGATAATCGAGTCGTAGGCCACGCTTTCCCAGAACGCGTTCTTGAGTTCCAGGCCGACCCGCTGGATCAGGTCGCGATCCGTGGCCACATGCAGGGAATAAGCCTTGGGAGCGGCAACCGCCCGGGGCATCAACGACGCGTAAAACTCGAGCTGCTCGCCCGCCAGTTCTTCCAGCTCGCCGGCCTGGCTGCCGCCCAGGGTGCCGGTCCAGCGCTTGCTCTTCTTCAGCACCGACGCCACCAGGGCCACACCGGAAGCAATGCGGGCTTCGCGCCCTTCCTCTGATTCCGGCGCCATCGCTTCGCCGCCCATCATGCGGTAGACCCGCCACAGGTCGAGCAACTGCTGGTACTCCTCGCTGGTGCGGGCGTTGCGCAGGTCCGCCAGGCGCTGTTCCAGCTCGGCCTTCACGCGCCGCGCGGCAGGCTCGATGTACAGGGGGCGCAACTGCTGCAAGTACGGCTGAACGCCGGCCTCAAACAGGCGGTCGCCCTGGTACATGCCAAAGCGCATGCCCAGGGGAACGCCCTGCTCCTGGCGGCGCTTCAGCGGCGCCAGCTCGGCGCGCAGGGACTCCAGGGCCTTGAGCTGCTCCAGCTCGGGGGCCTTGCGCCCGGCGGTTTCCGCCACGCCGACGGCGGCCGCCTCGGTCTGCGCGGTCATCTCGCGGTTCGTGAGGAAGCTCGCCACCAGGGCATAACCGCCCAGGGCCAGCGTAATCAGGCTGCCCAGTTGCAGGCCGGCCCGCAGGGCGCGCTGCTTGCGAAGCACCTGGCTGCTGCTGCGGGCCAGCACGCGGTCCGGGAAGATGACCCGAGTGAACAGGTTGTGGATGAAATAGCTCTTCTTCTCGACGCGCTCGTCGGCGGCCTGCACGGCGGGAGGCGTCCCCAATGCCGCGCCGATGCGCGCCAGGATCTGGTCAATGGGCATGCCCTTCTGGGTGCCGCTGCAGAAGTACATGCCGCGCAGCACGGCGCTTTCACGAAACGCCCCGGCGTGAAACAGCGCCGCCACGAACTCGCGCATGCGCCCGCGCGCAATGGCGAACTGGCGCGGGAACAGGTAGATGGGCTGCTTCTTGGCGGCGGGGCGCTCGCTGGCCAGCAGGTCCAGCCGGCGCTTTTCCAGGGCCGCCGTCATCTTGCCGCACTCGGCGTCAAACACCTCGGTGTAGTCGCGGTCCGGCACGGAGTAGGGAAGCGTGAAGCCCCACACCTGGTTGCGCTCGTCCTTGGTGAAGTCCTCGAAGAACTCGACAAAGCCCGGCACCAGGTCGCACTTGGTGAACATGACGTAGACCGGGAAAACCGCCTGCAGCCGCGCCGAAAGCTCATCCAGCCGGTTGCGCACATCCTTGGCAATCTGGTCCAGCTCGCCCTGGGTGGCCTTGAGCAGGTCTTCCACCGAGACCGCCACAATGGCGCCGTTGATGGGCTTCTGCTTGCGGCCCTGCTTGATCATGTCCAGGAAGGCAAACCACTCGGCCTGGTCTTCAGCCACGGTGGTATAGCGCCCGGCGGTGTCCAGCAGGATGCCGTCTTCCGTGAACCACCAGTCGCAGTTGCGGGTGCCGCCGATACCGCGCACCTTCACGTTGCCCTGGGCCGCCGGGAAGTTGAGGCCGGACTCCGACAGCGCCGTGGTCTTGCCGCTGCCCGGCGGGCCGATGATCACGTACCAGGGCAGGGTGAACAGGGCACTCTTGCCGCCCTTGGTGCGCTTAAGGGCTTCCAGCGACTCGTCAAACTTGCGGCGAAGCTCTTCTACTTCGGCCTTCTTGTCGGCGGCCGCCCCCTGCAACTGGGCGCCGGACTGCGCCTTGAGCTGCTGCTCGATGCGCATGGCGCTGCGAATGGCCACTACCTTCTGGGCGATGAACAGCACCGCAAACAGTGACAGCAGCACCACGCTGATGCCGATGCGCTCCTTCATCAGGTCGTTGTCGGCAGTCTTGAAATACTCGCCGCCCAGCCAGACCAGGGCCAGCAGAATGATCAGCACCACCACGCTGATCACGCCTTCCTTGAACAGGGCTGCCAGCAGGCTCTTCATTCCCGGCTCTCCAGGCCCGCGCAGGGGCCTCATCTCACCCGTACTTGTGTTACTGCTTTGGCGCCATGGCCTCAGCGGCTGACGAGCCCAGGAAGTCCGCGGCAAAGGCCAGCCCCAGGGCCAGCAGAATCAGGGCAGCCAGGCAGATGGCGGGCGCCAGCCACACCGGGCTGCTGCGCACCAGCTTGGGCATCACGTCCGGCGGCTGCCAGGCGGGCGAAAGCTCGGCGGGTGCCGAGCCGCGTGCCGCGCGCAGCTCGCCGGCCAGGGCCTCCACCAGGGCCTTGCGCTCTTCCATGCCGCGCAGGTCCATGTACATGCCCTTGAAGCCGTGAATCAGGCAAAGCAGGAAGACCTCGGCGGCCTCGAGGCGCTCCGAGTCCTGGGAATCACGCACGGCCTTCAGCTTCTTGTAGAACTCCTCGCCCGCCGCGAAGTCGTTGAAGAACTCCAGTTGCAGCGGGTTGCCCGCCCACTCGTCCTTGAGCTGCCAGTTGGTGCTCAGGACCAGCTCGTCCACGAAGGCCGCCAGTGCATACTTGGCGTTGGCCACGCCCTCCGCCTTGAAGCCGTGGCTGCGGCCCGCCGTCTCGAACTCGGAGAACAGGCTGGTCACCTGGGCGCGCACGTGGGCAAAGGCCCCGGGGTCCTTGGTCGCCCGCAACTGAAAGGCCAGGGCAAAGATGTCGGCCGCCAGGTCCGAGAGCTTGGGGCGCGGCTCGCTGCTTTCGGCCATGGGTTATTCCTTCACCGCCATCAGTTCCAGCTTCAAGCCCGCAAACTCGGGCGGCAGATAAACTGCAAGGTTGCGCGCCGCGCGCACGGCCTCCCAGTGCTCGCCCACTTTGTCCACCTGGAAGTACTGGCGCCCCGGCTGCACGGGAATTTCCGGCGGCGGGGCCGAAAGGTGCCGTACCGAGATGCCGCGCAGGGCCGCGGTGATGAGCTGGTCCACCCGGTCCTGGCTGCTGATCTTGAACTTCAGCGGGGCCTCGCGCGCCACCTTCTCGGCGGGCACGTTGGCCATGGCGGCCAGGTAAAGGCCGCCCTCCTGCTGCAGCACGCGGTCGTCCTGGATACCCGCCACAAACAGCGTGTCGCGCACCTGCTTGAGGGCAATGTTCGTGCACTTGGTAGGGATAATGGTGTCCAGCAGCGCCTTGAGCTTGTCTTCCAGGCGCGCAAAGCAGGCCGCCGGGTCGTCGTGCTGGTAGGCGGGCAGGTCGCGCGGGTAGCCCTCGCTGGCAAACGTAAACAGGTAACCCGCCAGGCGCGACAGCTCCAGGTACACCGTTTCGGGGTGCGTGTGGCCGGTCTGGAAGTAGTGCTGCAGGGGCGGAATGAAGCCGTTCACCGTGTGCAGCAGCCAGAAGCTGGCCGCCTCGGCCGTGGTGAAGCCGGCAAAGCCGGCACCCCGGTCGCGGCGCTGGCGCGAGAACTCCACGCACTTGGTGTTCAGCACTTCCAGCAGGCGGCGCAGAATGCCCATCAGCCGCGCCGAGGCCCCCACCCGAAGGCAGGGCGGCGCGAAGCTCTCCACCAGCGCAAAGCCGCCGGTACTGCCGCGGCCCAGCTCGGCAATGCGCATCCAGGTGTGGTCGTCCAGCGCCTCACCCTCAAACAGGATGCGGAAGTTGCCGGCCGCCAGGCGCAGGGGGCGGCGGTCCGGCCCGGCTGTTTCGTCTCGCAGCTCGACGTCCAGGGGCTTGTAGCGGGTGGCACGGCCTTCGTGCTGGCCGCCCTCCCCGCAGGCCACGCCGCCCTCAGGCACCGCGGGCAGGGCCAGGAACACGCCCAGGCGCTCAAGCTCGGGCTTGAACAGCGGGGCAATCGCGCGCACCGGCGGCGCGACGTCGGCACCCGGCAAATCCACGGGCTGGCCGTCGGGCAGCACACCGGCGCAGCGGCTCAGGGCAAACTCGCCCGCCGCCAGCCGCTCCAGGTCCACCCCCAGTTCGCTGATCCCCCAGGCCAGCGGGTGCAGGCCCTGCAGGCGTGTGGCCAGCAGCGCCTCATGGAAGCGGTCGGCCTGCTGGAAGTGCTGGGGCGCAAGGAACATGCCCTCAGACCACAGAACTCGGTGTCTGTGCTGCACGCGCGTCTCCCGCCCGGTGGCGCCCGTAAGCGCAAAGCCCGTCTACTTGCGCAAGCCGATGTGATAGCCCGTCAATTCAAAGACCACGTCATCGGCCTGGTCCAGCGGCACGACAATCTTCTGCTCGCCGCTGTCGGCCGGCTGCTTGTACAGCGCCAGCACTCCAATGAAGCGCGTCTCGGCCTTCAACGGCTGCAGGGTAATGGTCTTGCCCTGCGGGTTGGCGTCCTTCTTCTCGGGGAAGATGGACTCGCCGATCTTTTCGTCCAGCAGGTCTTCCGCCAGGGTTTCCTTGGCCTTCTCCCAAAGGTCGTCCACGCTCGCGGCCTTGAAGCGCGCCTCGTCCTTGAGCTGGTACAGCCGCACTTCCACGGGACGCGATTCGCCCGGCTCCAGCTCGTTCACCGGGGCCACAGCCACCAGCTTCACGTCCACCGAGGTGCTGGAACACCCGGCCAGCACCAGCAACAGTGCCGCCAGCATCAGAGTCGTGCGCATACTCACTCCTTGGGCTTCCGCCGGCCCAGCCGGCAGATATTCAACGCGCGAGAAAATATAGACCTAGAGGATGCTTGGGTAGTGGTTCATGCCGTTTGAAAACGGCGACACCCTCGTGCAGCGCTTGCGGTTATCACCGCGACAGCGCGCGCCAGAAGCCCTGAGGGCGGTGTCGCGCGCGCCTTTCGCGACCCCGAAACAAAATGGACGTCCCGGCTTCGATGAGCATGCAACG
>JADLBZ010000091.1 GCA_020847415.1 Planctomycetota bacterium
CCGAAGCACGATTGTGTGAGACGAACGCCGGCCCGGCAACCCGTTCGTTTGCGGCACGCGCGGGTTCGACCGCCGAGACGGTGCGGAGCGCCGCTGTATGCACCAGCATCCGCCGCGGGCGCCGTTGGCCCGGGACAGGGTTTCCATGTCGCACCAAAGGCCGACTTCCTTGCGTCTCAGCGACGATGTCTTGCTTTGCGAGTTGGCACCTCTCAAACTTCGCGACAGCCAAGCCGCGCCCGCGACGGCGCCACCGAACTGCCGCGGAATGCAGGGACAATGGCAGCCACGAGTTGAACGGCCCTGTGGGGAGTAACAGAGTGGAATGTCGTGTCAGTGTTCGCTGGCTGTGTGGCGCAGATTGCGCTTCTGCTGGCGGCGTGCTTGGCCGCCTGAAGGGCAGGCTTCCGCGGAATGGAAGGCGCAACCCGGTGGTCGCCCTGTACGCGGGAGACAGGAACACGCTCTGCATTGATGCCCCGTTTGTGCCGCGGGCGCCGCTTGGCGCAAAGCTCAAGTGGGCAGTTGCGTGCCTGGAGGTACTCCGGCAAGCGATCGGCAGGGCTCGCCGCCGCATTGCATTGAGTGTCATAGTCGGAATCTTCGCGGACGGCAGCGCCGCGTGCTTCGACCTTGACCCGGCGTTCGTCCAGGCAGTCGGCAAGTCAGGAGCGTCGGTGACCGTTGATGTGTACACCACGTCAGGCGCATGAGCCTTTGTCGCGTCCCGGCTACTTCGCGGGGGGCAGCAGCTTCAGGAGTTCAGCCTTGAACTTTGCCAACGCCTGGCTGCGGTGGCTGATCTTGTTCTTTTCCTCGGCGGGCAGCTCGCCAAAGGTCTTGCCCGCGGGCGGGTAAAGAAACAGCGGGTCGTAGCCGAAGCCGCCCTTGCCGCGCGGCTCGTCAATGATGACACCTTCCACCGCGCCGCGCACCGTGAACAGCGGTCCCTTGGGGTTGGAGAGCGCGATGGTGCACACGAAGCGGGCCTTGCGCTTCTCGGGCGGCACGCCTTTCAGGTTCTGCAGCAGCAGGCGGTTGTTGGCGGCGTCATCGCCGTGCTTGCCGGCATAGCGCGCCGAAATCACTCCGGGGGCGCCGTTCAGTGCTTCCACCTCAAGGCCGCTGTCGTCCGCCATCACCAGGCACTCCAGGCTGGGGGTGGGCTGGCTGGGCTGCTGCCGGGCAGCCACCTGCACGCGGCGAAGACGACCGCTGGTGGAGCGATGCCGGTCCGCGGAGATCTTCTCGAAATCCGTCTCGTCGTCGTCGTCAGCCGCGGTGGACTGGTTAGCCAGGCTGACATGCCCCATCAGGGCCAAAAAGCGCGCCAGCTCCTGCGCCTTCTTCTGCGCGTTGCCCTCGAACGTTTTGGCGGTTTCTTCAATGGGCGGGATGCCCGTGAAGGCGGTCAGGCCCACGAGCTCGATGCCCTTGATGTCGGCGAGGATCTGGCAGATCTCGCGAAACTTGTGCCGGTTATTGGTGCCGACGACGATGCGGATCGGATCAGGCATGGGTCGCGTGGTCCAGCGGTGGTTGGGCGATTCTGAATCTTGGCGGGGCATTTGCGCAAGGCTCTCTCGGCCAATGCCCGTCTTTGACCGTTGCCACACGGCTGCTAGAAAGAGCGGGATTGTCCGTGAGGCCGAGTGCGGCTGGCGCGACTAGGGGCGGGGATGGGCGACGAATCACAGGACGATACCCACGCGCTGGTGCTGCGGGCTCGATCCGGTGACCGGGCAGCCTTCGCGGTGCTTGTAAACCGTTACCAGCAAGGCGTTTATGCACACTTACTGGGGCGCACCCGCGACCCTGAGCGCAGCCAGGAAGTGACGCAGCAGGCCTTTATCACGGCCTTCACGACCCTGGAGCGCCTGGAGAAGCCCGGCAGTTTCCGGGCCTGGGTAATCGGCATCGCGCTGAATTACGCGCGTCGCCGCAAGAAGGAGGTCGCGAACCTCGAGCTGCTGCAGGGCGCACCCGAAACCCGCGAGGCCGGCCTTCAGGCCATGGCTGCGGGCGAACGGGTGGACGCGGTTCGGAGTGCGATCCAGGACCTGCCCGAGAACTACCGCACGGCGCTGCTGATGCATTACTTCGACAAGCAGCGCGGCAAGGTGATCGGGGAGGCGCTGGGGGTCAGTGAGGGCGCGGTGCACATGATTCTGTTGCGCGCCCGCAAGGCCCTGGCGGAGAAGCTGAAGGCCTTCGAGCCGGAATAGCAGTCTGCTGCGCCGGTTGGCGCGCGATGGGTCAGCAGCCGCCGTGCGATTCCGCACGCGGCTGGCAGGGAGTACGGGCCGCTGTGCGAGCTACTCGGCGGCTTATTGGGAGTACGGGCCGCTGTGCGAGCTAGTCGGCGGCTTGTTGGGAGTACGGGCCGCTGTGGGAGTTGCTCGGCGGCTTGTCGGGAGTACGGGCCATGGACAGGCAAGAAGAGCTGGAGTTGCTGTGCTCGCGCTTCCTGGACGGCGAGCTTTCGCCCGCGGAGCGCGCGCGGCTGGACCGCGCTTTGGCCGAAGACCCTGCCCTGCGTCGCCTGCTTTCGGCCCTGCAGCGCGTGGATGAATCCGTGCGCCTCAGTGCCTCAGCCCCGGTTCTGCCCGTGGACTTCACCGAGCGCGTGATGGCCGGCCTGGATTACGCCGCGGATGACCCCACAAATGACCCCGCGGATCACGCCGGCGGCAAGGTGGTTGAACTGCGGCCTTTTGGCTGGCGCAACCTGTGGGCTGCGGCTGCAGCCGTGGTGCTGGTGGCGGGCCTGGCCCTGGCGGCAGCCTTTGTGCCGGATGCCGCCCGTGCGCCCGTGGACGTGGTGGCGGACAAGACTGGCGATGCCCAGGGCACCGTTGGCCCAGCCGACCCGCGGCTGGTGCGCCCCAGTGCCGAGCTGGTGGCGGTCAGCAGCGGGCAGGTGCAGATCCTGGACGGCGACGGCCAGGTTCGCGCCGACAAGCGCATTCAAGGCCGCGTGGCGCTGCCCGCCACGGTGGCGGCCCCGGCTGACAGCCACGCCGTTCTGCGCGTGGGCCAGGGCACGGTGGTGCTGCCGCCGGGCGGCCGCGCGCGGCTGTCGGAGGTGGACGCCGACGGCGTGCCGGATGTGGAGCCCCTGGACGGCGACCTGTCTCTGGAAAGCGGCAGCCGGCCCCTGCGCACGCGGGTGGCCGATGTGGCGGTGCGCGTGCAGGACGGCGGCGTAACGCTGCGACGGGAAGGCAGCGTTTATGTCGCGCAGCCCAGCCACGGTGCCGCCACGGTGGGGAAGGTGCGGGTGGGCTGGCGCCAGTGTGCTCGCATTGCGGGCAGCGAGGTGCAGCTTGCGGATTGCCGCGACACCGGCCTGGAGTCGTGGGCGATTGACGGGCGGGTGGATGCCATCAAGCTGGAGTTGCGCAACGCCCTGGGCGAGCGCTACGAGCAGATCACCGAGCGCCAGTGGCAACAGTGGGAGGCTTTGCTGCGCGGGGTGATGTCGCGGCCCGCCGAGCGCGCCGCCAACGCCTATGGCCTGCGCTTTTTGCTGAAGCACGGCCTGCTGGACGAGGCCACCCAACAGGAACGCGACGCCCTGGAGCGCATTGCCGCCATCATGGCGGAGGGGACGACCGAGGCGGACATTCCGCCCCAGGTGCAGCAGTTCTTCCAGGCCATGGAGGAAGAGCTGACCCGCAACCCGGAGTTGCTGCGCGAGTACGCCCGGGGCATGCGCAGCGCCATGGAACGCGCCGCCGAACGCCACAAGTAATACGACTCGCGGCTGATCTCGGCCGAGTGGTGCATTGTCCCGGTGCTGCCTGCGTCCCGGACGGAGATGCCCGCTCGCCGAATCGCCAAAGGCCGGTTGTGAACGGTTCGCCGGACAAATATTCGTTCGGGTGGGAGATGCAGACCCCCGAACGGCCCTACACGCAAGCCGGAACAGAGCGTTGGCTATTCGGCGCTTTCGCGAGAAGCAGGCGATTAGAACTCACAGTAGTGCACCGCGATAACGCCAAAGTCGGGCGGGCGTGTTCGCCAGCTACTTTCCGCGACCAAGCGCATCCCGCGGCTTGCCGCCGCGCAGAATGATGCCCGGATTCGCAGCGTAAAATGCCTTCAGGTCCGGCAACGGGATGCCTTCGCAGTGATAGAACGCCAGTTCGCACAACAGCTTGTGATCGGCGAAGTGTCCCAGCGCCTTCGCGGTGAGGCCCGGTGCCTTCCAGAAGATGCAGTGCAGCAGGCCTTTCACGCCTGACAGTGCCTTCGCTGCCTCGTCCGTTAGCTTGCTGGCACCGTACAAAGAAACGTACTCGAGCTTCTTCATCTTTGCCATCGAGGCAATGCCAGCGTCAGTCACTGACTCGCTCAGCGTCAAGCACAAGCAACGCATGCCCGCATTCCCGGACAGGGCTGCCAGACCCGCATCGGTAACCTTTGAGGCCGGTTCGTTCGTCCCGTCAGCCCGCACGGCCACAAGGGAGAGCGACACAAGGGACGCATGCTTCTTGAACGCAGTCAGCGAAGCATCGGAGAAGGACGCCGCACACTCGACACTTAGCACTCGCAGCGTCTTGTTGGCTGCCATCGCGGCGATGCCGACATCCGTGATGTCAGGTGACTGCAAGGCTACGACGCTCAACAGGCCACTACAGCGAGCAAGCATCTTCAGGTGGTCGTCTGTGGCCTTGGAAAACCTGAGCCAGGTGATGTTCTTGTTTGCATTGAGCAGTGACTTGAGGCCGTCCACGGTCGGCGAGAACCCAATGTCGACCGCATCAGCCTCAGCATCACACGCCGCCAACTGATCTTCGGAGTGGATGTTCACGACCTTCTTGCAGCGCACAGCGGGCGACATGCCCTTGCGCGGGTGGCGCGCGCCCACGGTTGCATCAAACACAACACGCACGTCAGTGCACATCTCCAGATACCCCACAGGGCGCATGGAGACGCCAGGCATGTTATACAGGGTCAGCGTCTTCAGGGCGGTGGCGTCAGCAAGCTTGGAAATGCCGTTGTCACCAATGCCGGGGCAGTCATTCAGCGTGACGGTAGCCAGCTTGGCAAACGCTGCAACTTCAGCAAAGACATCGTCGGTGAGCTTAGCACAGCCCCAGAAGGTCAAGCTGGACAGCGACCCGCAAGCCTTGAGTGCCGTGCACGTTTTGCCGGTTACCTGCGCACTGCGAATCTCCAGAGATTGGAGCGCCCGCATTGCCCCGATCGCGGACAGGTGCTCGTCACCAAAGAAACCATCGCCAGTGCCGAATGTGTCTGCCGTGATGCGTAGCTCGGCAAGGCCGGGGATAGTGGCAAGCTCCGTAAGCAGTGATAGCGGCGGCGGGCACCCTCGCAGCTCCAGCAGTGTCAGCGCGGGATGGGAGGCAAAACCAGTCCATCCGCCGTCCGGCAGCTTGCAGTCCAGGAGTAGCGTCAACTGCTTCAGCGCTTTCAATCTCCCAACATGGTCGCCAAGCTTGCCGCAGGCCACCCCCCTGCCACCGATTGTCAAGTTCTTCAAACCTGTTACAGCGCTCAAGGCGCCAGCGAAATCCAGCGTTCCGCCCTCCAGGCCCTCGACGAGCAGGCTGGTCAATGAGCTGCAGGCTGCCAGCGATTCCAGTTGAGCCGTGTCCTTCAACGCCGTGTGGAGCCTCAGGCTTGTCAGCTCTTTGAATTCCCCTAGGCGGCGCAGCCCGCCGGCAGACAACTTTGCGCCGGATAGCTCCAGGTTGTTGAGCTTCTTGGCCATGAGCAGTTTCGGCAGGTGCTTGTCTTCCAGTACCAGCGGCTGTGAAACAGAGATCGAAATCGTCCTGTCTGTAACTGAGGCAAGGTCTGCCTCGCTGGTGGCCACGATGATCGTGCTTTCGTCTATCTGGGCGCGACAGGGCATCGCAACCACGAAAACAAGCAGGCCAAGGGCAATCGCTGGGATCACGGCGTTCTCCGTAACTAAAACCACCGTCGGAATTGTACCGCACAATGACACGCGGCACAGCAGCGCTCGCGCATTGCCGTGCCGCCGCGTCCGCTGTGTGACCCCTTACTTGCCCTTCAGCAGCAGTTCGCCGATCTGGATGGCGTTCAGCGCCGCACCCTTCATGAGCTGGTCGCCTACCGCCCACAACGCCAGGCCCCGGTTACCGTCCACGCTGATGTCCTGGCGGATGCGGCCCACCCCCACCTCGTCCCTCAGCGTACGCTCAATGGGCAGCGGGTAGGTCTCGCTCTTGGGGTCGTCCTGCAGCACCACGCCGGGCGCGTTCTTCAGCACTTCACGGGCCTGCTCCGGCGTCACGGGCTTCTCGAATTCCAGGTTCAGGCTCACGGCGTGGCTGCGCAGCACCGGCACGCGCACACAGGTGGCGGTGGCGCGCAGGGCGGGGTGGTGCATGATCTTCTGCCCCTCCCACAAGAACTTCATCTCTTCCTTCGTGTAGCCGTTGTCCTGGAACACATCAATGCGCGGAATGACATTGAACAGGATCTGCTTGGGCTGCTGCTTCACCACCAGCGGCTTGCCGGCCACCCAGTCCTTCGTCTGCTGGATCAGCTCCTCCATGGCCTGGGCGCCCGCCCCGGAAATCGCCTGGTAGCTGCTCATCACCGCGCGCTTGAGGCCAAAGGCCCTGTGCAGCGGAAAGGTGGGCATGAGCGCCACGATGGTGGTGCAGTTGGGGTTGGCGATGATGCGCCGCTGGCCGTACTCGAAGGCGTCCTGCGGGTTGATCTCGGGCACCACCAGCGGGATCTCCTTCTCGTAGCGGAAGGCGCTGGTGTTATCAATGATGACGGCGCCCGCTTTGGCGGCGTGCGGGGCAAACTCCTTGCTGATGCTGCCGCCCGCGCTGAAGAAGGCGTGCTCGACGCCCTTGAAGCTCTCGGGCGTCAGCGTTTCCACGGCGTACTCCTTGCCCGCGAACTTGAGTTTCTTGCCAGCACTGCGCGCGCTGGCCAGCAGCTTCAGCGACTTGATCGGGTACTTGCGCAGCTCGAACAGCCGCAAAAACTCCTCCCCCACTGCCCCGGTCGCACCCACCACTGCCACGTTCACGCCAGCCATGATCGCCCTCGTCGTTGGTGCGGGCTGAATCCCGCGTTGTCCGAAACAAAAAACCGCCGCGGGAATCCGCGGCGGCCAAGAAAACTGCAAGCCACTCCGCGGTTCAGCGGGGTCGCTTTTTCATGATGAACTTGATGCCCTGTGCCATGGGGACACACGATACCAAGCGCAACGGGCCTGAAAAGGGCAGGTGTGCCGGCCTAGCCCGCCACAGTGAACCACGCGTCGCGGCCCGGGCCCACGCTGACAATGCCCACCGGCACGCCCACCTGCTGCTCAATCACCCGCAGCAGCGCCTGCGCGTTGGCGGGCAGGCCGGCCAGGTCGCGCACGCCCGAGATATCCTCGCTCCAGCCGGGCAGCGCCTCATACTTCGGGCGCAGGGCCGAAAACCGCCGTATATCCGCGGGCAGGCCGGGCTCGTTGTGGTCCTTGTAGCCCACGCCCACGCGCACCGTCTCCATGCCCGAAAGCACGTCCAGCTTGGTGATGGCCAGCCGCGTGATGCCCGAGATGCGGCACACGTAGCGCAGAGCAAACAGGTCAATCCAGCCGCAGCGGCGCGGCCGGCCTGTGGTGGCGCCGAACTCGCCACCCTTGGTGCGCAGCAACTCGCCGGTGGCGTCATTCAGCTCGGTGGGGAAGGGGCCGTCGCCCACGCGGGTGCAGTAGGCCTTGGTCACGCCGATCACGTCCTGCAGGGGCGTCACCAGGCCGCAGCCCGCGGGGATGCCCGTGGACAGGGTGTGGCTGGAGGTCACGAAGGGATAGGTGCCCTGCCCTACGTCCAGCATGGCGCCCTGGGCGCCCTCAAACAGGACGCGGCGCTGTTCGCGCAGTCCTTCAGCCAGCAACAGGGCGGCGTCGGCGATGTAGGGCTTCAGTTTCTCGCCGGCCTGCAGCAGGGGCTCCAGCATCGAGTCCACGCTGGGGGCCTGCTTGCCCATCTGGCAGGCGCGCACAGCCACGGCGCGTTCCAGCGCCTCTTTCAGCGAGGTGCGATCCAACAGGTCCACCATGCGCACGCCGATGCGGTCGTAGCGGTCGGCATAGGTGGGGCCGATGCCGCGCTTGGTGGTGCCCACCTTGCCGCTGCCGGACTCGCGGATGCCGTCCAGGCTCAAGTGCATGGGGGTGGTCACGGCTGCACGGTCGGAGATAACCAGGCGGCCCTTGAGGGCAAAGCCGCGCGCTTCGACTTCGGCGATTTCGTCCAGCAGGCGGTCAGGGTCAATGACCATGCCCTGGCCCATGACGTTGACGCACTGGCGGTGCAGCACGCCGGTGGGCAAGTGGTGCAGGACAATCTTGCGGCCTTCGGGGTAGACCGTGTGGCCCGCGTTGCCGCCGCCCTGGAATCGCACGCACAGGTCGTGCCGGGCGCAAAGGCTGTCCACAAGCTTACCCTTGCCCTCGTCGCCCCACTGGAGGCCGAGGATCGCGGTTGTCGGCATGGCTGCTCCTGCTTCCCGCCGGAGCCTAGGGGCCGGAGAGGCTCTCGGCAAGGGCAAGGCGCAGCAGCTCGTCCTCGAACATGGCGCGATGCGTAAACGGCGTGAATACCACGTCGTGCAGGGCGCGGCGGAAGGCGTCGTCGGGCGCGCCGGCCGATGCCGCGGGCAGGCCCAGGCCGGAGCGGCGGGTGACCACGCCATCGCCCAGGGCAAACATGCCTTCTGTCATGGGGTCGTAGCGGCCCCAGGGAACGCGCGGCCGGAAGAGCAGCTCGGCTTCGGTGCCCTCCCAGACCAGCCCGACGCGCGCCAGGGTGGGTGTGGTGACGCCCAGGATGACCGACGTGGCCACCTCGGGCGGGCCTTTAATGGCGGCCCGGAAGCGCCGGGCGTGGTCCAGCACGCGCACCAGGTATTGCTCGCGGATGTTCTGGCGGCGCGCGAACTCGACGTCGCGGTCGTCGCCCTTGTTCAGGTTCAGGATCACCTGCTGCCTCAGCCGGTCCTGCTCGGACTCCGAGAACACCGAAAGCCCCAGCCGCTTCCATACCGCCGGGTCCCACAGGTCCAGGCCCGCGTCCTCGCCGCCGCTGCCCACAAACACCGGTTCGCCGGGCTCGGGGAGAAGCTCGAAGGCGGCCGGGAAGCTGAAGATGGTGGCGGGCGGGTGGCGGCGGCCCAGAAAGTTGGGCGCGTAACCGTCATGCAGCAGGTGCAGGGCGTCCAGGGTGCCCAGTTGCGGCGTGCCCAGGCAGACCAGGCGGTCGCAATCCCGCAGGCCTTCCATGGCGGGTTCAGGCAGCGGAGATGCTCCGCTCACCACGTCGCGGCCGCCGTGGCGCAGGTAGTAGCGCGCGATCAGGCCGCCGTTGGAGACGCACAGAAAGGTGAACTTGAGGTTGGGGTCGTCCAGGTCGCGCCGGATGCCCTGGATGAACTCGGCAAGCTGGCCGGCGGCCTCCACGTTGCTGCGGCGCCAATCGTAGAAAAAGACAAACAGGTCGTTGCCCGCATGCACGCGCTCGCCGAAGGCCGGCCGATAGCCCAGCGTCTGGGAAAGGTGGTCAATCAGCTCGGCGTAGAAGCGCACCTCGCCGCTGCCCTCGCGGGCGAGAATTTCGGCGCGGTCCAGCACTCGGTAGGCGCGCAGGTCGTCGGAGTTCTGGGACAGGATCGGGCGTTCGATGGGCAGATCGAGGCCGTCGGTGAGATCGCTGACCGTGGCGGCAAAGTTGCCCCAAGCGATTTCGCCGTTGCGCACGTTGTAGAGGCGGCTGCCCAACGTGCCAGGGATGAGGATGACGGGCTTGCGGCGCCGGTGCATGCGCTCGGGCCGGTACTCGCGCGAGGGCTCGATGCGGATTTCCTCGGTGCCCGTGACCTGGCAGGCAACGGGCAGCAGGGCCAGCACCAGCAGGGGCAACAGCCGCCTCATGCCGCCCTCGCGCCGGGGTGCCATCGCTGGTCCCGGAAACGCCCGTGCGGGCGTTGCCGTTTGTGATGCGGGCGTCTCGCCCGCACTGCCGTTCTGAGCGGCTTGCTCGCGCCGGTGTAACTGCGCTTAGTCCACAGATGAACACAGATAAACACAGATGCGCCGGTCGCAGCCAGGCGGTGATGGCTCGGGCGGCGAGGCTGCGATCTGTGTGCATCTGTGTCCATCTGTGGTCAAACCCTCTCGCCGTTCGCCTGAACACGTTAGCACCAAAGCGCAGGCTGTGCCCCGGTCACTCCCGGTGGCTGCCCTTGGGCGGCTGGTCCGTGGCGTCGCGCAGCCACGAGGGCAGGTCGTCCGGCGCAAAACCCGCGCGGCGCAGGCACTCCTGCAGGTCGGGCCACAGGGGAGCCACAAGGTCCAGTGCTTCGCCCGACTGGGGGTGGGTCAGCTGCACCCTTGCTGCGTGCAGGAACTGGCGGCTCAGGCCCAGACGCTGGGTGGCATGGCGGTTGTGCTCGCGCGAACCGTACTCGTCGTCGCCTGCCAGGGGTGCCCCTACGTGGGCCAGGTGGGCGCGAATCTGGTGCGTGCGGCCCGTAACCAGGTCCAGCTCTACCAGCGTGTACTGGCCGCGCTGGGACAACACTCGATAGTTGGTCACGGCGCGCTGGCCGTGGCCGGTTTCCACCTTGCGGCGGCGACCCTTGGCATCCTCGTGGCGGGCAATGGGCACGGCAATGGTGCCCTCGCGCTGCGGCAGGCCGCCCACCGCCAGGGCTACGTACGACTTGGCGATCTCGCGGTGCTTGATGGCGGAGGCCAGAGCCTGCGTCACAGGCAGGGTCTTGCCGATCAGCACGATGCCCGACGTTTGCCGGTCAATGCGGTGCACCAGCGAGGGCGCAAACGTGGGCGAGGGCTTCACGAACTCGCGCAGGTTGCCCGCTTCCGGCCGCTCCGATTGCTCCAGCAGCCAGGCGGTCACCTGGTCAATCAGGGTGTCGCGCTCTGTGCCGCGGTCACCGGCGTGCACCAGCACGCCCGGGGCCTTGTTTACAGCCAGCAGCGACGGGTCTTCAAATACCACCCGGAAATCGCGGCGGCTGCTGCGGCCGCCCGGCGGCTCGCGGCGCAGCTTGGGTTGCAGGTGCTTTTCCTCGGCGGCTTCAAAGAAGGTCAGCACCTGGCCCAGTTCCAGGCGCTGCTCGGGGCGCGCCTTGCGGCCGTTCAGCACCACCTGGCGCGTGCGCACCAGCCGGTAGATGGCCGACAAACTGACGTCCGTGAGCAGCTTGCGCAGGAACCGGTCGAGGCGCTGGCCCGCCTCGTTTTCGCCTATGGTGATGGTGCGGGCGCGCGTCATTCCGGCTGAAGGGCGACCTCCAGCGCGGCCTTGCCCTTGGCCGGCACGTTCAGGTCGGCTTTCAGGCGGGTGCCGTCGCGCAGGATCACCCGTACCGTGTAGGCAGTGGGAGCAACCTGCGGCAGGCGCACTGTGCCGCGGTCATCGGAGGCGGCCTCATAGGCCAGGCTCTTGTCAAACAGCAGCAGTGCGGGCTCCAGGTCCAGGCGGCGGCCCTCATGCAGCAGCACCAGGTCCAGGTTGCACAGGGGCTTCAGGCGCACTTCCAGGTCGCGCTTGCGGTCGCCTGTCGCGATGGTGCCCACGTCTACCAGCGCCGGGGCATAGCCCGGGGCCGCCACCCGCAGCTTCAGGGGGCCCGCCGCCGGGTTGATCAGCCGGAACTCGCCGCCCAGGTGGGTGGCAAAGGGGCGATCATCTGCCACGCGGTCAAAGGGCGATACTTTGTCTTCACCGGCCATCACCAGACGCAGGTCGTAGCGCGTAAGCGGCTGCCCGGTTTCGCCGTCGCGCACCAGGCCGGAAACGACCGTGTCGGCGGTTACGGTGAGGGTGTAGTCCGGCTGTCCGGGCTGCACGCCGTCCAGGCGTGACTCGGAGCCTGCCAGGCGGGCCACCAGGGCGTGCTCAGTTGCGCGCACACCAAAGAACCAGAAGCGGCCCTCGCCGTCGGTGAGGCACTGGGCGCCACCCATGCCGCGCAGGCGCGAGCGGGCAACGCGGCTGGCCACGTCGGTGTCGGCTTCCACGTGCCCGGTGGCGCGCACGTCTTCGGCGCGCAACTCGTTGGGGTTGGCGGGCGGCTGGACGCCGGCGGGAACGGGCTTGCCGGTCTGCAGCAGGTTGACCACCGCGCCGGGCACAGGCTGGCCCTCGCTGTCGCGCAGAACGCCGCGCACCCAGTGCTCAGCCAGCAGCGGAACCTCGGCCCAGGCGTTGCCGGCGGCGGGAACCTCGACGTCAATTCCGCCCCGGTCGGCACCAAAGAAGCACTGGTCCACGTTGAGGTGGTACTTGGTGGAGGGCAAGCCGCTGAAGACAAAGCGGCCGGTCTCGTCGGTCCAGACGCTGCGGGTCAGCAACTGGTCCTGCACCTGCGGATTGCGGATATTCGTGACCACCGTCTTGACGTGCGTCAGGGAGCGCGCCGAGACCCGCACGCCGGTGACCGGGGTGCCGTCCTGGGCCACCACGCGGCCCTCAATGCCGCCGCCCGAGCCCAGGGCGATGTCCGGCAGTTCCACGGTCTCCGCCGAAGGGAGCTGCACCTGCGCCACGTAGCCCACGCGCCCGTCCGCAGTTCCGGCCCACGCCGTGGCGGCAAACTGGCCCTGCAAGGTGCCCGTGCGCGCGGCGCTGTAGGCCACGAGCATGTAGCGGCCGGTGCCGTCGGTGTAGGCTGTGCCGGTCAGGCCGTTCAGGGCGCTTTCGCCCACAAACACCACCCGCGCGTCCGCCACCGCCAGCCCCACGGCATCCACCACGCGACCGGAGGCCACGACGCGGGCCGGTGGCTGTTCCGCCGAGAAGCGCTTGGGGCGCTCGCTGCTGACGGGGTCCGGCGACAGCGCCGCCGGGTTGAAGTCGCGCTCAGACAGCTCCAGGGGCTTGCGCTCGGGCCGGGGCGGCACGGTCTGGTTGCCCTGGGCGGCGTTCTCCGGCAACGGGCGAGGCGTGGGGTCGTACAGGACCCACCACACGCCCACACCGGCAAAGATCGCCACCAGCAGCAGGGCAACAGGCACAATGAACTTGTTCATGGCAGCCTCGACATGCACCCCAGTGTGATTCGGGTTGGCGCACAAGAATCGCCCAGCCAGCCGGATTGTGCAAGGCCGCGCCCACCAAAGGCAACGGGGGCGGCAACCGCCGCCCCCGGTTCCGGGCTGGCTCTACTTGCGGGCGTTTTCGCCCAGGCGGGTGGTTACCTTGAAGGCGATCTTGCGGTTCGCGGCGGCATCCAGGCGGAAGCGGGTCTTGTGCGTGGTGGCATCGTGCTTCTCGAACTTGTCCTCGCTCTCGAAGTCAAAGTCGCCCGCGAAGCTCTGGTGAATCTCCACCTCCACGGCCCTGTTCCGGAAGTTCTTCACCTCCAGCACGTACTCGTCCACAGTGGTGTAGCCGGACAGCCAGTTGTGCTGGAAAGTCAGGTCTTTGCGGCTGTGGCGGGTGCG
>JADLBZ010000092.1 GCA_020847415.1 Planctomycetota bacterium
GGCCCTCTCGCGCTCCGTGATTGTGGACAAACACGGCGGCGCCATCTCGTGCCGCAACGTGCCGGGCCAGGGCGCGTGCTTCTCCATCCGGCTGCCCCTGCAGGAAACGGGGGCGACCACGTGACCAACCGGGCCCTGTTTGTGGATGATGAACCCAACGTGCTGGACGGCATCCGGCGCATGTTGCGCCCGTTGCGCGAGAGCTGGGAGTGCGAGTTTGCCCCCGGCGCCCGCGAGGCCCTTTCGCTGCTGGAGGTGAAGCTCTTTGACGTGGTGGTCACCGACATGCGCATGCCGGGCATGGACGGGGCGCAGTTGCTGGCCGAAATCTGCCGCCGCTGGCCCGGGGTCATCCGCATCGTGCTCTCCGGCCAGAGTGAACACGAGGCCGTGGTGCGAGCCGTGGGCACCAGCCACCGCTACCTGGCCAAGCCCTGCGACGCCGACAGCCTGCGCCAGACCCTGGAACAGGCGCTGGTACTGAAGAGCCTGATCCAGAACGAGAACGTCCGCAAGCTGGTCACCTCGCTGCGCACCGTGCCCACCCTGCCCAAGGTGTACGAGCAGCTGGTGGCCGAGCTGCAATCGCCGGAATGTTCGATCCAGCGCATCGGCAGCATTGTCTCGGCCGACGCGGGCCTGGTGGCCCGCCTGCTGCAACTGGTGAACTCGGCGTACTTCGGCCTGCCGCGCCGCGTGACCAGCGCGGCCCAGGCCGCCAACCTGCTTGGTCTGGGCCTGCTGCGCTCGCTGGTGCTGGCCGGCGGGGTCTTTGGCCAGTTCGGGGCGGACGTGATGAAGCAGCTCAACCCCGAGCGCGTCTGGGACCGCAGCACCCGCGTGGCGTCGCTGGCTCGCCTGCTGGGACAGCACGAGCAATGCGGCAAAGACCTCTGCGAGGATGCCTTCCTGGCCGGCATGATGCAGGACATCGGCCAGCTGGTAATGGCCCATAGCTGGCCGGATGCCTATCACGAAGTGCTGGCCCTGGCCAAGGCCGGCACACCCCTCAACAGTGCCGAGCGCGAGGCATTCGGCGCCGACCACGCCGAAGTGGGCGCTTACCTGCTGGGCTTGTGGAACCTGCCGGCCCCGGTCATTGAGGCCGTGGCATTTCACATCCGCTACCCGGCAACACCGATGCGCCTTGACGTGTCCACCCTGGTGCAGGCCGCCAACCTGCTCGTCAGTGCCGCGGACAACGACCCAGCCGCCAACCAGGCCGTGGCCCTGCTGGCCGCCGGCCCGGACGCCGAACGGCTGGCCCGCTGGCAGAACCTGGCCAAGACAACGGGTGCGGCATGATCCCCGAACGCGTGTTGTGCGTGGACGACGACCTGAACCTGCTGGCCGGCCTGGCCCGCAATCTGCGAAAGCACTTCAACCTGCTCACCGCGGGCGGCGGCGAGCAGGGCCTGGAGGTGCTGCGCAAGCAGTCTCCGGTCGGCGTAGTCGTGGCTGACATGAACATGCCGGGCATGGACGGCGTCGAGTTCCTGCGCCGCGTGGCGGAACAGTGGCCCGACGCCACGCGCGTCATGCTCACCGGCAACGCCGACCAGGCCACGGCGGTCAAGGCCATCAACACGGGCCAGATCTTCCGCTTCCTGGTCAAGCCCTGCCCGCCGGAACTGCTGGCGGCCACCATTGCAGCCGGCATCAAGCAGCACCGGCTGGTCACTGCTGAGCGCGAGCTGCTGGAGAAGACCTTCCAGGGCGGGTTGAAGCTGCTGTTCGACATGCTGGCCCTGGCACGGCCCGAGGCCTTCGGGCGCGGCAGCAAGCTGCAGCGCATGGTGCGCGACCTGGCGCCTGCCGCAGGCATTACCGTGCTCTGGCAGGCCGAGGCTGCCGCCATGCTGGCGCAACTGGGCTGGGTGGCGGTGCCCGCCGGGGTGCTGACCAAGGTCGAAAAGGGCCAGCCCCTGAGCACCGCCGAGAACGAGGTCTATGAGGGCCGCCTGCACGCCGCCGCCGAGCTGGTGGGCAACGTGCCGCGGCTGGAGGCTGTACACCAGATCCTGCTTGTGCTGGGCGGCGGCAAACTGCCCGAGGGCAGTGCCCTGGATGACAACCAGCAGCGCTGCGTCCAGCTTCTCCGCGCCCTGCTTGACCTTGATGGCATGGTCTTCACCGGCATGGACCCGGCCGAGGCCATGGCCATTCTCAACAGCCGCACCGACCGCTACACGCCTGAGGTGCTGGCCGGCCTGAACGCCAGCCTGCAGCGGGCCGAGCGGTTTGCCGTGAAGTCGCTCGACGTGTGGGACCTGCGCGAAGGCATGACCCTGATGGAGGACGTCTCCACCAAGGAGGGCCAGCTCCTGCTGCCCAAGGGACAGGAAGTGACAGCCGCGGTGATTACCCGCCTGAAGAACTACTCGCGCGTGGGCACGGTACGCGAGCCCTTCATGGTCAAGGTGCCGGGGTAGAGGCAGGCGTTGCAGACGCGACTGCCGGGCGCTTCCCGTCCAACCGTTACAGGATGCCGCCGAAGTCCTGGATGGCCTGGCGCACGCGCTCGCCCAGCACGGCGGCTGTCACCGGCACCCGCAGCGCGTGATACTGGGTGTCGTTGGCGGCCACGGCGGGCGGCTGGTTGCGGTACAGGAACAGCACGGGCGTGGCCAGGGCGAAGTGCCCCAGGAAGTCCCGTACTTGCTTCACGGCGCCGGGTTCCGATTCCGTGTCCGCCAGCAGCATATGAAAATGCTCGCGGTCCAGGCGCCGCAGGCCGTCTGCCAGCGATGCGGCAAACTCAATGGTACAGCCGGCAGAGCCGGCGGCTTGCTGCACCACGCCACGCAAGTCCGCGCCCACCACGGCCATGGCCCGGGCATTGCCGCCGGAGCGGCTGCGAAAGGGCTGGGCGGCATCGCGGCGGTTCAGCACGCGGTCAATGGTGGACAGCAGGTCGCGGGCGCGGAACGGCTTGGTCATGTAGGCATCGCCACCCGACAGAAAGCCCTCAAACTGGTCCTCAGTGCTGGCCAGCGCCGTCAGGTAGATGATCGGAATGCCCGCCGTGGCGGGGTCAGTGCGGATCTGCTTGCCCAGGGCAAAGCCGTCCATGCCCGGCATCATCACGTCCGAGACAATCAGGTCAACGTCGTGCTGGGCCAGAAACTCCCGCACACGCACGGGCGAGGTCAGGATCTCGACGTTGTAGGCGTTGCGCACCAGCACGCTGCGCACGATTTCGGCGACGGCGGGGTTGTCGTCAATCAGCAACACAGTGGGATGCGAGTTCATGGCGTCCTCAGGGCGTTGCGCCAGTGTAGCCCCTGTTACGTCATACATCAAATCCATAAAACCCGTTCGGCGGTGTTCCTCGTGTAACGCCCGCGCTTGAACGCGCATTCTGCTCGCTGTCATCCCGGAACCGGCCCTTGTCGGTTGCCTCGCGCAAGCAATGCTGCCGCCATGCCCGAGCCCCTGAAGCTGAAAGACTTGAAGCTGCGCATGCAGGCCTATGGCGTGCGCCCCAGCAAGAAGTTCGGCCAGAACTTCCTGGCGGACTTCAACATGCTGCGCGCCATCGTCGCCGACGCCGAAGTAAACGCGGGCGACTGCGTGCTGGAAGTCGGCACCGGCGCCGGTTCGCTGACCGGCTTTCTCTGCGATGCCGCCGGCTTCGTGGTCAGCGTCGAGATTGACCGCGGCATGTTTGAGCTGGCCCGCGATTCGCTGGAGGGCTGCACCAACCTGCTGCAACTGCGCGCCGACGCCCTGGCCCGCAGCGGCCTGAACCGGCAGGTCGAAGACGTGCTGCACGCCGTGCTGGCCGGCCGCCCGCCCGAGGCCGCCCAGGCCGAAGCCACGAAGCCGCCCAGCCCGCCGCCGCGCGGCCTGAAGCTGAAACTGGTGGCCAATCTGCCCTACTCAGTCGCGACCGCCGTCTTGTTTGCCCTGCTGCACAGCGACCTGCCCTTTGAGCGCATGGTGGTCATGGTGCAGCTTGAAGTGGCTGAGAAGCTTGCCGCCCGCCCGGGTTCCCGCCACTGGGGCCTGCCCTCGCTGCTGCTTTCGCGGCTGGCACAGACGCGGCTGTTGCGGCGCGTGCCGGCCAAGGTGTTCTGGCCCAAGCCGAAGGTGGACTCGGCGCTGCTGGAGTTGCGGCCGGCAGCCGAGCTGGATCGGGCGGCCTATGGGCGCCTGCGCGCCCTGGCGCACGTGCTGTTCCAGCGTCGCCGCAAGACAGCCGCGAACGCCCTGGCGCTGGCCCTTGGCGTAGAGGCTGCAACCGCGGCAGCGTGGATTGCCCAGGCCGGCGGCGACCCCGGCGCCCGGCCCGAGGACCTGGCACCCGACGTGCTGGCTGCCCTGGCCGACCACCCGGACCTGCAGCCGCTGGTTGCCCGCGCCCATAAGCGGGATGCCGGGCAGGTGCTTGCCAAAGCCGAGAAACAGGCCCGCCGGGCCGCCTGGCGCAAGCGCGTCTACAACGGTCGCGCCAGCCTGCACGGCGACGAGGTTTCGGATGAGTAGCCAGCCGTGACGGCAAGCAGACAACGTGGTCCGGTATGGTCTGGTCGTCGCGCGCATCGCTTGCTACAACCCCCACGGTCTTTTCAGGTTTTTGTGTTTTGGCCGCTTTGAGCGGTCGTCAAGCGGAGCAACCATGGTTGCCGTCTTCATTCCCAAAGAACCCGAGGGCGAGTGGCGTGTGGCAGCCACCGTTGACACGGTCAAGCGCATGATCAAGACCGGCGCCACCGTCACCATTGAGTCCGGAGCGGGCAAGGGCGCCTTCATCAGCGACGACGAGTACAAGGCCGTCGGCGCCGCTATCGAAGCCGACCGCGCCAAGGGCCTCGCCGATGCCGAGCTGGTGCTGCAGATCAACGTACCCACGCAGGAGCAGGTGGGCCAGATGCGCGAGGGCGGCTCGCTGATCAGCTTCCTGTGGTCCTTCGAGAACCTGGAAGTGGTCAAGGCCCTGAACGCGCGCAAGATTTCGGCCTTTGCCATGGACGCCATCCCGCGCACCACCCGCGCGCAAAAGGACGACGCCCTCTCCAGCCAGGCCAACCTCGCGGGCTACAAGGCGGTGATCGCGGCTGCCTGGCACATGCGCAAGATCGCCCCCATGATGATGACGCCGGCGGGCACAATTAAGCCCGCACGCATTGTCATCATCGGCGTGGGCGTGGCGGGCCTGCAGGCCATTGCCACGGCCAAGCGCCTGGGCGCCATCGTGGAAGCGACCGACCCGCGCCCCGAAACCAAGGAGCAGGCCGAGTCCCTGGGCGCCAAGTTCCTGGTGGTGGAAGGCGTCGAGGTCAAGCAGGGCACCGGGGGCTACGCGGCCGAGCAGTCCGACGAATACAAGAAGGCCCAGGCCGCCATGCTGGCCAAGGCCTTTGCCGGCGCTGACGCAATCATCTCGACGGCGCTGGTCCCCTACAAGAAAGCCCCCATCACGATTACCGAAGAGCACGTGAAGAGCATGCGTGCGGGCAGCGTGGTGGTAGACCTGGCCGCCGAGCGCGGCGGCAACTGCGCCTGCACCGAGCCGGGCAAGACGGTGGAAAAGCACGGCGTGACGATTGTGGGCGACCTGAACTGGCCCAAGACGGTCAGCGTGAACAGCAGCGACATGTACGCCAAGAACGTCCTGAACATCTACCTGGACGCCCTGAACAAAGAGAAGAAGTTTGAGTGGACGTACAAGGACGACATCGTGGACGGCGCCATGATCTGCCACCAGGGCGAAGTCCACCACCCCAAAGTGCGCGAGTTGCTGGGCCTGCCGCCTCTGCCCAAGCCCGAACCCGCACCCGCCCCTGAAGCCAAGCCGCAGGCCGCCGCGGCAGCCCCCGCCGAGGCCAAGAAGTAGCCCAGAGGAGTCAACGCCATGGACACCGGAATGATCCTGATGCAGGTGTACGTGTTCGTGCTGGCCTGCATTGCGGGTAACCAGCTCATCGGCAAGGTTCCGCCCACGTTGCACACGCCGCTTATGTCGGGCAGCAACGCCATCTCGGGCATCACCATCCTGGGCGCCATGCTGGCGGCCCGTGAGGACTGGAACTACTGGGGCTTCCCCCACCTTTCCAGCATTCTCGGGTTCCTGGCCGTGGCCCTGGCCATGATCAACGTGGTGGGCGGCTTCATGGTGACCAACCGCATGATGGGCATGTTCAAGAGCAAGGCCTAGCGCCGGGTTGCCGGGACGTTTTGCACTCCGCTAGCACAAGAAGAAGGAACCGCCGTGAACTTCGTAGCTGCCGCCGGCCATCTCGCCACCTGGAACGGTCTGCTGGCCAACTTGGGTTACCTGGCTTCCGTCATCATGTTCATGCTGGCCATCATGCGCATGGGCAAGGTGAAGACCGCGCGCAGCGGCAACACCCTTGCTGCCGTGGCCATGGCCCTGGCCATCGTTTCCAGCTTCGTCGAGATGGGCAAGATCAACCCCATCTACATCGTCGCGGGCCTGATCGCGGGCGGCACCGCCGGCGCCATCATGGCCAAGCGCGTGCAGATGACCCAGATGCCCGAAATGGTGGCCTTGCTGAACGGCTTTGGCGGCCTGGCTTCGCTGCTGGTGGGCATCGCCACATTCGCGTTTGCCGCCGAGAAGGGCGCCCGGGGCACCCTGGAACGCATGATGCTGATGAGCGACCAGGGCGGCTGGTTCGGCGCCATCAACCTGTGCCTCACCGTGCTGGTGGGCGGCCTCACCTTCACCGGCAGCGTGATCGCCTACCTGAAGCTCGCCGAGAAGATGTCGGGCAAGCCCATCCTGTTGCCCGCCCGCCACGCCATCAATATCGGCCTGATTGTCGTCTCGCTGCTGCTGACCGTGCTGATGGTCTGGGCGGTCGGCAGCGTGGGCGTGAATTGGGGACTGCTGGTGCTGATTGCCGTGCTCTCGCTGGTGCTGGGCATTACCCTGGTGATCCCCATCGGCGGCGGCGACATGCCCGTCGTCATCTCCCTGCTGAACAGCTACTCGGGCATCGCCGGCGCCTTGGCCGGCTTCACCATCGGCGAGCCGGTGCTGGTGGTCTCGGGCTCGCTGGTGGGCGCCTCGGGCATCATCCTGACCCAGATCATGTGCAAGGCCATGAACCGCAGCCTGGGCAACGTGATGTTCGGCGGCTTCGGCGCTGACACCGGCACGGGCGGTGGCGGAGGCAAGAGCGAGTACAAGAACGTCAAGAGCACCTCGCCCGAGGAAGTGGCGATGATCATGGGTGACGCGGGCACCATGGTCGTGGTGCCCGGCTACGGCATGGCGGTGGCCCAGGCCCAGCACGCCATCCGTGAACTGGCCAAGATCCTGGAAGCCAAGGGCGTGCAGATTCGCTATGCGGTGCACCCCGTGGCGGGCCGCATGCCCGGCCACATGAACGTGCTGCTGGCTGAGGCCAACGTGCCCTACGAGCAGCTCTTTGAGATGGACCAGATCAACGACGACTTCAAGAACACCGACGTGGTCCTGGTGATCGGCGCCAACGACACCGTGAACCCCGCCGCCAAGACCGACAAGTCCAGCCCGCTGTACGGCATGCCCGTGCTGAACGTGGAAGAGGCCAAGACCGTGTTCACCATTAAACGCTCGCTGGGCTCGGGCTTTGCGGGCGTGAAGAACGAGCTGTTCGAGTGCGCGAACAACTACATGGTCTACGGCGACGCCCGCAAGGTAGTCGAGGAGATCATCAAGGGCCTCAAGGAAGCCTAGCCGGCGGCCGGAAGGCCCCAGCGTCGCAGAACAGGCGGCTGCCCACGGGCAGCCGCCTTGCTGTTACAATCAGGCCATGTACCCCGCATCGCCTCGCCGGCTGTCGGCAACCCTGCTGGTAGCGGCATTGCTGTTTGCTGCCCAGCCGCTGCACGCGAACTACGGGTGGCCCGGGATGCACTTGATGGCTGGTCAGGCAATCGCGCTGCCGACTATCGGCATCTCGTTACTCCTCGAAGCCTGGATTCTCAAGCACGCTCTGCAACTGCATCATTCACAGGCTTTCTGGATGAGCATCGTCGCCAATGGCATCTCATGTTTTGCCGGGCTGCTTCTCCCGGTGCCCGACGGTCTCATAAGGCAGCTCTCCAGCCCGGGCAACATGTACGTGAACTATCTTCCCGCCGTGGCATGGCTCTTCACTGTCACCTACGCAATCGAAGTGACTGCGGTGCGTTTGCTTTACGACATACCCCTGCGAAAGCTGTGGGCACCCCTCGCCATGGGAAACCTCATCACCCACGCAGTAATGCTTGTGATCGCGGTAGGCCGCGATGCCGGGTGGGCCGACTTTTGTTGGCACAGGTAGGTTCGAGTTGCTCGAGTTTGCTATTGACGCGTCAACTCGCGCGGGCTATGCTTTCTCCACAAGGATGAACCACATGCCGCGCAACACCAATAACCGTAACCCGCGCTGTCGCAGAGCGACCTAGGTCGGTTGTTGGCTGAACCAGAGACCGAAGGCGCCCTGCGAAAGCGGGGCGCTTGTGTTTTTGTGCCGTTCCAGGGGTGTGGTGTTAACTGGTAGCACGCCCGGTTGTTACCCGGGAAGTTGGGGTTCGAATCCCTGCGCCCCTGCCAGGCATTCCTCTTTGCTGCGAGCCATTCCCGGCTGCGCCCTCACGCTTCGCTTACGCACGCGCTGTTGCGCGTGCTACTTCGCTTCCGCGACAGCGCGCCGCGCTGTCGCGGGGTTCGAATCCCTGCGCCCCTGCCAGGCATTCCTCTTTGCTGCGAGCCATTCCCGGCTGCGCCCTCACGCTTCGCTTACGCACGCGCTGTTGCGCGTCAATTCCCGCCGCGGTCGAGGGAGCGATAGCCGATAGCCTCGGTGATGTGCTCCGGGCCGATCTCGGCTGCACCGCCCATGTCGGCAATGGTGCGCGCAATCTTGCGGATGCGCGTGTAGGCCCGGGCCGAAAGTTGCAGTGCCTCCATGGCCTGGTTCAGCAGCGCCTTCACCGCCGGTTCCAGCGCGGCAAAGCGCTCCACTTCCTGGTCGTTCATGCCCGCGTTGCAGTGCAGTCCCTCGCGCGCGCCCTTGAAGCGCCGGGTCTGCACGTCGCGGGCCGCCTGCACCTGCGCCCGCATCGTCGCCGAGTCCATCCCCCGGCGCGCGCCCGAAAGCTCCTTCAGGTCCACGGCCGGCACCTCCAGGTGCAGGTCAATGCGGTCCAGCATGGGGCCCGAAATGCGGCTGCGATAACTCGCCACCATTCGCGGCGTGCACGAGCAGGGCTTGCTGGGGTGCCCCAGATAGCCGCAAGGACACGGGTTCATGGCCGCCACCATCATCAGGCGCGCGGGAAAGGTCAGGCTGCCCACGGCGCGGCTGATGGTAACCGTGCCGTCCTCGATGGGCTGGCGCATCACCTCCAGCGTCTTGCGGTTGAACTCGGGGAACTCGTCCAGGAACAGCACGCCGTTGTGGGCCATGCTGATCTCACCGGGGCGCGGGTTGGTGCCGCCGCCGATCATTCCGGCGTCGCGGATGGTGTGGTGCGGGCTGCGGAACGGCCGGCGCGTCACCAGCGGGTTCTCGCGGGTCACCTCGCCCGCCACGCTGTAGACCTTGGTGGTCTCCAGGGCCTCATCCAGCGTCATGCGCGGCAGCACACTGGGCAGGCGCTTGGCCAGCATGCTCTTGCCCACACCGGGATTGCCGATCATCAGCACGTTGTGACCACCCGCTGCTGCCAGCATCAGGGCGCGCTTGGCGGCTTCCTGCCCCTTCACGTCGGCATAGTCGAACTCGGTGCTGCCGTGCTGCTCAAAGTACTCCTGCACGTCCACCCGGAAGGGCTCAATGGGCTGGTTGCCGTTGATGAAGCCCACCACTTCGCGCAGGTGGCTGACCGGGTAGACATCAATGCCCTGCACCACAGCGGCCTCAGGCGCGTTATCGGCGGGCACAATCACGCCGCGCACCTTGCGCTTCTTGAGTTCCAGCACAATGGGCAGGACGCCCGCCACGCGGCGCAGGCAGCCGTCCAGGGCCAATTCCCCCACCAGGGCAAAGCGGCCCACCGCGTTGGGGTCAATCTGGTGGTTCACGGTCAGCAGCCCCGCGGCTATGGGCAGGTCATAGCTGGGGCCTTCCTTGCGCAAGTCGGCGGGTGCCAGGTTTACGGTGATGCGCTGGAGCGGGAAGTCGTAACCGCTGTTCTCAATGGCCGAGCGCACGCGCTCGCGGGATTCGTTGATGCTTTTGTCGGGCAGGCCGACCACGATGAACTCAGGCTGGCCGCGCGAGCCGTCTACTTCCACGTCCACGGGCAGGGCCGCAATGCCCGCGATGCCGGCCGACTGGATCTTGCAGATCATGGCGCTGTTATAGCAGCGCGGCGAATATGGGGCAGGTCCTTCACGCCGGCCTCCAGCCCACGCGCCACCGCCGGAGTTGCCGTTGCAGTTTGTGTCGTGGCCGTCTCGGCCGCGATGCCTTTGCCGTTTGTGACGCGGGGCTGCGCAGCAGCGCGCTGCGACAAGCACAGCACACGAACCACGAGAACGCTCTATCCGAATCGGCCGGTCAGGTAATCTTCGGTCTGGCGCTTCTTGGGGCGCAGGAACATCTCGCCCGTGGGCCCGAACTCCACCAGTTCGCCCAGATACATGAAGGCCGTGAAGTCCGCCACGCGCGCGGCCTGCTGCATGTTGTGGGTCACGATCACCACGGTGTAGTTCTGCCGCAGGTCCAGGATCAGCTCCTCAATCTTGGCGGTCGCCACCGGGTCCAGGGCCGAGCAGGGCTCGTCCATCAGCAGCACCTCGGGCTCGTTGGCGATGGCGCGCGCAATGCAAAGACGCTGCTGCTGGCCGCCGGAAAGGGCCGTGGCGTTGTCGTTCAGGCGGTGATGCACTTCATCCCAAAGGGCTGTACGGCGCAGGCTGCGTTCCACGGTCGCAGTCAGCTTCTTGCGGTCGCGCTCGCCGGCAATGCGGTTGGCATAGATCACGTTTTCGGCGATGGATTTGGGAAACGGGTTGGACTTCTGGAACACCATGCCGCAACGGCGGCGCAGCTCAATCACGTCCTGGTTGCGGTCAAAGATGTCGTCTTCACCCAGCAGCACGCTGCCCTCGGTGCGCACGCCGTCCACCAGGTCGTTCATGCGGTTGATCGAGCGCAGCAGCGTGCTCTTTCCGCAGCCCGAGGGGCCGATCAGCGCCGTGACACGGTTGCGCGGAAACGCGAGGTTGATGGCCTTCAGCGCGTGATGCTTGCCATACCACAGGTTGAAGTCCTTGACGCGCACCGCCGCCGGCAGGGCAAACGGATCCTCCACCTGCTCGGCTTCCTGTACATCGGTGCGCAGCAGCGCACCCGAGGCCGATGGCGTGGCAAGGCGTGGTTCTTCGTTCGCGTTCATCGTTGTCGGCCCCGGCATAGATTACCTCCGCGCGCCCGTGCTTCCGACCTAAACATGGCTTGTCTTGAGCCTCTTGCGCAGCTTGTTGCGCATGCGAATCGCGGTGATGTTCAGCACGCCGATCAGCGCCAGCAGCACCAGCGTGGTCGTAAACACCAGCGGCTTTGTCCCGTCCACGTCCGGGCTCTGGAATCCGATGTCATAGATGTGAAAGCCCAGATGCATGAACTTGCGCTCCATGTGCACATAGGGCGACGAGCCGTCCACGGGCAGGGCCGGCGCGTTCTTGACCGCACCCACCAGCATCAGCGGCGCAACCTCGCCGGCGCCGCGCGCCATGGCCAGAATGGCGCCGGTGAGAATGCCGGGCAGCGCCTGCGGCAGGATGACGCGCTGGATGGTCTGCCAACGCGAGGCGCCCGTGGCCAGCGAGGCTTCGCGCTGGCTGGCCGGCACCGAGATCAGGCTCTCTTCGGTGGCAACAATCACCACCGGCACGGTCAACAGGGCAAGAGTCAGCGACGCCCACAAGATGCCGCCGCCGCCGAACGTCGGCGAAGGCAGCAGCTCGGGAAACAGCCAGTGGTCCACCTGCCCGCCCACCAGCGTGCACAGGAAGCCCAGGCCGAAAATGCCGAACACGATGGAGGGCACTCCCGCCAGGTTGTTCACGGCAATGCGCACCGCCGACACCAGCGGGCCCTGCTTGGCGTACTCGCGCAGGTACAGCGCGGCAATCACGCCAAAGGGCACCACGGCCAGCGACATCAGCACGGTCATGATCAGGGTGCCGATAATGACCGGGAAGATGCCGCCCTCGGTGTTAGCCTCGCGGGGCTCTTCAAACAGGAATTCGCCCAGCTTGGAGAAGTACACGCCCGCGCGACCGCCCGTGCCCAGCTCGTTGTTGCGGCTGGCGCGCACCACCTGGGCCAGGGGCAGTTCAGCCTCGCGGCCATCCAGGGTGCGCATGCGGTAGACCAGTTGCTTCTCTTCGGCCAGCAGGCGGGTGACTTGCAGGCGCAGCTCGTAGTACTCTCCGGCTTGCAGGGCCGCGCGCTCGCGTTGGGCGGCGACCACTTCGTCCAGCACTTCGCTTTCGTCCTGGCTCAGCCCAAAGCCGGCCACAGACTCGCTCCAGGCCTTGACGACATCGCCAAAGCCCGCCAGCCACGCCGCAGCCAGCTTGCGCTGCTCTTCCGCGTCGGAGTCGGGCTTCTGCAGGGGCTCGTCGGCCGACCAGCCGCTGAACGCCTTGGCCAACTTGTCCAGGGCAGCCACCATGGCCGCGGAATCGCGGTGGTCGTACCTGGCGCGCGAGAGCTGCCGCTCCAGCTCGGTCATGCGGAAGTTGACATCGCCGATGGACTCTTTCTCGATCTCCTGGCGCTGCAGGAAGCGTTCGCGGACTTCTTCGTGGCGCTGCAGGAACAGCTCCCAGACCTTGTCCACGCCGTCCTTCTCGGCATTTGCCAGCACCTTGTCGCCGTCGCGCAGCTCAACGACGAAGCAGCAAAGCACGCCCAGCTCCAGGCGCTCGATCTCGCAGGCGGCTGCGGGCGCGGACCCGCGATTGCGCAAGTAGGCGCGATAGCCCGAGGGGTTGCCGCGGCGGTACGAGTCCGGGTCCGGCACGTCGGACTTGATCCAGGCGTAGGGGTTGTTGTTTCCCAGGGCTTCCACGCGGTTGCCCTGGCGCAGCAGCAACTCGGTGGGTGGCGTGTCGATGTCGGTGGCGCGCCACAGCGAGCCGTCGTCGCGGGCCGGCAGGTCAGCCAGATCCAGGGCTCGATCCGCCCGCACACTGCCCATCAGCGCCACGGTGTCGCGCACCGAGTCGTCACCAAGCACCTTTTCCAGCGGCTGCCAGGTGCCGTCCGGCGCGGGCACGCGGTACGGCGACGGGAAATCCTGCGGCCGCGCGATGAACGCCTGCGGGCTCACCGGTTTGCCCTGGGCGTCAACAAGTGGTGCTTCCTTGCCGTCCACCAGAACCAGGTTGGTGCCGGCAAACAGCTCGGGCTTCAGGCGATAGTCCAGGATGCCGGCCCGGCGCGGCCCCCGGGGTTCGGCAACTTCCTTGCCTTGCTTGTCGCGCAGCACGCCGTCGGCGCCCTGCAGCAGCAGGTTGTCGCGCAAATCCAGCATCACCTTGCTGCCGTCCGTCGTGGAGATCAGGTATCGCGACTCGCCCAGCACCATCACTTCAATGTCGCGGGGCCAGAAGGTGCGCGCGCCCTCCCACACAATGGCGGCAAGCAGGGCCGCAATCATCAGCACGCCCGTGATCATGGCGCCGCCCGAGAGCCACACGTAGGGCTCGCCGCGCTGCACGCGACGGCGGGGGACCTGCTTGGCGGCTGTGGTGGCTTCGGCCATGGGCTACATCCGGTTCATCTTCTTGCGCAGGCGCATGCGCACCAGCTCGGAGAGCGTGCTGATCACAAACGTCATGGCAAACAGCATCAGGCCCGCCAGGAACAGCACGCGGTAATGGCTGCTGCCATGGGGGGCTTCGGGCATCTCGATGGCGATGGCGGCTGCCAGGCTGCGGAAGCCGGACAGCGGCTGCAGGTCGGTGACGGGCGTGCCGCCGGCAGCCATGACCACGATCATGGTCTCGCCCAGAGCGCGACCGAGGCCGATCACGATGGCCGAGAAGATGCCGCTGGCGGCGGAAGGCACCACCACGCGCATGGTGGTTTGCCAGCGCGAGGCGCCGCAGGCCAGGCTGGCGGCACGCAGCTGGTTGGGCACGCTGGACAGCGAGTCCTCGGCGATCGAGTAGATGATGGGGATGACCGCAAAACCCATCGAGAAGCCGACAATCAGCGAGTTGGTCTTGCTGAACTTCCAGCCCTCGGGGCCGGTGAGGAAGCGGCGGAAGTCCGCCACGTGGCCCGCCGTGGGGTGGTCATACCCGAACAGGACGGACTCGATGGCCGGTGCAGCCAGTGCCGACAACCCAAGGCCCAGGCCGGCCGCAACAGCCCAGAAGCCCAGGGAAAGCACGATGTTGGCGGCCACGCTGCGCAGGCCCGTGCCGCCGCCGCCCAGCGCCAGGCGCAGCTTCTGCACCGGGCACCCGCCCCCCAGGCGCGGCGCAACGGCCCCGTGCAGCCGCGTCAGCGCCCAGGCTGCCAGCAGCGCGCAGGGCAGAGCCAGCAGGCACAGGAACAGGTTGTGCCCGCCCGGGATCCACCAGCCCTTGGGCAGCTTGGCGCCGGCTGCCACCGTGTCGCGGGACAGCTCGCGGCCGCCGTCCGTCCACGCCTGGAAGCTGCCGCCGCTGAGCGCGGCCGTGGCCTCGGTGCTGCGGGGGGCGAACGTCATTGGGTCCACCAGGGCCGGGTTGGCGGCCTCCGTGGCGGGAAAGACCCAGCTCTCGGCATAGGGCCCCAGGTTCATGGCCAGAAACAGCGCAACGGCGGCGACCACCACCAGCGATGCAATGGTGCGGGAGGGCCCGAAGTGGCTGGTCACGGAAGGCGGCAACTGCCCGAACACCCAGCCGAAGAACATGAAACTGAGCGGCCCCAGGACCACAGCCAGCAACAGCGAAGGCAATATGGGCGACGCCTGCGGCGCGAAGTACAGGGCGCCCAGGAAGCCCAGCACCACGCTGGGCAGGGCCGCCATCACTTCCATGGCAGGCTTGACGACACCGCGCAGCCGCGGGTGCATGAACTCGCTGGTGTAGATGGCGCCCAGCAGGGCCAGCGGCAGTGCAAACAGCAGCGCGTACAGGCCGCCCTTCACCGTGCCCATCAGCAGGGGCACCAGGCTCATCTTGACCTCGACGTCGTCGGTGCCGGCGTGGCTCTGCCACTCATACTTCGGTGCGTCGTGGCCTTCGTAGTGCACCTTGCCAAAGAGCGTCTTGAGGCTGATCTCGATGTGCCCGGCATCCACCCACCACTGCAGCAGGGAGCCATCGGTACCGGCGGCAAACACACCGTTGTTCTTGGGGCTCAGATGCACCATCTGCGGCGCCGTCTGCCCCGCCGTGGCGCGGAAGTACACGCGCTGCGACGTGTTGTGCACCGCGCGGATGCCGCCCTGGTCGTCCCATGCCAGAAAGGCCTTGGCGGCGGCGGCGGTCTCGAAGCCGCGCACGCCGGCAGGGGCAGGCTCGTGCACGCGCACCCGGGTGTAGCGCGGGTTGATGTCCTCGGCGTGCGCACGCACGGGCATGAAGGACTGGATGCCGCCCAGCGAGTCGCCCACCAGCACACTGCTGCCGCCCAGCAAGTAGGAGAGCGCGGTCAGTCGCGGGGTGGAGCCTGCGTTGGCTGATCCGCCGGCTTCGGCCAGCATCTGCACCCACTCGCGGCCGCTGGCCACGTCGTACGAGAACACGTTCTGCGGCGGGTAGGCCAGGGCGAAGCCGTCCCCCTCCTTCTCGCGCTGCAGGTGGTGCAGCAGCCCGCTCTCGGAGGCCGCCAGAACCTCCTGCCGCGAGGGGTGCACCAGCACAAAGCGCGGCTTTTCATCGAGCAGCGGGGTGCCGGCGGCGGTCTTCAGGGTGGCCAGGTCGGCCTCCCAGTCCATGCTGCGTTCCACGGCGTCCGTCATCATGTTGACCGACAGCGTGTCGCGACGCACCCAGGCGCGGCCGTCCGTAGTGGCAGCCGCCAGCAGCGTGTCGCGGTCGCTGGACTCACCCTCGGCAATGGCATAGGAAAGCGTGGCCAGCGGGGCGCCCGCAAAGGGCGACTCGACCGCGCCCTCTTCAAACAGGACGCGCGCGCCGATCAGGCGGTACGAGCCGAAGTCCGGCAGGCGTTCCGCCACCCACACCGAGTTCTCCGATTCGTGGCGGATGGCCTGCGGGACGTAGTCAGGGGCCTTGAACTGCTCCTCGGCTGGACCGGGCAGAGCCTTCAAGTCAGCGGGGTCTTTTCCCAGCTCAAACACCTTGAAGGTGGTCAGGTAGAGCAGGTCGGCAAACAGCACCCGGCCATCGCTGGTGCCCATGGCCATGGCGTGGCGCGGAACGTTCTGCACGCCCTCAGCCATGCCGGTGGTGTATGGATTCACGCCGACGTCGCAACAGGTCAGGCGGGCATTGCCGAGGCCGGGAACTTCAATGGCCTGCAGCACCTCGCCGTTGGGCAGGTTGAGCAGCTCGACGCGCCCGGTTTCCAGGACCCGCACGCCCAGGCGGCGATACTCGTCGCAGCCCAGATAAAGCGTTCGCGCCGCAGCGGGCGGCGCTTTCAGTGTCACGGCCCCGGAATCCGAACCGCCGAACAGGGGCAGCACCTGGCTGATGATGAACGCCACCAGCCCAAGCACCGCCAGCACCACGCCCAACCCACCCACACGGATCGAGACGTTTGCCACCCGGTCAATGATGTAGACCGAGCGCCGGGCGCGGCGATTGGCCTTGGCTGGGGGCTGTTGTGGGCTGGACATGGGTGAAAAGTCTCGGGGCCGGCAAGCGGGCGCCCGGGTGCGGCTTGAAGCCGCACCCGGGCCTTCCCGTAAGAGTTACTTATAAGCCGGAGCGAACTTTTCCACTTCCTTCTTGCGCATCGGGACGAAGCCTTCCTTCACCACGATGTCCTGCCCTTCCTTGCTGTGCGTGAAGCGCAGGAACTCGCGAACCTGCAGGGGCACCTCGGTGCCCGGCTTGCGGTTGAAGTACACATACAGGAAGCGCGAGAGCGGGTACTTGCCCGAGTAGCAGTTCTCGGCGTTGGCCTCGTAAGCCTCGCCCTTTGCATCGTTGGCCAGCGGCACCGTGCGCACGCCCGCCGTGAGGTAACCGATGCCCGAGTAGCCGCAGCCGCTGCGGTCCTCGGCGATGAGCTGCACCACCGTGCTGCTGCCCGGCTGTTCCTTCACCGTGGCCTTGTAGTCGCCCTTGTACAGGGCGTGTTCCTTGAAGAAGCCGTAGGTGCCTGAGGCGCTGTTGCGGCCATACAGGGTGATGCCCAGGTTCTCCCACTCGCCCTTCAGGCCGGTCTGGCCCCATTTGGTGACGTCGGCCTCGTACTTGCCCTTCCGGGTGCTGCTGAAGATCGCGTCCACCTGCGGCAGGGTCAGCTTCTCAACAGGGTTGTCCTTGTGGACAAACACCGCCAGCGCATCAATGCTCACCGCCACGTAGCTGGGCTTGTAGCCGAACTTGTCCTCGAACTGCTTGATTTCCTCGGCCTTCATGGGGCGGGACATGGGGCCCAGGTGCGAGCGGCCTTCAATCAGGGCGCCGGGAGCCGTGGAGCTGCCCTTGCCCTCCATCTCCGTCTGCACGTTGGGGTACTGCTTCTTGAAACCTTCCATCCAGTACTGCATCAGGTTGTTCAGGGTGTCCGAGCCCACACTGACAATCTTGCCCGACACGCCGGCCACCGGCGCGTAGGCCTCAAGCTCGCCGGCTGCGTCGGCCTTCTTCTCTTCAGCCAGAGAAGGCGTCGCCAGAAAAGCGCTGGAGGCCAGCAGGGCCAACGCCGCACCACCCATCACCACTCGATTCCACATTCTCGTTTCTCCCGTAGAGGTCATGTCGGGCAAGCTAGAGGTGGGGAGTGAACGGCGCATTCGCCGAGTGTGAAGGACTCATTAATCCGCGAGCCGGCCGGAGGTGCAAAACGTCACTTGCTCTCAGCGGGCGGGTCAGATTCGTAGCCGTCCTTGAAGAACTGGGCGTAGACCTCCTTGCCCGCGCTGTCGTACTCCCGCTGCCACCCGTCGCGCCAGCCACCCTTGAAAGCGCCCTGGGCCTGAGGCGTCCCCTGCCGGGTGAACCAGGACCAAGCGCCGTCCCGCTTGCCGTCCTTGTAGCTGCCCTTCATTCGGGGGCGGCCATCGTCGTACCAGTACTCCCAGTTGCCCTCGCGGCGGCCCATGCGGAAAGAGCCGTGACTTTCCAGCGAACCATTGACGTGCCAGGCGGACCACTCGCCGGTTCGAAGGCCGTCGGCGCAGGAGCCCTCCTCCGCCTTCTCGCCGTTGTCGTGATACTGCACCCAGCGTCCGTTGCGCCGACCCGAGGCGTAGCTGCCTTCGGAGGCTTTCTTGCCGTTGGCGTACCAGCGGGTCCAGCCCTGTTCGTTGAAGCCGCCCGCGTAGACGCACTCCAGCTCTTTCTGGCCGTTGGGGTGCCAGCTCACCCAGGCCCCCACGCGGCCGCCCTTGGCGTACTCGCCGTCGGCAGCGGGCTTGTTGTTGTCGTGCCAGCTCAGCCAGCGGCCCGTGCGCGAGCCGGCCAGGTAGGCGCCTTCTTCTTTCTTGGCGGTATTCTCGTGCCAGAAGGTCCAGTTGCCTTCCCGGACGCCTTCCTTGAACTCGCCCTCGGACTCCCTGGTGCCGGAGCTGAAGTAGAACACCCAGCGGCCCACCGGCTGGTCGGCAATCGCCATGCCCTCGGACTGCAGGTTGCCGTTGTCGAACCAGCGGGACCACTTGCCGGGCCGCTCTTTGTTGTAGTCGTGGGATTCCGCCAGTTGCTTGTTGGGGTGCCAGGCCTGCCAGCGGTCAAACTTCACACCCAATTCCAGGCGGCCCGAGGTGGCCGGCTCGCCATTCTCGTGGAACGTCTCCCAGCGGCCGTCCTGCTTGCCGGTCTTGTATTGGCCCTGTGCAGCCGCCTTGCCGTTCTCGTGCCAGCGGCGGTAGGCCCCGTGCAGCACGCCTTCCTTGTTGTAGTTGTGTTCCTCGCTCTTGCGGCCGATGGCAAACCAGCGCTCCCACTTGCCGACGGGCTTGTCCTTCTCGTACTTGCCCTCAGTGGCCTTCTTGCCGTTGGCGTGCCAGGTGGTCCATTCGTCCCAGCGAGCGCCACCGGCCAGCTTGCCCTCTTCTTTGGCCTGGCCGTTCTCGTGGAACCAGCGCCAGCGACCTTCGCGCTTGCCCTGGTGGTACTTGCCCTCTGCCGCGACTTTGCCGCTCTCAAAGTACTCCCAGGCATCGCCCTGGCGTGTTTCGTTGCCCTGCTTGTCCACCTGCACGGCGTACTTTTCGCGCAGCGCACCCGAGGAGTACTTGCTTTCCCGCCATTCCACCTTGATGGGCGGGCCGGCCAGTGCCGGCAGAACCGAGAGCAACAGCAACAGCGCAAAGGCAGCGGCGGTGCGCATGGCAGCATCCCGAAAGGTGGCAGAATTGTACGCGCCGGCGGCGGTGGTTGCCACCATCGCCGCGTTGACCTTGCTCCGTCTGCATTCCATGCTGAAGGGGCTTGCCTCGCAGCCCGGGTGTCCCGGGCAGGAGCCTGCCGTGGCGCGCTCGGTCCGTCGCTGGACGCAACGCAACCTGCTGTACCCGTTGGCGATCTTCGCCATCATCGGGCCCACCGTGGTGCTGGGCCTGTTCGGCGCGTACGCCCTGCGCGAGGTCGAGTTGCGCCCGTCGCTGTACCGGCAGGAATTGTCCGAGCTGCAGCAGGGGCTGGAGATTGCGCTGGAGATGCGCCTGCGCGACCTGGCAGTCACGCCCCCGCGCACTGCGGACGACATCCCGGCCGCGCGCGCGGCTGTTGAGACGTACTTCAGCGACTACACCCGGGCGCTGGCCGGCCAGGCGTATGTCGGCATAGGCGGCACCGTGCATGAGTCGCTTGCTGTAGACGGGACGCGCGGCAAAGCGGCTCCTGCTGTGCTGATGGACGCCCTGGCCCATGGCCATCCTGACGGCGGCAGGCGCACGCTCTCGCTGGAGGTGATCGGGGGCAACGAGTCGCGCCATCTGGCGTACGTCATTTACGGCGGAGGCCCCGGGGCGGGCTTTGTGGCCTGGGAGCTGCAGCCCAACGAAATTGACCGCTTCGTGGCATCGCACCTGCCATCACTGGACCTCGGCAACGACTCGCTTTCCACCGAGGTTGTGGACCGCTCGCAGGTCAACTGGCGAACACACCCCGGCAGCGATTCCGAGATGGTCGGCTATGTGCCCGTGCACGAGACACTGCACCCGGGCCGGTACGTGGCGCTGCAACTGGACACCGGCGCCCAGTTCTACAAGGACAGCACGTTCCTCTCGACCATGTTCATCGTCATCGCCGTACTGTGCGTGCCGGTGGTCTCGTCGGCCAGCCTGATGGCGGTGCACATGATCCTGCGCGAGGCCAGCGAGGCCCGCAAGAAAGTGGACTTCGTCAGCAACGTGACCCACGAACTCAAGACGCCCCTGACCAGCATCCGCATGTTCGTGGAAACACTGAAGCTGGGTCGCGTGAAGAACCCCGAGCAGGTCAACGCCTGCCTCGACACCATCATGAACGAGACCAACCGCCTCAGCGCGCTGATTGACCACGTGCTGTCCTTCAGCAAGCTCGAGAACCAGGTAAAGAAGTACAACTTCCAGCCGGCCAACCTGGCCCAGGTGGTGCGGGACACCATTGGCTTGTTCAAGGGCCAGATCGCCAACGTGAAGGGCGAGATCCGACTGAAGGTGACGCCCGGTCTGCCCACCCGTGCGGTCTTTGACAAGGACGGCATCCGCGAGGTGCTGCTGAACCTGCTTTCCAACTCCATCAAGTACAGCGGCGACGACAAGTTCGTCACCGTGGTCGCCGGCATTGACTGCAACGACCTGTTCATCGAGGTTGCCGACCGCGGCATCGGCATTGACCCCGAGCACCACCAGCGCATCTTCGAGAAATTCTTCCGCGTGGACCAGGACCGTGCCCGCAAGGTGGACGGCACCGGCCTGGGCCTCGCCATTTGCCGCGAGATCGTGCAGGCCCACGGCGGCCGCATTACACTGGACTCGGCCCGCGGGCGCGGCAGCCGCTTCACCGTGTTCATTCCCTATCGCGCCCCCGGCGGCTCGGGCCTTGTGCAGCCACGTACCACGGAGACCGTCATGCCCAGCGGCAACACCGAAGTCATGAAGTCGCCCGATTCGTCGCCGCTGCGCAGCGCCATGCTGGCGGCTGGTGCCGCCCTGCTGGGCCTGGCCGGTGCCGTGGCCGGTGCCCGCGCCCAGCCGGACCGGCCGCCGGGCAACGAGCCCGCCGCGGAAAAACCCAAGGGCTCGCTGCTGCCGCGCCCCGATGTGGACGCCGCCACCGAGTCCTGGGTGAAGAAGCTGGGCGGCTTGCGCCCCCAGGCAGTCACGGTTGAGGTGGGCTCCATGCTGCGGCACTGCCTGACGCCGGAAGGCGACCGCCTGTATTACTTCCGCAAGCTGCCGCAAGCCGAAGGGGACAAGGCCGCCCCGCGCTTTGCCTTGTACACCGCGGGGCCGCAGAAGATCGAAACCAGGGTGACCGAAACCGGTGCCGCCGCCGTGCCGCCGCTGTTTCTGGCCGACGGCCGCATGGTGCTGGTGACGCGCCGCGCCGACACCTCGGGTGACGGTGCATTGGACGGCCTGGACGACGGCGAACTGCTGGTGATGAACCGGGACGGCGGCGCTGCACGCTCGGTGGCGACGCTCGCCCCCGGCGAGGTGCCCGTGGCAGCCTGGCGCGAGGGCAAGGAAGTGCTGCTCAGCGAGCCCGCCCCCGGCGAAGCCAACGGCTGGATTACCAGCTTGCATCTGTTGCAGGGAACACGCACACGGCTGGTGCGCGGCTTTAACGTGGAACTGGTGCTGGAAGGCAACAAGCTGCTCTTTGAGCGCATGCAGGTACCTCCCAAGAAACCCGAGCCGGAGGATGCATGGCGTCGCGGCTGGGAAGAAGATGAAGAGCCGGAACCGGAAGCAGTGGAGCGGCCGCCCCAGCTCACCGACCCATCCGAGCATGTGCTGTACGACCCGGCAGACGGCTCGCAAACACTGCTTTACAGCCCCACCACGCGCTCGCGCCTGTCGGTGTGCGCGGAAGGCTCGTTTTACGGCAGCCAGGAGGCCTCGACCCAGGCCGCGGACATGCAGTCAGCGCGCCGCAGGAGCGTCTACGACATCACGACGCTGGAGCTGTTGATCGTGGACGACGCGGACCATCGCGACACCCGGGCACCCAGCGCCCGCTACAACTACCAGGCTGTGGGCTGGATCAAGGAACGCGGTCTGCTGGCGCTGGAAGAAGGAAAGCTGGCTTCGCGACTGCTGCTGCTGGATCGCGCCCTGAAGGTTCATTCGCTGGGCGAGCTGGACCTGTCCGTGCGCGGCCTGCGGGCTTCCGCAGGCGGCCTGACCATCGCCTGGCTGCAGGTAGAGGACACCGACAAGAACGGCCTGCTGGAGCCCTGGAAAGACACGGCCAAGCCCTACTTCTGCACGATCGAGTAGGCAGGCGGTACGTGAGAAGGGGCGCGGACTCCGCGCCCCTTTTTGTTTGCGGGTGCAAGTCGGGCTACTTCACGCCCCAGTCCTGGTAGGCAAACGCCCGCTGCTCGGCAGGCGGCGTCAGGCCGAAGTTGCCGATCGTCTCGCGCGAGAAGTTGTAGTAGGCCGAGTCCATCAGAATGGAGTACACCGACCAGCGCGGCGCGCCCGAGGTGGGGATGATGCTGATGTCGTTGGCAGGCACCGAGCGGGTTTCCTTGCCGTAGAGCTGTTTGCCCGCGCGGTCAAACAGGCGGAATTGCCAGTCCACGGCGACGCCGAACAGCAAGCCCAGCGAGCGCTGCACGCTGTTGCGCGTCTCGTAGTTGTTGAAGTACGTCGTCGTGCGCCAGACCAGCGACTCCACTTCAATCACCAGCTTGCCCTCGCGCGATTCGTCTTCGCCCAGGGGCTTCAGGGTCAGCAGGCTGGCGTCAAACACCTGCCGGAAGGCCTCCGTGGAAGCCGCCACGAACGTGGAACGCCGCGCTGCATCAAACTTGGGCGAGAATGCCTCACCCTGCGGGATCACGGGAATCTTGCCGTCGGGGAAGGCCAGCTTCACGCTGGGTTCGTCCTTGTAGCTCTCATAGACTTCCAGGTGGCCATCCGGGGCTTCCAGGCTGGTCTTGTTCTTGAAGGCCACGTACACGTCGGAGGTCTCGGCCCCGGCAAGATCCTTCAGCAGCACCTGAAAGGCCTTGCGCAGCTCCTCGTCCGTTGCGAACTCGGCACCATCGGCAGCCTTGCCGGGCTGCGACAGCTTGGCCAGTGCGTTGTCGTACAGGCCGCCCATGCCGGCGGCGGCGGCATCCAGCACCATCTGGAAGCGCGGGTCGCCGGCGTGGTCGCGCTTGACCTCGGCAATTGCCTCGCGCACTTCGGCCACCTTGTTGTCGCGGAACGCCGCAATCACTTTGGCGCGCAGTTGGTGAGCCTTGGCCTCCGGGCGCTGGAACTGCCCGGGGATGTCCCAGAAGTACTGGTAGTCCCAGGCCCAATGGCTTTCGTTGCTGACCAGGCGATCAAAGGTCTCTTGTTCCTTAGCCTTCCATTGACCCTCGCTGAGCGACGGGCCCGCAGCGACGCCGAACACGATGCCCACCAGGATTACGCCCAGTGACGGCAGCACCGGTATCCTCTTGCCCGCCAGGTTGGCGCCCCCGGTGGCCATCCAGCGCAGGCCAACGCCCATTGCAAAGCCCATGGCGCCCGCCACGCCGGCACCCTGGTAGCCCTCGTGCAGCATCCCAGCCAGGAATCCCAGGGCCAGCCCGCCGCCAAAGAGGATCTTGATGACCCCCAGCACCTTGCTGGGCCCCCGCTTGACGGGCCTGGCGTTGGGGTACATGGGCGCTTGCGGATAGGCGGGACCTCCCGGGTAGGGCATGGGCTGCTGCGGGTAGCCTGCCGCCGGCTGGTAGGGTGCATGTGGCATGGGTTGCCCCTGGGGGTACTGCGGCGGCTGCGGTTGCTGAGGGAAGCCGGGTTGTGGGTAGACGCCTTGGGGCGGACGCGGTGGCTGGTTCATGGGATGGCTCCGAATTGGAGACAGGATAGCCTCCTGCGCGGGCGAATTTGAGTGTTTTTATGTTGCGGGGCTTGCGACTCTGCAATCCGCCACGAGCCCAAACTCCCGCTGGCGGCCTACCGGTTATTGACACAGGGGGGCTCGCTGCTACCGTGCTGCCCCATTGCACGCCGATTGCGGCTAGTGCTGCGGCCGGCGCAAGTGCTTTCGGAGACCAAGATGATCACGAAGGACCGCCGCAACACGATTGTGGCCGAGTATGCCCGCCAGAAGGGCGATACCGGCAGTGTGGAAGTTCAGGCAGCGTTGCTGACTGAGGAAATCAACAACCTCACGGTGCACCTGAAGATCCACAAGAAAGACCACAACAGCCGCCGCGGCTTGTTGAAGATGGTGGGTAAGCGCAACTCGCTTCTGAAGTACCTGGCCACAGAAGATGAAGGCCGGTACCAGAAGCTGATCGAGAAGCTCGGCATCCGCAAGTAATTGCGGATGCTGTCGTTATGGGGGCTCAGTGTAGAGCCCCTGCAGGGGGGCGGAACCGCGCCCTGTCGCCATGGGCGGACACAGAGGCCAATGCCGTTCGCGGCCTTCGCTTCTCTGCCCGCCCGGGCAGCTCGGGCATGTGCCCGGCAAGCCGGTTCCGCACTCATTCTGTTCTACGCCCCAGCCGCGACAGGCGTTTGGGGCAAGCTGCGCCAATTGGCGCAATGAGAGTGCAATGGCAGTCCAGAAACATGCAGTAACCCGCCACACCGTTTCCCTGAACATCGGCGGCCGCGACATCGTCTTCGAGACGGGTTGGCTGGCCAAGCAGGCACAGGGTGCCGTGCTGGTGCGCGAGAACAACTCGGCGGTTTTTGTTGCGGTCACGGTGGCTGAGCCCCGTGCGGGAATTGACTTCTTTCCGCTGACGGTGGAGTACCGCGAAAAGACCAGCGCCGCGGGCAAGTTCCCCGGCGGCTTCTTCAAGCGCGAGGCGCGGCCCAGCACCAAAGAGATCCTCACCATGCGCGTGACGGATCGTCCGCTGCGGCCCACGTTTGCCGAGGGCTACAACAACGAAGTCCAGATCAACGGCATGACGGTTTCAGCCGACCCCGCGCTGGACCCGGACATTCTGATGATCAACGGCAGCTCGGCGTCAGTGATGCTGGCGGGCCTGCCCTTTGACGGCCCGGTGGGCGCTGTGCGCATCGGCCACATTGACGGCAAGTTCGTGGTCAACCCGACCTATGAGCAGCAGGACAAGGGCCGGCTGAACATGATCGTGGCCGGCACCAAGCAGGGCATCAACATGGTGGAGGCCGGCGCCAACGAACTCGGCGAAGACGAGATCGTGGAGGCGCTGCAGCTTGCCCACAAGGAAATCGTTCGCCTGTGCGACGCCCAGGTCGAGCTCTGCAAGAAGGCCGGCGTCAAGCGCGTTGAGTTCAAGGCCCCGGCCGGCCCGGACGCCGCCTTGGTGGAGCAGGTTCACAAGAAGTACTTCCCCGCGTACCTGAAGGCAATCAAGACTCCGGGCAAGGGTGAGCGTTCGCAGGCGCTTTCCGACCTGAAGAAGAAGGCCCAGGAGGAATTCGCCCCTGTCGCCCCGGACAATGCCACCGACGAGCAGAAGAAGAAGGCCGCCGAGCGAGCCAAGCAGGTGGCGCACATCGTGGGCGAGTACAAGTACGAGGCATTGCGCGAGATCGTGCTGAAGGAGAAGCGTCGCGTGGACGGGCGCGAGCTCAGCGAGATCCGCGACATCACCATCGAGATCCAGCCGTTTCCGCGCAACCACGGCAGCGTGCTGTTCACGCGCGGCGAAACCCAGGCCCTGGTCAGCGCCACCCTGGGCACAGCCGAAGACACCCAGCTCATTGACGGCCTGCGCGAGAGCCGTGAAGAGGCGTTCCTGCTGCACTACAACTTCCCGCCCTACTGCACGGGCGAAGTGAAGCCCATCCGCGGCGTGGGCCGCCGCGAGATCGGCCACGGTGCCCTGGCCGAGCGTGCCATCCGCGCCGTGTTGCCGCCGCTGGACAGCTTCCCGTACACCCTGCGCGTGGTCTCTGACATCCTGGAGAGCAACGGCAGCTCCAGCATGGCCACCGTCTGCGGCGCAAGCCTGAGCTGCTTTGACGCGGGCGTGCCGCTCAAGAAGTCCGTGGCCGGCGTGGCCATGGGCCTGATTTCGGACGGAAAGACCAACGCCATCCTCACCGACATCCTGGGCGATGAAGACCACTGCGGCGACATGGACTTCAAGGTCTGCGGTACCCGCGACGGCATCACCGCCCTGCAGATGGACATCAAGGTCAAAAACCTGAGCGCCGAGCTGCTGAAGGCAGCCCTGCGCCAGGCAAGAGACGCGCGGCTGTTCGTGCTGGACAAGATGGACGCGGTGCTGGCAGCCCCGCGCACGGACATCAGCTCGTGGGCACCGCGCTACGAGGTGGTCAAGGTGGCCACGGACCAGATCGGCCTGGTGATCGGCCCCGGCGGCAAGAACATCCGCGGCATCCAGGAAGCCACCGGCACCACCATTACTATCGAGGAAGACGGCACGGTCAAGATTTTCGGCCTGGACGGCGAGGGCGCCAAGCGCGCCGCCGCCAAGATCGCGGCCATGACCACCAAGCCCGAAATCGGCTCACGCCACATGGGCAAGGTAACCAGCATGCGCGAGTTCGGCGCCTTCGTGACCTTCAATGAGAGCCAGGAGGCCATGATCCACGTCTCGGAGCTGGCTGAAAGCTACGTCGAGAAGCCCGAAGATGTCGTGAAGATGGGCGACGAGTTCCACTTCGAGATCATCAACGTGGACCCCACCGGCAAGGTCAAGGGAAGCCGCAAGGCGGTGATCCTGAAGGACCGTGGTGAGGAATACGTGGCCAAGGTGCCCGGCGGTCGTGGCGACCGCGGCGGCAGGGGCGGCGACCGGGGTGGTCGCGGCCGTGACCGCGGCGATCGTGGAGGCCACGGCCACCGCGAGCGGCGCGAGCGCCCGCCCGCGGACCACAACCCGCCGCCCAGCCCCTTCCACACGGCCTGATCCGGCGGGTTTTGCAGCACATGCATCAACCAACGGCGGCGCCACGGGCAACTGTGGCGCCGCGTGCAATTGTGCAGAATTGTTGCACCAGCCCATGCACCCCGGCCGATAGGGCCAAGGACGTGCCTGTTGCACGTCCAAATCCGATGCCGGAGGTCGCAATGACTGCGCTGCGTACGCTTGCTGTGCTGGTGGCTGCCTTGGTGGCGGCACCCCTGTTCTGCCAGGAGTCCTTCAGCCCCTACATGGCCGGCGTGACGGGCGATTCCGTGCGCCTGCGCTCGGGTCCCAGCCTGGCCCACCCGCCCGTCTATGTGCTGGCCAAGGGCGAGCAACTGGTGGTGGTCGGCCACAAGGACGGCTGGGCCGAGGTACAGCTGCCGGCCAACGCGCCGTGCTGGCTGGCGGAGCAGTTCGCGAAACTGAACGCGGACGGCAAGTCCTACACCGTGACCGGCGACAAGGTGAACCTGCGCTGCACGCCTGACACCAAGTACTTTGCCATCGGCCAGATCGGCAAGGACCGCGTGCTCGCGGCCTGCCTGGACGGCCAGACCGGCAAGCCCGCCGCTGAGGGCGGCTTTGTCCGAGTGATCCCGCCCGCCGAGGCTCACGGCGCCGTGTCGCTGGAGCTGGTCGAGAAGCTGAACGTGCCGGTGCCCGCTGCCCCGGTGGCGGAAGCCCCCAAGGCCGATGCCCCGGTCGCGGAAGCCCCGAAAGCCGAGACGCCGGTGGAGGCGCCCAAGGCCGAGGAGCCGAAGAAGACCGAAGAACCCAAGCGCGAGCCCAGTGCAGCGGAGCTGGAGGACGAGAAGAAGACCTTTGCCGAGCTGGAGCGCCTGCTGGCCGATGAGCTGAAGAAGCCGGCGGTGGACGTGAACCTGACCAACATCCGCAAGATGTTTGAGCAGTTCAAGGAGTGCGCCCTGGACGCCAAGATCAGCGAGAAGGCCGTCACGTACATCGAGAAGATCGATGTCACGGTGAAGCTGATTGAGGCCGAGAAGGCCCGCCTGGCCAAGGAAGATGAAGCCCGCAAGGCCGAGATCGAGCGCCTGCGCAAGGAGGCCCTGGAGCCCAAGAAGGAGCCCGAGCAGCCCAAGGGCCCCGTGGAGTATCTGGCCACGGGCACCATCGGCAGCACCGGCAAGTCTGCCCGCACGCCCGCCAGCCACCGCCTCTTCGACGACGAGGGCAAGGTGATTTACGACCTGCGCTGGGACAAGGGCGACCTGGCCAAGCTGATGGGCAGCAAGGTGGGCATTGTGGGCACGGTCAAGGAGTACGAGGGCTGGCCCCACAAGGTGGTGGTGATCGAGCGCATTGATGTGCTCGCCGACGAAGAGGACAAGTAGTTTGCGCGAACTTGACCGGGGCGGCCGCCAAGGCCGCCCCGGTGTGTTTTTTCCGGCGCCGAGATCCGCGCTGCCTTCGTCGCGGCCTGGACACATCAGGCTTGCAGGGCCTGCAGTCCGTCCGCCAGGGCAGAAACGATCTCGGTGATGTGCTCGCTCTCCAGGTTCAGGGGCGGCACGATCGTGATGATGTTGCCAAGGGGCCTGAAGATCACCCGGCTCTTCTCCAGGGCGCGCGCGCACACCGCGTTGGCGTCGGCGCGGCCGGCGTAGCCCCGATCCTCGTTGCCCTTGGCATCCTTGATGGGCACGCCAATGGCGAGGCCGCGCTGGCGAATGGCGCCCACGCGCGGGTGCGTGGCCACTTTGGCCTTCAGCTGCTGGGCAAACTCCCGCGAGCGGCTCTTCACGTTCTCTTTCAGCTTGTGCTCGACAATCAGGTCCAGGTTGCGGCTGGCGGCGGCACAGCAGAGCGGGTTGCCGCTGAAGGTGTGCCCGTGCAGGAAGTGCTTCATCTCGGCCCACTCGCCGCTGAAAGCCGCAAACACCTTGTCCGAGGCCATGGTGACGCCCATGGGCAGTTCGCCACCGGTCAGTCCCTTGCCCAGGCACAGGATGTCGGGTTCCACCAGCTCGGTGCTGGAGGCAACCACCGGCCCCGTGCGACAGAAGCCGGTAAACACCTCGTCGGCGATCATCAGGATGCCGAATTCGTTGCAGTACTTGCGCAGGCGGGTCAGGAAGTCCTCACACAGGGGCCGCATGCCGGCTGCGCCCTGGATAACCGGCTCGATCACTACCGCAGCCAGGCGATCCGAGAGGCCGGCCAGGGTGGCTTCCACCTGGCGGTCAATGCTGCGCCAGTTGCCGGGGCGCTCGTCGGGGTCCACCTGCATGGGGTAGGGAGCACTGTGCACACTGAACAACGACGGGGCGAACTTGCGCCGGAAGACCTCGATGCTGCTCACAGCCATCGAACCGAAGGTGTCGCCGTGGTAGCCCTCCGTGAACGCCAGGAACTGTGTGCGGTTGATCTGCCCGGTCTGGTTGTGGTACTGCAGCGCCATCTTCATGGCAACTTCCACCGCCGTGCTGCCGTTGTCACTGAAGAACACGTGGTTCAGCGTGGTGGGCGCGTCGGCAAAGCGATAGTCCTCGCGCACCGTCTCCACCAGCTTGTTGGCCAGCTCCACGGCCGGGAAATGGCTGACGCTGAACAGGCTGGCGTGGCAAAGCTGGCTGGCCTGCTGCTGGATGGCCTTGACGATTTCGGGGTGGTTATGGCCCCAGACGTTGCACCACATGCTGCCAAAGGCGTCCAGGAAGCGGCGGCGGCGCACGTCGTACAGGTACGGCCCTTCGCCGCGCTCGATAATGATCGGGTCCTGTTTGCCGTACTCGCTCATCTGCGTGTATGGATGCCACAGGGCGTTACGGTCAATCTCTGCGAGGCGCGCAAAGTCGCGCAATGCCACGTTGCGGGAACTGATGCGAGACTGGTTCATGGGCGGTTCCTGCGTGGCGTGGGGGAGCGCGCCGACATTCAGTTTTATGCCTGCCCGGCTGTCACGCAAGCACAAGAGCTGGTTTGGAAGCCCTGAGCGAGGCGATTCCAGGGCACCGAACAGGCGGGCATGGCAGCCGAACCGAGGTGTGCCTGCAGCACGACCGCCGGGTGCGAACCTGAGAACGCTCCAGCGGAGCGTTCCCAGGACGGCGGCGAGGCTGCCGCCGTACCGCGAGGGGGTTCCTCGAAGTCAGCTTCCAGCACCATGTCGCAGCAGATATGCCTGGGCCGCGCTCACTGAACTGCACGTCAGTTTTGCGGCAGGCGCGCTCAGGATCATGAAACAGCCTCTTCCAGCCGCGCAAATCCGCATTTTCCGGGGGAGGAGCCCCGCAGCCCGCCCGTATCAGCACCAGCAGCGCAAGTAACCCCTTTCGCGAACCCGTTGCGGCTTCCCTTGGCCGCGGCAGCATGGCTATCATCCGGTCCTTCCTGGGAACGAACCATGCGCCAACTCACTGCCCTGCGCCTGACCGCCCTTGCCCTGGCCGCCCTTCTGCTGGCTCCCCTGCTGACGCGCGCCCAGCCGGTGCCGCCGCCCCCACCGGCGCCGGCGCCCGTGCCTGCCGTACCGGCAGAAGGCACCACGACCGTGTTGCGGCTGCCCGTTTACCTTGGCGAAACAACCCTGGACCCCCACGCCGCCCGCGACGCCGAGAGCTTCCGGCTGCTGGCCTGCATCTATGAGGGCTTGTACTCGCAAGAGCCGGGCTCGCCCCTGAACATCCAGCCGCGCCTGGCCGAGGCCCTGCCCGAAGTGAGCGAAGACGGCCTCACCTGGACCATCCGGCTGCGCAAGGACGTGAAGTTCCACAACAGCGCCTGGTTTCCTGAAAAGACCCGCACCCTGCGCGCCCGGGACGTGCTGGACAGCCTGAAGCGCCTGGCTGCCGTCGGGCCGGAGGCCTCGATGTACTGGCTGATGCAGGGGGCAGTCGTGGGCCTGGATGCCTACGGCGAGGCCGCGCGTGACAGCCTGGACTTCGGCGCCAATGACAAAGAAGTGGCGGGCCTGAAGGCCGTGGACGAGCACACCGTGCAGATCAAGCTGACGCGGCCTTTTGGCGCGCTGCTTTCCGTTCTGGCCCACCCCTGCACCAGCATCATGCCGCGCGAGCTGATGAACGGCGTCGGGCTGGGCTGCAGCAGGCTGACAGTTGGCACGGGCCCCTACCGGCTGCATGCCATAGCAGAGGACAGCCTGTGGGTGCTGAAGCGCTTCGCGGGCTATTGCGGCGAGCTGCCGCACTACGAGCGCGTGGTGTTTTTCATGGCAAGCGACCAGGAAACCGCGTTTTCGAACTTTGCGCAGAAGCAGGCGATGGAAGTGTCCCTGAACGTGAACTCGACGGACCTGATGCAGAAGAAGCCCGGCAGCCTCTTTGCAGCCACGCCCTGCACAGCCGAGTGGGTGCCGCGCGTGGGCAACCGGTTTGCGGTGTTTAACATGCAGAGCGCAATCTGGGGCGCCCTGGACGCCGACGGTCGCGGCCTGCGCCGCGCGGTGAGCCTGGCCTTTGACCGCGCCAAGTTGATCGCCACCATCCAGTATGCCCCGGGCTGGGCCGCTCCCAGCGACACGCTGTTGCCGCCCGGCTGCGAAGCCGCCGACCTGGAGCAGAATCAGGGCTGGGGCCAAACGGATGCGAATGCCGCCAAGCTCGCCCTGGACGGCACCAAGTACAAGGGCGGCGTGGACCCCGCCACGGGTAAGGCCCTAGTCCTGAAACTCGAGCTTTCCGCGAGCCAGATCAACCGGGCATTTGCCCAAACCCTGAGCAGCGCCCTGAAGCCCCTGGGTATCACCGTGGATGCCCAGTACGTGACGGGCGCGCAGGCAGCGCGGCCTTCGGGCGACCTGCGCATGGTGGGCTGGTACCTGGACTTCCCGGACGCGCAGAACGTGCTCCAGCTATGGGCCGGTCGCAACGCGGGCGTGGAGGCCGAATTTGGCAACCACGCGGGCTACCGCAGCGCGGACTACGACAAGCTCTATGCTGAGTTTGAGTCGCTGCTGCCCGTGGCGGCTGGCGAAGCTCGCCGACGCGAGCTGGTGGCGGCCCTGTTGCAGCGCCTGGAGGAAGACCGCCCGTTCCTGGCACTGGCCCAGGAGTCCCTGCCGCGCATGCGCAGCACCCTGGTGCAGTGGCCCCAGGTGCCGGCAGCCACCTACAACGACGTACGCCACATCAAGGCGCAGGAATAGGGCGCCGACCAAGCAAGGAGCCGGACGATGGCTGACCCCATGAAGACCCCGGCACACGGCAAGGTGTTGCGGTTCGCCCGGGCGGCGGCAGCGCTGCTGCCGCTGCTGTGGAACACCGGCTGCGGCGGCACCGCGACGACGCTGGCAGCAGAAGATGAAGGCCTGATTGTCATCCGTCGCTCGGAGGCGGAAGACCCCAAATCCATTGACCCGCACAAGACCGGCGACGTGATCTCGTCGCGCCATGCTTCCATGGCCTATGAAGCCCTGCTGGAGTACGACTTCCTGGAACGCCCAGCCAAGCTGATCCCCTGCCTTGCAGAAAGCCTGCCCCAATACGACGCGGCCACCAACACCTATACGTTCCGGCTTCGGGACGACGTGTACTTCAGCGACGACCGGTGCTTTCACCCCGATGCCACGGGCAGGACTTTCGAGGAGGAAGGTCTTGGCCCGCAGGGCACCAAAGGTCCAGGTCGAAAGCTGGTGGCAGCGGACCTGGCCTACAGCTTCAAGCGCCTGGCTGCACTGCCCGACTCGGAGGGTTTCTGGGTCATTGAGGGCAAAGTAGCGGGCCTGGATGCGTTCCACGCCGAGGCGGCACCCCTGAAGAAGGACAACTACGCAGAAGACGCCGAGTGGCGCGCCAAGCTGGAAGAGCCGGTAGAGGGCCTGAGCACCCCCGACGACCGCACCCTGAAAGTGCGCTTGACCGAACCCTACCCGCAGTTTCTGTATGCCATCTCCATGACATACGGCGCGGCAGTGGCCCGCGAAGCCTGCGACTACTACGGCAAGGAACTGGCCCGTCACGCCGTGGGTACAGGTCCCTATCTGCTTACCCAGTGGCGCTTCAACTCGCAGATCACCTGGGAGCGCAACCCGAACTTCCGCAAGCAGTACTTTCCCACCAGTGACAAGCCCGAGCACGCACGCTTCAAGCCCTACATGGGTAAGCAGCTTCCGCTGGCTGACAAGGTGGTCTACCGCATCATCAAGGAAAGCCAGACCGACTTCCTCGAGTTCATGCAGGGAAACCTGGACGTCTGCGGCATTGACAAGGACCAGTTCAGTGCTGCCGTGACAACCCAGAGCGAAGTTACGCCCAAGCTGGCCGAGCGCGGCATCCAATTGCTCAAGTACGCCGAGCCGACGATCAGCTACATCAGCTTCAACATGAACGACCCGGACGTGGGGACTCCCGGCGGCGAGAAAGCCCGGGCTATCCGCCGCGCCTTGTGCCTGTGCATTGACCGCGACGACCACATCCGTCGCTACCTCAACGGCCGCGGCGAACCCGCCAGGCAACTGGTGCCCCCGGGCACTTGGGGACACGCCGCCGGGTGCGAGATGGCTGTGCAACAGTACGACCCGGCACGCGGGCGGGAGATCCTCACTGAAGCAGGCTTCCAGCTCGAGAAACAGGGCGAGACCCTGTACCGCGCCGTGGATCCAGCGACGGGCAAACAGGTGGTCGTGAATGTCCTGCTGCGCCGCAATGACGCCCAGGCCGGCGACTACGTGACCTTCCTGAAGGCCTGCGGCGACAAGGTGGGCATCAACCTGCAGGCCGAGCGCATGACCTTTGCCGAGTTCCTGAAGCGTCAGAACGAGGGCACCGGTCAGGCCTACGACGCCGGCTGGGTCATGGACTACCCGGATGCCCAGAACATGCTGCAGTTGCTGTACGGACCCAACAAGCCACCCGGCATCAACAGCGCCTCCTACGCCAGCCCGGAGTACGACCGGCTGTACAAGGAGATGTCGGTCCTGGATGAGACCGATCCGATGCAGAAACAGCGCAAGGCCGAACTGATCGCGGCCATGCACAAGGAGTTGGACAAGGACGCTCCCTGGGTGGTGCTGAACTTCCGCAAGACGTACTCGCTATACCACTCGTGGTATGCTCAACCAGATCCCAACCCGTTTGCCTACACGTACGTCAAATTCATCTATTCGGACACCCCATCGCGCGCGCAGAGGGCCACCAGTTGGGCCGAAAGGCCCTTATTGCCTGCGCTGGTGATGCTTGGTCTGCTGCTGCTCCCCGCGGGCCTGATGGGCGCGCGCATCCTGAAACAGGGCCGTTGAAAGACCCATGCTCGCCTACATCCTGCGCAAGCTTGCCTACGTGCCGCTGACCCTGTTCGGGGTCATCCTGATCACGTTCATCCTGTTCTTCATGGTGACCAGCCCGGAGTCCCTGGCGCGGCAGCGCCTGGGCCCCAAGGCCAGCCAGACCCAGGTCATCGAGTGGATGGTGAATGCCGGGTATGTCTCGTGGACTGACGATGGCGAAGCCAAGCGCAAGGCCGCTGCCGAGGCCCCGGAACCGCCGGTGTTTGAGGATGGGGTGGATTTTACCCGCACCAGCAAGACCGTCTTGTTCGGGCGCTATGTGCGCGACATTGCCGCCTTTGACTATGGGCTGGATCGTCGCGACCGCCCGGTGATGCGTGTGCTCTACGAGGGCATGTGGGCCAGCCTGGCATTGACGCTGCCGGCCTTCCTGGTCTCGGAGTTCCTGGGGCTGTTCTTTGGCCTCTTTGCGGCACTTTACCGGCAGACCCGCATTGACTACGTGCTGGTCGTGACCGCCATTCTGGTCATGAGCATCAACTCGATTGCCTTGTATATGTTCGGCCAGAAGTTCCTGGCCGCCGAGTGGAACTACTTCCCGGTCAGCCATTTCGCCGACGGCTTCGGCGCGCTGCGTTACCTGATGCTGCCGGTGCTGCTGTACGTCTTCGTCACCTACGGCGAACACCTGCGCTTCAACCGGATCGTAATGCTGGACGAAGCAAACCAGGACTACGTGCGCACCGCACGCGCCAAGGGACTCAACGAGAATGCCGTGCTCTTCAAACACGTGCTGCGCAACGGGATGATCCCGCTGATCACGCGCTGGGTGGTGGCAATCCCGGGCCTCTACCTGGGCGCGCTGGTGCTGGAGCAGTTCTTCTCGATTCCCGGCCTGGGCTACCTGACCGTGGACGCCATCGCCAACAGCGACGTCAACGTTGTGCGTGCCACCGTGGTGCTGGGCGCAATCAGCTTCATGTTGTCCAACCTCGCCTCCGACGTGCTTTACGCCGTCGTGGACCCGCGGGTCAAACTCGGCTAACGGAGAGCGGAATGCCCTGGAAAGATGTACTTCGCCAGCTTCTCAAGCGCCGCCTCGCCGTGGCCTGTTTCATCGTCATGGCCCTGTTCACGTTCGTGGCAGCCACCGCCACACTGTGGGTCAGCGACTCCGACCTCGCCGCCCGCACCAGCGAGAACGCACTGGACGAGAAGACCGGCCTTGAGCGCAGCTACCATCCCCCGGGCTGGTACCTGTGGCTGCAGCCGGACCACGACCACTTCCGCAAGACCGGCCAGGACCCGGCCACGAAGCTCGACAACCCGCCCCTGCCGCAGGAGAAACGCGCTTGGGGCTTCTTCGATGCCCGCACCTGGCACCTTCCGCTTGGCTGCAACATCCACGGCGTGTCTGTGCTGGCCAAGCTGGTGCGCGGCACCCAGCTCGCGTTCCTGATCGGCATCGTCCCCACCGTGATCAGCAGCATCATTGCGGTCATCATGGGCCTGTGCGCGGGCTACTTCGGCAAGTGGATCGACGACGGCATCGGCTACCTGATCAACACCCTTGCCTCAATCCCCTTTGTGCTGTTGCTGATTGCCTTTATTCAGGCCGTGCGCGACAGCGAAGGCATTGCCCGGTGGTTCGAGAAGTTCGGCATTGAGGCCAAAGACTCCCGCAACCTGATCCTGGTGCTGGTGGTCATCGGCCTGACCACCTGGATCGGCCTGAGCCGGCTGGTGCGCGCCGAAGTGATCAAACACAAGAACCGCGAGTATGTGCAGGCAGCCCGCGCCTTGGGTGCCAGCCATCTGCGGGTGATCTTCAAGCACATCCTGCCCAACGTGATGCACCTGGTGATCATCACGTTCACGCTGGGATTCGTGGGCTCCGTGGGGCTTGAGGTGTTCCTGAGCTTCGTGGGCATCGGCATTGACAGCACCCTGCACACCTGGGGGCAGTTGATTGTGGGCGGCCGCAACGAGTTGCAGCGCGAGCCCAGCGTGTGGTGGCCGCTCACATTTGCCACCGGGGCGCTGTTTACCCTTTCGCTGGCTTTCAGCCTCTTTGGCGATGCTTTGCGCGACGCGCTTGATCCCAAGCTGCGCACCTAGTATCAACAGCTTCCTGACACCAGCCCCGGAACCCCATGCGCACTGGCATCTTCATCACTGGCACCGACACCGGCGTCGGCAAGACTGTGGTCGCTGCCGGCCTGGTGATGGCACTCAAGCAGCGCGGGCTCAACGTGGGCTACATGAAGCCCATCGAGACCGGCTGTGTGATCATGGACGGCGAGATCGTCGCCAAGGACAGCCGCTTTGTCCGCGACGTGACCGGCATCCGCGACGAGATGGACCTGGTCTGCCCCTATCGCCTCAAGGCGCCCGCCGCCCCCAGCATTGCCAGCCGCCTCGAGGACGTGCACATCAGCCTCAACTACATCGTAGACCAGTACTTCCAGCTCTCGTTGTTGCACGAGATCGTTGTGGTCGAGGGCGTGGGCGGCCTGATGGTGCCCCTGAACAACAACGAGCTGGTGACAGACCTGATCCTGGCGCTGGGCGTTGAGGCGGTGATTGTCTCGCGCCCCACGCTGGGCACCATCAACCACACGCTGCTCACCGCCAACATGGCCAAGATGCTGGGCATTCCCGTGGCCGGCATCATCATCAACGGCTTCGGCAAAGAGGCCATCGGCCTGCCCGAGCGCACGAACCCCGACGAGATCGAGCATTTCAGCAACGTGCCGGTGCTGGGCATCCTGCCCTGGATGAAGGACCTGGACGCCAACGCGGGCCGCCCGGGCAGCCTGCTCTCGGAGTTCGCCGAGCGCATCAACATCAACTCGCTGCTGCAATCCGACGACGGGTACTAGCCCGGATCAACCGCCCTTGGCCGGCTTGGCGCCCACAATGCGCAACAGCGCTTCGCCGTAACGCTGGGCGCGGCTGCGGCCCACGCGGGGCACCGCCGCCAGCTCTTCGACCGTACGGGGGCCCTTCAACACCAGTTCGTGCATCACGGCTGTGGGCAGAATGGCCTGCAGGCCCAACCCGCGCTTGCGGGCCTCGTCCTCGCGCCAGCGTTTCAGGCGACCCACGCGGTCCCGCTGGCGGGGGTCCAGCCGCGGCCCCTCCGGGGCGGGCTTGCGCGGAGCACGCAGGGGGGCGGGGTCGGCTTCGCCCGCGCACACCGCTTCCAGCAGCGTTTGCCCGTGGTTTGTGCGCAACCACTCGCCCACGCCGCGCAGGTTCTCCAGGTCTGCCGGCGCTTTCGGCCGCAACCGGGCCAGGTCCAGCAGGGTCTGGTCCGAGGCCACACGAAAAGCGGCGCGGTCCAGGGTGCGGGCCAGGTTGTTGCGCCAGGCGTAGAGGGCCTTCAGCACGCCCCGACCGGTGTCGTCCAGGTCCAGGGCTCCGCGGATCTTGCGGAAGCGCTCGGGGTCAAACTCGCGCTCGCGGGGCTCGGATTCGCGCACGGCATCGCACTCAATGCGGTACTCGTCGGCAAGCTCGTGCTTCTCCAGCTCCTGCCAGATCAGGTCATGGATCCGGAACAGGTGGCGCGTGTCGTTGATCAGGTAGCGCACCTGCTCCAGCTCAATGGGCCGGCGGCTCCAGTCGTGGCGCTGCAGGTCTTTCTCGAGGTGCAGGCCAAGAAACGTCTCGGCCAGCACGGCGAGGCCTGTCTGGGCATAGCCCAGCAGGCTCACCGCCAGCGCGGTGTCCTGCACCATCCCGAACTCGAAGCGGTAGGCACGCTTGAGGGCCAGCACGTCGTTGTGGCCGCTGTGCATCAGCACCGGCACATCGGGCCGGTCCAGCAGGCGCTGCAGGCGCCGTGAGTCCTCACCCAGGGCCAGGGTGTCCACCACAAAGTTGCGATCCTCGCTGGAGAGCGTGACGATGCAGACACGGTCGTGGTAGTTGTGGAAGCCGTCCGACTCCACGTCCAGCGAGATGCGCGCCGACGCCAGCAACTCATCAATGACAGATTCCAGCCGCTCGGGCTTGGTGATGATCTCGGTATTTTCGGGCACGTTTCCCGGGCCGGGAGGCGGGAACGGGCAGCTTACCGTGAAGCTGCCGGTTCCCGCCTCTAAGCCCTTCTCCTTCTGTCCTCGCCTGATCCTACAAGACACCCGGGGCAGGCGCACCGGTCAAGGGCGCCAGTCTCCGCTTTTGCCGCCGGTTTTCTCCAGCAGCCGCACACTGACCACTTCCATGCCCTTCTCCAGGGCCTTCACCATGTCATAGATGGTCAGGGCCGCGACCGCGGCCGCGTGCAGGGCTTCCATCTCCACGCCGGTGCGGCCCGTGCACTTCACGCGCACCAGCACGCGAATGCCCGCACGCCCCTTTGTGTCGTGCTTCAGGCCGGTTTCAAACTCGATCTCCACGCCCGACAGCGCCAGCGGATGGCACATGGGAATGGCCTCAGGCGTGCGCTTGGCCGCCATGATGCCCGCCACGCGCGCAACAGGCAGCACCTCACCCTTGGGCCCGCTGCCCTGCACCACGGCGGCGTGGGTGGCCGGCTCCATGCGCAGGATGGCCTCGGCCGCGGCTGTGCGGGTGGTGATGTCCTTGCCGGAAACGTCCACCATGCGCGATTCCCCGCGCTCGTTGAGGTGGCTCAGCTTGGGCGTCCTGCGGGCCATGGAAGTTCCGTCACTCATAGTGCAGCGCCTCAACGGGGTCCTTCTGGGCCGCCAGGCGTGCGGGAAGAATACCGCAACCAAAGCTGAACAGCACCACCGGCGCGGCAATATCCAGCGCCAGTCGCAGCAAGGCCGCCCCCTTCACGCTGGGAATGTACGTAAGGAAATACACATCGGGCGGGAACAGCCGGATACCCGTGGCCTGGTCCACCAGGTCCTCAATCTCGTTCAGGTACTCGCTGGTGATCAGCCCGCCCAAGGCACCCAGCACCGCGCCGAACAGCCCGATGAACAGGGCGTTGAACATGAACACGCTGCGGATGCCCCAGGGCGAATGGCCCAGTGCTTTCAGGATGCCGATGTCCTTCACCTTCTCGTTCACGAGCTGGTAGACGAGGATCAGGATCAGCACGCCGGCCAGCAGGATGATGATGGAGACAATCAGGCCCAGGATGGTCTTCTCGCGGTTCACGGCCTCCAGCAGCGTGCGCTTTTCGTCTTCCCACACGCTGACGCCCGCAAACGACAGGCCGCGCTCGCGCAGTCCCTGGCGCAGCTCGGACTTAAGCTTGTCACCGCGGTAGACGCCCTCATAGGGCGCGTAATCCGCCAGCCGCGCCCCCACGAAGTAGCGCACCTCGCTGTCGCCCAGAATGGCGGCAAGTTCTTCAAAGTCGCAGTACATTCGGCCCAGGTTGTCCTCATACAGGCCGCTGCGGAAGAAACCCGTGACGCGGAACCAGACCTCGGTGGTGCGCGGCACCAGCCGGCTGTCCTCGTAGTAGATGCGCGGGATGGTGACCGCGATCGAGTCACCGATGGTCACACCGCCCAGCATGGCGCTTTCCGCCAGCGCGTCGCCCAGGATGAGGCCGGGCAGGCGTTCGCCGCCGTTGAGGCCCTCGGGGCGCTCACCCTCCTTGCGGGCGCGTGCCAGATAGTCCTCGGCGCTTTCGCCGGGCCGCATCATGGCGCGCAGGGGCAGCACTTTGCGGTAGGCGTCGCGGCGCTGTTCGGCTTGGGCGGAATGCTCGCTGAACTGGGACGCGGCATAAGACAGCGGCAGCGGGCGCCGCGCCCGCAGCGAGCGACGCAGCGGCAGGTAGGCATCCGGCTCAGCCAGCGAGGCTGCCACCACGCGCAGCAGCTCGGCCACGTTCATGTTGCCCGCCTCGGCCCTGGCAAGCGCCGCACTCGTGTCATCACGCAGGCCTGCCACGGCGTCACGCAAGGCCTGCTCGCGAGCAAGCTCGGTGGATTGCAGGTCCTCGTTCACTGCCTCCATGGCGCGGGCGCGGCTGTCGGCGGCGGCGCTGAGCGCTTTCAGTACTTCCAGCTCGGCGGGGGGCAGGGCGGGGTCGGCTTCGCCGATCTGCTCGCGCACGGGGTCGGTCACCTGCTGGTGCGCGTCACGCAGGGCGTCCTTGGTGCGGTCCATGCCCCGCAGATACATGCGCAGCAGGATACGGCAGCCAGTATGCGCGACCTGCCCGGACCGCTCTGTGGGGCTTTGCTCCAGGATGGGCAGCACCAGCGCCTCCACGTCGTGCAGGCACAAGCGCAGCACCTCGCCCAGCACAGCCGGGTCTTCGCTGCGTGAAGCGTCCTTGATGGCATCGCGCACGCGGCTGTAGATGGCGTAGCCCGGCGTAAAATCGTGATAACGCACCCGGTCAAATTCGCTCCAGCGCACGCCGCCCGTGGCGGTGGTAAAGCCGCGCCGCGCCAGGGTGGCGCGCAAGTCCGGCAGAATGGGACCGGTGCCCTTGCCGTCCTCGGTGAACATGAACGAGGGCGTGGCACCCAGGCTCTCCAGGCTTTCGGGCGTTTCCCAGCCCAGGGTGGCGGCCAGCACGTTCAGGAGCGGGTCAACCACGAACTGCTGCCGGAAACTGTTGACCTCGGCGGCGGCCACGTACTCGCCGAGTTGCGAAATGGTGTTTTCGCGTTCGACGTCCACCCCCACCAGCTCGGCAATGGGCAGCTCGCGCACCCCCTGCTTGGGGGTAATGAAGGTCTTGGTTGCCACGCGCCACGACACGCCACGGACGTCGGGCTCGCCGGCGGCATTACGGTGGGCCTGCAGCACACCCTCGATCCCGGCGAAGTTCTCGGCCAGGCGCTCCCTGAACTGCGGGAAGTACCAGCCACGGCGGGCGTCTTCTTCCTCGACCTGCGGCGCCGCAACCCGCGCCAGATAGAACTCGCGGGGCGAGGTCACCTTCTCGCCATCGCGCAGACACTCTCGGTCAAAGTCGCTCAGGCCGCGGCCGGTCTTCAGGCGCTCCAGGAACGCCTTGTCGTCGGCGCTCAGCTCCGGCCGCGAGGTATCCGGCCCGGGAGGCGGTTCCAGGGGCGGCTGGCCGCGCAGGGCCTCCGGCAGGTCGAGAAGCCCGTCACCGTCCTTGTCGCCCGAATCGCGGAAGCGCTTCAGGGCGGCGTCCACCACAGCCTGCCAGGCGGCGGCCAGGGTGCTGTCCGCCTCGATACGCCGCACGTACTCGGCCCATTCGGCAGCGGCCAGCTCGCGGTTATCAAGCTGGGCGTGGGCGCTGCGCGACTCGACGCGCACCAGCACATGCGACAGCGAGCCGCGAACCTGCTCGCGGAAGTCGGTCTGGAAGCCGGTCATCACGCTGTTGACGACAATCAGCACCCACACGCCCATGGCGATGCCCAGCACCGAAAGCAGGCTGATCACGCGGCGGCGCAGGTAGCGCAGGCTGACAAACGCGCTGGCGCCGCTGTTGAAGTAATACAGCAGGGCCCGCGCCAGGAAGTAGTCCACCACCAGGAAGAACTGCAGCTTGACCGCCATCCAGCCCAGGGCCAGGCCGCCCCCGCCGGGGCGCAGCGCCTCGCCAAGGGCCATGGGAAGGGCACCATTCAGGCACAGCAGCGCCCCGATGATGCACGACACCTCCCAGATGCGCCCGTGGCGACCGCCTTTGCCCTGCACGGCACTGAGCAGGCCGCCCACCACGCCGATCAGCGGCAGCACAGGCAGCGCCGCCGCCGCATACAGCCACCGGCGCGTCCCGGGGGCGGCAAAGCGCACCACGACGGCCTGTGTCGCCGGAATGCCCAGCGCCAGGCCCAGCAGGACCGCGCCGAGCGCGCCCGAGCCGGCCTCGGCCAGGTCCGTGCGTACGTTCAGCACCTGCCAGCCGGCCAGAAGCAGCCCCAGCAGGACGAACGAGAGAAAAGCAAGGCCGCGAACTGCAATCATGCGTTGTGCGCCGGGGGGCTAAGCGCCGTGTTTATACGCGCACTGGCGCCCCCAAGGCAGGGGGCACAGCTACATGGCGGCCAGGGTCGTTTCGCCCGTGGCGTACAGGGCCAGAACGCTCCAGGGATCTCCCGGTTTCAGCAGCTCGGTCATGCGCTTGAGGTACTTCTCGGCGCTCTTCTTGTCGCCGTCGCGGCGGACGCGCAGATGCCGGGCAAAGTGCACCGGGATCATCTCCTCGGGGTTCTTGGGCATGGCCAGCATCTCGGTGAGACCGGCCCGGCGCTGGAAGAAGAAGCCCGCCGCGGCCTCCAGCTCGCGGAACTTCGCCATGCGCCGCACCCAGGCTTCGGCGTCCTGGGCCTTATAGGCGCTTTCCAGGCACAAGGCGGGCAGGAACCACTGGCTGCGCGGAGCACACTTGCGCCTGATAAGTTCCTCGACTGCCGCGCGGCACTTGTCGCCTTCTGTCTTTCCGCCATACAGCGAGCGCACGGCGTGCGCCAAGGCACGAGCCTCGTGCACTTGGTCCATCTGCTCCGGGGTGCCGTACTCACGGTTGGCTGCCTCGGCGGCGTCCAGGTCCACCAACGGCTGAGCGGCATCGCCGGCCATCAGGAAGACCCGCGCATGCACCACATAGGCGGGGCCGAACTCGCGGTATTCAGCAAGCAAGGGGTCCAGCAGGTTCACCGCTCCCTGCAGATCGCCCTGGTCAGCAAGTTGTTCTGCCCTGTGGCAGACCTCTCTGGGTTCCATTGCACGCACCGTTGTTGAAGCCGGCACCTTAGCAACGCGGCGGCAGACTTTCCTGCACAACTGTTGCATCCACACTAAAATTGGGGGTGACGGTTCCGTCCAGCTTCCGCATTAGGCCGCGACGGGCGCTCGCGCCTCGCGCCCTCCGGGCTTCTGTCGCTCGCTGTCGCGGAGAAGACCGCACGCGATGTGCGGAGCCACCCCTGTGTTCAATCGCAATGCACCACTACTTCTCGCCGTTCAAACAGGCCCGGCCCGTGCCGGAGCACGGGCCAATTCCTGCGTGAAGAAGTGCTGGCCGGCTAGCGGCGCTTGCCCTTGGCGGCCTTTTCCATGGCCTCTTTCAGGGCGTTGGGCGAGTACGCCTTGTCGTCCTCTTCCTTGAA
>JADLBZ010000093.1 GCA_020847415.1 Planctomycetota bacterium
CCCGCCGCCGCCCCGATGGCGCCAGCCTGGACGCTGTGGCGGAGCCTGCGGCCTGTGCCGGTGACAGGCCTGCGCCCGAAGTGCAGGCCATGAGCCCGGGCGACTTGCTCGCCGACGAGGCCTTCATGGCGGCGCTGCCGGCTGCATTGCGTGAGGGCCTTGTTGCCCTGGACCCACGGTTCCGCGACGTGCTTCTGCTCTCGACCATCGGCGAGCGCAGCTACCAGGACATCGCCGAGCAGCTGGCGATCCCGTTGGGCACCGTGATGTCCCGTGCGTCGCGTGCCCGGGCCCACTTGCGTGCCGAAGTGCAGGGCAAGGGGCTGATGCCGGGCGGCGCTGATGCCGCGTTCTCGCAGGCCGGATGATGGAACTGCCGCGTCGGCATGCTATGAGTATGGCCCGTGACCGCACACGCCGGCGATTCCGTTGACGTCTGCCGCCGCCGCGCTGCCCGCCTGCTGGCAGCCAAGGCGCCGCCGCTGCCGGTGGACACAGCCGCCATTGAGCGCTTCATCCTGCGCAGCGGGCGCCCGGTGCCGCCCGTGCTGGTGGCGGGCGCCGAGCTAGGCGAACTGTGCCTGGCCTTTGACGAACTGGGGGCCACCGCCACGGGCGTAGACCGCGTGGCGGAAGCTGTCCAGCGTGCTTGCCAGGTGTACCCGGCGGGCGTGTTCGTGTGTGCGGCTGTTCCCGGCCTGCCTGCTGACGGTGGCGCATTTGAGGGCGTCTGGTGCGGGCGGCTGCTCTCGCATGTGAGTGACCCGGCGCCTGTGCTGGCAGATCTGCACCGCGTGCTGCGCGCGGGCGGCCTTCTGCAACTGGAGACCCTGCCCGGTGTGGGTATCGCTGCTGACCCCACATCCGATGGCGTGCTCGACCGGCACCGCCACCTTGCGTCGCGGCTGGAGGCTGCAGCTGCAACTCTGGACCTGAACCTGTACGACAGTACTGCGCTGCCTGATGGGTGGGTGCGCATGCTTTTCCGGCGCGAGTATTAGCATGGCGTTGAAAAGTCCTTTTCGGCGCCCTGCCGGCCCGCGCGACTGCCCGGGCCGGCCGGCGAGCGGCTTCAGGCTGCGAGCCGGGCAATTGCTTTCCGTTGGGGAAGGTGCCATAGGCTACTTCCTCAACGGCTTGCTGGTGATGTGCTAAGCTGCGCCCGCACGCCGGGCGCGAAGGAACACGACCATGACTGCGGCAACCATGATGCCCTCTATCCAGATTGTGGCTCCCAAGGCGGGTGCCCTTGAAGTCCGGCAGGTGCCGGTACCCAGGATCAAGCCTGACGAGGTGCTGATCCGGGTGCGCGCCGCCAGTGTCTGCGGCAGCGACCTGCACATCTTTCAGTGGGACGAGTCCGTGCGCCCGAAGCTGCTGCGGGCCAGCGACAACTTCGCGCGCCCTGTCACCACCGGCCATGAGTTCTGTGGCCATGTGGTCGAGATCGGCAAGGACGTCCGCGAGATCATGGACGACCCCAAGGCCAGGCTGGCGGTGGGGGACTTCGTCAGCGCCGAGAGCCACGCCGTGTGCGGCAAATGCTACCAGTGCCTGCACGGCGAGAAGCACGTCTGCGTGAACGACAAGATTATCGGCTTTGATCGCGACGGGGCCTTCGCCCACTACATTGCTTTGCCCGCAAGCTGCATCTGGAAGAACGACGCGGACTTGCCCTGGGAGATTGCCAGCATCCAGGAGCCCTTGGGCAATGCCATGCATGCTGCGGCGCACTTTCCGCTGAAGGACCAGCGCGTGGTGATCTTTGGCCTGGGGCCCATCGGCATGTTTGCCGCCATTATTGCCCTGATGCATGGGGCCAAGAAGGTCATTGCCGTGGAGGTCAGCGAGTACCGTGCCCAGATTGCCCGTGAGATCGGCGTGCACGAGATCATCTTGGGCCGCCCGGCCAAAACGCCCGAAGAGCGCGCCGCTGAACGCGCCCGCGTGCAGAAGGCGGTCAAGGATGCCGCCGGCATGGACGGCCCGGACGTTGCCCTGGAGATGTCCGGCCACCCGGACGCCATCACCAACAGCGTCAAGGCCGTGCGGCGGGGCGGCAAAGTGGTGGCCTTTGGCCTGACCAAGGACGCGGCCTACACCTTTGACAACTACAGCGGCGACGTGATTTTCAACGGCATCACCATCCAGGGCATCATCGGGCGGCGGCTGTACCAGACCTGGTACCAGGTGCGTGATTTGGTGCGGTTGCCGGAGGCGCGGGCCAAGCTGCGCAAAGTGATTACGGAAGTGCTGCCCTACGGCGAGTTCCGGGGCGGCATGGAGAAGATGCTGGCAGGCAAGGCGGGCAAGGTGGTGCTGGACTTTGCCAAGTAACTGCAGCGCTTGGCAGTAACGCAAAGCGGGGGCGCGTTGCGCCCCCGCATCAGTGTCAGGCAGGATTACTTGGCGGTGGGGTCGTTCATTACGCCCAGGAACATCACCGCGCCGGTTTCCTCGTGGATGATCGCATAGGCAAAGGGCCGGTCCGCCATGAACTCGAACGAGCACTCGGCCTTGCCATCGGACATGTCCATGGCTGTGACAGCGGCGGCCGCGGTGCCCTCCTCGTTGACCTCAACAAAGGTGCGGTGCACGGCGTTGCCCACGAACAACGGCTTGTGGCTGCTCATGGCGTCAAACGTGGCCTTTCCGGTGAAGGCACTGTTGATGCCGGCCGCCTGCAGGGCGGGAATCAGGTCGTAGGTGCACTCCACCTTGAAGCGCGGCAGCATCAAGAAGGCATCCTCGTCCTGGTCCCGCAGCTCGCCGCGCAGCTTGCTGAAGAACTCGGGGGTCATGCCCTTCACGAAGGTGCCCATGTCAGTGCCCTTGGCGGGCAGCATGACCAGCATGCTCGTCTTCCCGCCCGTGTAGGGCAGGCTCACCGCCATCAGGTCGCTGCGCTTGGCACCCTTCATGGTGCCGTCGCGGCGCATGAACTGCGTGATGACAGAGGCGCCCGCTGCCGTGGTGAAGTCGCTGCCGAAGGTCTGTTTCTTGTCGAACTCATCCTGCCAGGTGCCTTTGAAGTAGATGGCATTGGCCAGCACCATGACGCTGCTGTCCGAAAGCTCGTCAAACAGCTTGGTGATCTTGCCGTGGGTCTTCTCGTCGGCCCACTTGTTGATTTTCTGCAGGGTGGCCGGGTCCTCAAAGTCCAGCGTCGCGACCTCGGCCCCGAACACGTCTTGCTGCTGCTTCACGTAATCCGGCAGAAACGCAGCGCGGTCGTCTGTCCACAGGGCGTTGGCGGTTTCCAGCGTGACGCCATTGTCGGCCGCAAAGGCCTCGCGCAGGGCGCGGGCACTGGCCTGGACTTCTTCTTCGGGCATACCGCTGAGACTCAGGGCTTTGTCCAGCTCCGCGCGCGTGTCGCCGGTCGCGCCGTTGCGCAGCAGGGTCAGGCACGCGTGCAGGCTATAGGGCGAGACGAAGTGGTTCTTGGTGGGCGCCTTGGCAAACAGCGATGCCAGCAGCGTGGTTCCCGTTGCGTTGCCGGCCTTGGCCGCCTTGCTTGCCGGCGAGGGCGCGGGTTCTTTCTCGGCCTGGATGGCCGGCTGCATGACAGCCAACCCGCAAATGGCCAGCGCAAGTGGAAGCAGTTTCGTCGTGGTCTTCATGGCAAGGTCTCCGTTTTCAGTAGGGGCGCAAGTAAGACGCCGCCGCGTCCAGCGGGTTCCGAAAAATCCAAAACAGAAGCGGGGGCGCCGATGCGCCCCCGCTTGGTGTCAGGCTGGCGGTGCTACTTGGCGGTGGGGTCGTTCAGGATGCCCTGGAACATCACGGCACCCGTGTCGTTGTGAATGATGGCGTAGGCAAAGGGGCGATCCGCCTTGAAGACAAACGGCTTCTGCGGCCGCGGCGCGGCCCCGCCGCACATGCCGGTAGCTGTCACTGCGGCTGCCTCGGTGCCTTCCTCGTTCACTTCCACAAAGGTCTTGTGGATGATGAAGCCGATGAACAGGGGCTTCACGTCGCCCATCAGGCTGAAGTTCGCGGAGGGGGTGAAGGCCTGCTTCACGCCGGCTTCCTGGAAGGCCGGAATGAGGTCGTAGGTGCGCTCCACCTTGAACTTGGGGAACGAGATGGAGGCGTTGTCATTCTTGTGGCGCAGCTCGGAACGCACCGTGGCCACGAATTCGGGCGTCATGCCTGCCACGAACTTGGCCATGTCGGCGCCCTTGGCGGGCAGCATCAGCAACATGCTGGTCTTGCCGCCCTTATAGGGCAGGCTGATGGCCATCAGGTCGTCGCGCTCCAGGCCCTGCACGGAGTCGGAGCGTCTCATGAAGTCGGCCTGCACGACCTTGCCGTCAGGTGTGGTAAAGTCCTCTTTCTTGGTGAGCTTCTTGTCGAACTCGTCTTCCCACGTGCCCTTGAAGTAGATCGCGTTGGCCAGCACCATCAGCAGGTCGGGCCGGATCTCCTCGAGGATCTTGGGGATCTTCCCGTGGGTCTTCTCGTTGCACCAGCCGTTGATCTTCTCCAGCGTCTCCGGGCTGCTGAAGTCCAGGGACGAAACCTCCGCGCCGAAGATGTCCTTCTGCTGGTCCACAAACGCGGCCTTGAAGGGCGTGGTCTTGTGCGACCACAGGGCATTGGCGGTTTCCAGCGTCACGCCGTTGTCGCCGGCGAAGACTTCGCGCAGCGCGCGGGCGCCGGCCTGGACGTCTTCATCCGTGTTGCCGGTCAGGTTCAGGGCCTTGTCCAGCTCGGCCTTGGTGTCGGCGGCTGCGCCGTTGCGCACCATGGTCAGGCAGGTCTGGATGCTGTAGGGCGAAATGAAGTGGTTCGCGCCAGGTTCCTTGCCGTACAGGTGGGCAAGCATACTCGCCCCCGTCGCATTGGCCGCCGTGGCAGCCTGCTTGGCCGCCGGCGCCGTGGGTTTGTCGCCCGCGTACACGCCCGGTTGAACAAAAGAGGTTGCGCAAAGCGCCAAGGCCGCGCACGGCAGAATCAGGCCCGCTCGTTTCATGTCATGGCTCCTATGGGTTACACCTGGTCACTGAGACGCAATGCGCAACGACGGGTTCCCGGAAAGGCGGCGAAAGCTGCCCTGTGCACTGGCCCCCGCCCATGACCGCCCCTATAGTCCGGCCCCACGGAAAGGACGTCCCGGGTGGCCCGGTTGCTGCCGCTTTTGCTGCTTGTCCTTGCGCCTGCGCTGTTTGCGCAGCGCGTGCCCATTGGCGCCGAGGGCAAGCGCGTGCTCGCCATTGAGCTGGCTGTCCAGACCGACGGCCAGGTAGTGGACCGCGACCCGGACTCTGCCCGGCGGCACACCGTGCTGAGCAACTTGCGCACCCGTGAGGCTCGCCCCTTCAAGTCCGATGACCTGGCGCTGGACCTGAAGTACCTGACCGAGACCAGCCACCTGTTCCGCGCCGCGGACTGGCAGGTGAGCTACGACGAGAAGCTGGATGGCGTGAAGGTCAAGCTGATCCTGACCCAGCCGCTAGTGCAGCGCATTCGCGTGGTGGCACCCCACAACGGGCGTTTCAGCGAAGACGGCGTCCGCGACTTCTGGCGTTCCCAGGGCAAGCTGGACACCGCCGAGGGGGCCGAGTTCTCCATCCCGCGCCTGAATGCCGATATCGCGCGGCTGTTCGACAGCGGGGCCTTCCTGGATGTGCGTTCGGACTACAAGTACGGGCCGGACGGCGTTGAGGTGCTGCTGCGTGTGATCCAGAATCAGCCGCTGGCCATACTGCAGTTCTCGGGCGTCAACCAGACCAGCTACACAACGGATCTCGAGAAAATCATCGCCGGCATCCGCGCACTGACGGAGCCGGCCAGCGGGGCCGACGCCGAGGAACTGAACCTGCCCAGCTACTTTCCGCGCGAGGCCTTTGAGGGCGAGATGCCCACGGATGCAAGCCCGGCAGCCATTCAGGGGGCAAGTTCGCTGATCCAGGCCTACTACCGCCTGAACGGCTTTGCCTTTGCCGAGGTAACGCCCCGAGTGATGAGCCTCGCGCGGGCTTACGACGCAGCATCCCTGCAGGCGGATTACACGGGTATCAACGAGGCCAGCCTGGCCCGCGTGCGCGAGCTGATCGCCGAAGGCTATGGCGGGCGCACCGTGCTGCTTTTTGAGGTGTATGAGGGCCCGCGTGTCATCGTGGGCGAGATCAAGTTCGAGGGCCTGGAGGGTCTGGAGTCACCCGATGGCAGCGACGCGCTGGAATCGTCGCGCATTCAGGGCTTCTTTGCGCCCCTTGAATCCGTGTGGTTTGACTTGTTCCGCAGCGACAAAGCCGAGCGCGAGCGCGCCCTGGCCGAAGTCATGCGCATGAAAAGCAGCGAGTCTTTCGTGCTGGCCGACGCCACCCGGGACGCCGAGGCCCTGCAGAGTTACTTCCAGGAGCGCGGCTGGCTGGATGCCCGGGCTTCTTTCTCGGGCTACGAGTTCAACCGGGCGCGGTCCCGCGTGAACCTGGTGTATTCCATTGTGCCCGGCCCCCTCTATGCCGCCGGCGACGTGAGAATCGAGTTCCAGACCCAGTTTCCGCGCGTTCCCAAGGGGGTTCAGCAGCCGGACTACGACCCGCCGGCCCTGGAGTGGAATGAGCTGCTGGAACTGCTGGACGCCGAGGAGAAGCTGCTTCAAACAAGCCAGGTGCTTTCGCGTTGGGGCGCGGACTACCTGTGTGCGACGGACTCGCCGCAGTTCGGCAAGCACCTGCGGGCCTACACGCTGGGCCGGCCCGTCGTATGGGACGAGTACCAGCTGAACGGCGAGCCGGGCACCCTGAAGGAGGGTCTTGCGGGCCGCATCCGGGCGCTGCTGGCCAGCAAGGGCTACTCCAATGTCGAGATCGAGTTCGTTCGCGTCGAGACGCTGGACGCCACGGTGGCAACGGACTGGGAGACGCCGCTTCCCGTGCGTCGCGTGGGCATGATTCTGCGCATCAACCAGGGCTACAAGAGCGTCGTCGGCAATGTCACTTTCCGCGGCAACGAGGACACTCGCGACGACGTGCTGCGCCGCCAGGTGAGCCTTTACCCCGGCGAGACGTTTGACCGCAACAAGCTGGACGCCAGTTCGCGGCGCCTGCGCCGCACGCAGTGGTTCGAGCAGGCGGCCCCCGGCCAGGGCGTGATTGCCCGTACTACTCCGCGCCTTCTGCGTGTGGGCGACGAAGTCGTTGAGTACACCGACGTGGATTACGAGGTAGTGGAAGGCCGCACCAACAGCTTCAACTTCTCGGCAGGCTTCAGCTCTGCCAACGGGTTTACGGCGTCTGTGGACCTTGCGCTGCGCAACTTCGACATTTCTTCGCTGGTGAGCTGGCTGTGGGGCGAGCCGAATTTCTCGTTTACCGGCGCGGGCCAGAACCTGAGCCTGACCATCCAGCCGCCCCTGGACCGCCAGCAGGTGTACCGCATTTCGTTTTCAGAGCCGTGGTTGTTCGGCTATCCCGTGGAGGGCGGCGGCGCCGCCGAGTACAGCTCGCAGGATTTCGGCGATTACACACGCACGCGCGCAGGCGTGGACCCCTATGCGGGCTGGCGCGTGTTGCCGGACGTGCTTTGGTCCGCCGGGTACGGCTACAGCATCATCACGCTGCAGGATATCGCCGGCGATGCGCCCCAGGAGCTGAAGGACGACGAGGGCACTGACAAGCTGAGCACCCTGTGGTCGGAAATCCGCTGGACGACGACCGATAACCCGCAGTTCCCCACCCAGGGCTGGGACCTGAGCTACCGCTTCTCCTATACCGGCGGCTTGCTGGGCGGCACGCTGGACTACTGGCGCATGAACGCCCGCGCCCAGTATTACCTGCCCCTGGCCGACATTGACCAGACCCGCACCCTGGTGCTGGCCCTGAGCGTCTCGGGCTATTGGCAGGATGTTCACAGCGATACCGAGGAAATCCCGTTCATCGAGCGCTTCCTCATGGGCGGCAACTCGGTCTCGGGCCGCGGCCTGCTGCGCGGCTTCCGTTATGGCGGCGTGGGCCCCAGCCGTGACGGGGTGGCGCTGGGCGGCAACTTCATGCTGACGGGCTTTGCCGAGCTGCGCTTCCCGGTGTTCCCCGGCACGCTGTGGTTTGTGGGTTTTGTGGACGCGGGCGCCCTGACGCCGACGCTCAACACGTTTGATCCGGACGCGATTACGGTCTCGGCGGGCGTGGGGCTGCGGCTGCTGCTTCCGATCCTGCCGATTCCGTTTGCCCTGGATTTTGGCTTCCCCGTGCGCAATCTGCCCGGCAACCGTGAAGAGGTCATCAGCGTGAACCTGGGCTTCGGGTTCTAGTTGACAAGAGGTCCGCTGAACCCGCGGGCGCTGCAGCCGTTGTAAGTGTGAGGGTATTGCAGGGTTGGGTGCGGCAGGGGTAGCGCAGCGATGGGCGGCAGCGCCCGCGACGAGCGAGACCGGAAATCGCGCCCCGCGGATACTCTGGTATTATCTGGCTCCCGGACCGCAGGTTACGCCCTTGCCCAAGCTTCAGATCTCACCCAATACCCAGGACGTGCCCCGCAGCTTCTCGGGCATCATGGCCCGGTTGATTCCCATGGGGCTGATGGCGGCATCGCTGTTCGGTGTCTGCTACATGCTGCTGTCGTACTCAGGCTCGAAGGATGGGCCGGTGGAGTGGTCGTGGGACCCCGCGGACATCCGCACCAACTTTGACCCCATCCTCACGCCGGAGCAGATTCGCCAGAAGCTCCTGCACGGCCTGCACGAGTCTCTTGGCAACGTGCCCCTCGAGGCTGCGGGCAACAAGCCCGCCGCGAACACCCCCCCGGCCAACAAGCCGCCGGAGGTTCCGTTCAGCAATGAGCCGCCGGTGCCGCGCGACGACTACGAAGAGATGCGCGGGGTGGACCAGCGGGACCTGATTGCCCGCCGCAACGCCGAAGAACTGGAGTTGGCCCGCAAACTCAGCAAGGGCCGCGCCTTCAACTTCATTGACGAGGTCCAGAACATCCTGGACTGGGTGCCGTTGTCCGACGCCGAGTCCGACAAGACCATGGCGGAGTTCGAGGCCAATCGCGGCCGCCAGTCGCCCCCAACCGAGCGCCTTTGCCTGCAGGTGCTGCGCAGGCTGCCCGCCGCCGACGCGGCAGGCTATGGCGACTACGTGAAGCTGGCCGAGTCCGCCTACTTTGACGGCCATGGCACGCCGGCCATTGAGGAGTGCCGCGGGCGCGTGTTTGCCCTGCAGGGGCGGCTGTTTGACCTGTACGAGATCAAGCTGCCCGAGGCCGTGGTACTGCCGGACGGTACTCGCATCGAGTCGTATTACGAGGGCATGGTGGCCTACCAGGACCGCGGTGCCCTGACGACCGAGTACCTGTTTGAACACCGGCTGGCGCTGTTCCACGCCTTGAAGCTGCCCGCCGATCTGACGGCAGTGCTGGACGCGGACGGCAAGCTGGCCCACGACGACAAGCTGGCCACTGAGGCCGTGATGGTGAAACTGACCGGTGCCTACTTGAGGCGCTGGGTCTACTCGCGCGAGGTAGCGCCCTTCAGCACCTCGGCCAAACGTATTCTCAGCCAGGCCCACGCGCCCCTGTTGCTGACCGCCGATGTGGAGCGCAGCGGGGCCGCGCCCTACGAGCTGACAGACGAGTTGCTGCAGCAGGTGAAAGATGCCCTGCGCGAAGACCCCAAGTTTGTGGAATCCGAGGCTGCCTACTACGCCTTGCTGGCCAAGGCCAACGCGAGCGGCGATGCCGTCAAGCCCGTGGAGGGCATCGGCTACTTTGACCTGGCCGGCATCGAGACCGGGCCGCGCTACCGGGGCCAGGGTGTGCACGTGGCGGGCATGATCGGCGACAACTACGCCCCGGTGATTCTGCCCCCCAACATCAGCGGCCTTCGGCGCGTCTTTCGGGCATTGGTGCTGGCTGACACCGGCAACCTGCATACCCCCAAGCGCTACATGGTGGACATGCTGGAGGCGCCCACGGGCCTGGAGCCCCGCGCCCTGGTTGGCTTTGACGCGCGATACTACCGCAACGTGTTTGAGATGCAGGATGCTTCGGCGGAGATCCGGCCGCTGCTGATCGTCCGGCGCGTGGCCAGCCTGTCAGAACAGGTCGAAGACGACTCGTGGATGTTCGCCGCGGGCGGCGGCATCGGCGTGGTGATCTTTGTGATCACCCTGAGCTGGTTCCTGATCAGTGACCGGCGCGAGCGCAAGCGCTTCGAGGGCAACGCCCTGGAACTTTCCCGCCAGCGCCACGAGAAGCGCGGCGGCTTCAAGCTGAAGCCCCTGCCTGCGAAGGGCAGTGCTGCCCCGGCGACAGGCACCGAGACTGCATCACCCACGGCGCCAGGTCCTGAGGCCGCGCCACCCCCCGCCCCGGAAGCGCCTCCCGGGCCTGTGGCCGACCAGACGCCGAAGTCGTAGCCCCGTGTCGCCGCTTGCGTTATTGTCCGTGCCATGAGCACGCGCGTGAACGTTGCCCTGGGCACCCGCAGCTACCACGTTGCGATCGGCTGCCGTCTGTTGCCCGCATTGCACGACTTTGTGGCGGGGCGCGGGCCATCTTCGGCTGTGCTGGTTTCTGACTCGCATGTCGCGCCGCTGCACGCTGCGGCGGTCGAGCACAGCCTGGCGGGAACATGCCCCGTGCACCGGCTGACTGTGCCCGCGGGCGAGCGCTCCAAGAGCTTGTCGCAACTGGGCGAGCTCTACGACACGGTGCTGGGCAAGGGGCTTGCGGACCGAAGCAGCATCGTGCTGGCCCTGGGCGGCGGCGTGGTGGGTGACCTGGCTGGCTTCCTGGCTGCCACCCTGTTGCGCGGGCTCTCGTACATTCAGCTGCCCACCAGCCTGCTGGCCATGGTGGATTCCAGCGTGGGCGGCAAGACCGCCATCAACCACGCAGCCGGCAAGAACCTGATCGGCGCGTTTCACCAGCCTGCGGCGGTGTTCTGCGACACGGCGTTTCTTGGCACGCTGCCTAAGCGCGAGTACGTGTCAGGCCTCGCCGAGGTCGTCAAGACAGCGGTTATCGGCGACGCGGCATTGCTGGCGTGGCTGGAAGGCAACGTCGATGCTGTGCTGTCCGGTGACGCCGCGGCGCTGGAGCACTTGTTGCAGGCCTGTGTGCGTTTCAAGGCTGGTGTTGTCGAGCGCGACGAACACGAGACCGGCGGCTTGCGCGCGATGCTGAACTTCGGGCACACGTTCGGCCATGTGCTGGAAGCGGCCTGGCCTGGCCGCCTGTTGCATGGCGAGGCTGTGGCCATGGGCATGGTGGCGGCGCTGGGCCTGTCCGTGCGCCATGCAGGCCTGGCCCCGGAATGCGCCCGGCGCGTTGTTGCCCTGCTGGGGCGGTTCGGCTTGCCCACGGCGCTGCCCGGCTCGCCCGTGCTGGATGAGGCCACGGTCCTGGCCTACTTGCGCGGCGACAAGAAACGCGCCGCTGACTCGGTTTCGTTTGTCCTGCTGGGGGCGCCGGGTGAGACGCGCCTGCAAGCCCTGAAACTTGAGACCGCACTGGCCCGCGAGCTGCTGGAGGCTGCCCGTGGACGAGCTTGAGGCACGCGTTGCCCTGGTGGTAGCCCGCAAGTTCACGCCTGCGGCGCTGGCGAACCTCATGAAGCGCTTCGGTTCGGCTGCTGCGGTGCTGGGGGCAGGCAAGGACGCGCTGCTCAGCGTTCCCGGCGTGAACCGCCAGGGGCCCGACGCGTTGGCCGAGGTTGTTCGCGAACGCCTGCACCTGAAAGAACTGGAGCAGGCCCGCCAGCACGGCATTGCGCTCGTAAGCAGCGCCGACCCAGCCTACCCGGAGCTGCTGCGCCGCATTGAGGATCCCCCGATCCTGCTGTACGTGAAGGGCACACTGCACGCCGACGACACGCTGGCGCTGGCCATTGTGGGCAGCCGCGACGCGACGGTGTACGGCACCTCACAGGCTGCGCGCTTTGCTCGCGACTTCGCCACCCGGCGCATCACCGTGGTCAGCGGCCTCGCGCGCGGTATTGACACGGCTGCCCACCGTGCAGCCCTTGAGGGCGGCGGTCGCACACTTGCCGTGGTGGGCTCGGGCCTGCTGGATGTGTACCCGCCCGAGAACAAGCGCTTTGTGGGCGACGTCGCCAGTAGTGGCGCCGCGGTCAGCGAATTTCCGCTGGACACGCCCGGGGTGGCGCGCAACTTCCCGCAACGCAACCGCATCATCAGCGGGCTGTCGCTGGGCGTGCTGGTGATCGAGGCCGGGCTGAAGTCCGGAAGCCTGATCACGGCCGGCCTGGCAGGCGAGCAGGGCCGCGAGGTGTTTGCCGTGCCCGGCAAGGTGGACCACGAGCTTTCCAGGGGCGCGCACAAGCTGATCCGCGAGGGCGCGCGGCTGGTTGAGGAGCCTTCGCACGTCTACGAAGAGCTGGCCATGCTGAAGCTGCTGCCCGAACAGCCGGCCGGGGAGTCCGCCAAGGCGGTTCTGCCCAACGGGTTGTCTTCCACGGAGGGCGCCCTGTGGCCCCTGCTGATGCCCAGTGACCCCCTGACGGTGGACGAGCTGATCGAGCGCAGCGGCCTTCCTGCGGCCCAGGTGGCCAGCGGGCTGCTGACCCTGGAGATGAAGCGCCTGGCCCGCGGGCTGCCCGGCAAGCGCTACGTGCGCCTGGACCAGTAGCGCGGGCTGGCCGAGGCGGCTCTCGCTCCTATACTCCGCGCGGCCATGGAACCCTTTGTAGATGCCTTGAAGAAGCGCGTGCTGATCGGCGACGGCGCCTACGGCACGCTGATGGCGCGCCGCGGGCTTCTGATGCCGGGCCTGGTGGGCCCCGCGCTGAACCTTAGCCGCCCCGCTTTTGTTGCCGCCCTGCACCAGGAGTACCTGAAGGCCGGCGCGGACGTGATAGAGACCAACACCTTCGGTTCAGACCGTCTGACCTTGGCCGCCGCCGAGATCAACCTGTCGCCGGCCGACATCTGCCGCGCCGGGGCAAAGCTGGCCCGCGAGGCGGCCGGCAACCGTGCTTACGTGCTGGGCGCGGTGGGTCCGCTGACGCGCGCCGCCGCCAAGTACTCGGAGGATGAACGTACCGAGTTCTTCGTGGAACAGCTGAAGGCGCTGGTCCAGGGTGGGGCCGACGCGCTGCTGCTGGAGACGTTTTCGGACCTCGACGAACTGCTGCTGGCGGTGCGAGCGGCCAAGACTGCCGCGCCGGGTGTGCCCGTTGTGGCGCAAATGGCCTTTACCCTGGCGCGCACGACCACGACGGGCATCTCGCCCGAGAAGTTCGTGGCTGCCCTGCGCGATGAGGCTGTAGACGTAATCGGCGCCAATTGCGGCGGCGGCGAGACCGGGGCCATTGATGTTGTGCGTCGCCTCGCGGAGCTGACCGACAAGCCTATCAGCGTGTACCCCAACCGCGGCCTGGCGGATTTCGACGACCGGGGTCGGCCCATTTACATCGAGAGCAGCGAGTACTTCGCCAAGAGCGCCCGGCGCCTGGCCGATCTGGGGGCGAACCTGATTGGCGGCTGTTGCGGTACTACGCCCGAGGACATTGCAAGGCTGAAGGCGCTGGTCAATGCGCGGCGGCCTTCCATGCGCCATGCCGCTGTGGCGCACGCCGAGCCGGCCGCGGCGCCATCGCGCGGTCCCGCCAAGCTGCAGCCCACGATGGAAGACGACCTGCGGCGCCGCCATGTGGTGATTGCCGAAGTTGACCCGCCCCGCGGCGTGGACGCCAGCCACGAGATTGAGGGCTCGCGCGCCCTGGTAGCCGCCGGGGTGGATGCCATCACGATTGCGGACAACCCGCTCAGCGTGATGCGCATGAGCAACCTGGCCCTGGCCAGCCTGCTGATGACCGAGCTTGACGTGCGCATCGTGCTGCACGTGGCCTGCCGCGACCGCAGCCTGATTGGCACGCAAAGTCACCTGCTGGGCGCCTATGCCATGGGAATCACGAACATCCTGGCTGTCACTGGCGACCCCGTGGCCACCCAGGCCCACAAGGGCAGCAGCGGCGTGTTTGACATGGCCAGCCACAAGCTGATCGAGATGATCAGCAGCTTCAATCGCGGCGAGTTTTCGACCGGCAAGGATGGTGCCTTCCGCACCGGCTTCTTCGTGGGCGGTGCTTTCAATTGCGCGTCGCGCCGCATCGAGAACGAGGTCAAGCGCTTCGAGCGCAAGGTGCAGGCGGGTGCACGCTTCATGATGACGCAGCCGGTGTTTGACGCGGCCGGCGCCCGCGTGGTAGCGGAGGCAACGCGCACCTTGGGCGTGCCGCTGATCCTGGGCGTGATGCCCCTGGTTTCTGAGCGCAACGCAGAGTTCTTGCACAATGAGGTTCCCGGCATCCAGGTGCCGGAAGAAGTCCGGCGCCGTATGCAGGGTAAGAAGGGTGTGGAAGGCCGCGCCGAGGGCGTGGCCATTGCCCGCGAGATGATGCAGCAGGTGGCGCCCCTGGTGCAGGGCTTCTATCTGATTACGCCCATGAACCGCTACGAGATGATTGCCGAGCTGGCACAGGTGGCCAAAGCGCTGCCGGCAAGGACCTGAAGCCATGGAGTGGGCCTGGATAGCCGGTGTGGGGCTGGCGGCCTACCTGCTGGGCAGCGTGCCCTTTGGCCTGCTGACGGGCTTCTTGGTTCGTGGCGTGGACATCCGCGA
>JADLBZ010000094.1 GCA_020847415.1 Planctomycetota bacterium
CAGAACGCCGACTACGAGCGCGACCGGCTGGCAGGCCTGCTGCAGCAGGCCGCAGAACGCCTGCAGGCTGAAAACGCCGAGGATTTGCGGCTGCAGGCCCTGGAGCCGCCGCGCCAGAGCCCTGAGGACGTGCTGCCGGAGATTTCCGCCATGCGCCGGGCCAACGAGTTGCGCCTGCTGCCGGGCCACGGCAAGTAGCACGGCGGGCGGTTCAGGACTCCGCCACTGGCGAGTCCAAGTCCAGCGCTTCTTCGGCGTGGTAGCTGCTGCGAACCAACGGGCCGCTGTCACACTTGCGGAAGCCCAGCTTCAGGGCATGGTCCTTCCAGCGGGCAAACTCGTAAGGGTGAACGTAGCGCGCCACACGCAGAAACTTCGGCGTCGGCTGCAGGTATTGCCCGATGCTCACGATGTCGGCGCCCGCTTCGCGCAGCATCGCCAGCAACTCGGCAATCTCCGCCTCTTCTTCACCCAGCCCCAGCATGAAGCCGCTTTTCACGGTCAGGCCCGCGGCCTTGGCCCTGCGCAAAAGTTCCAGGCTGCGTGGCAGCCTCGCCTGCGGGCGCACGGGCACGTACAGCCGCGGCACGGTCTCCACGTTGTGGGCCAGCACGTCCGGGCGGGCCGCGAACACGGTGTCCTGGGCGGCATGGTTGCCCATGAAGTCCGGCACCAGCACCTCAATGCCGCAGCCCGGCGCCTGCTCGCGGATGGCGCCAATGGTGGCGGCCCAAACGCCCGCCCCGCCGTCGGCCAGCTCGTCGCGGTTCACGCTGGTGACCACCGCGTACTTCAGGCGCATCTTGCGCACGGCCTCTGCCACGCGGCGCGGCTCGTCCAAGTCCAGCTCCGTGGGGCGGCCCGTCTTCACGTTGCAGAAGCCGCAACTGCGCGTGCAGATGTTGCCCATGATCATGAAGGTGGCGGTGCCGCGCGACCAGCACTCGCCCCGGTTGGGGCAGGCCGCAGACTCGCACACGGTATGCAGCTTCTCGGCTGTCACCAGCTCGTCCAGCTCAGAGATGCGGCCGGACACGGGCGTGCGCACCTTCAGCCACGGGGGCCGGGGCCCGAGGTCCGTCTTGCCGCGCTTGAGCTTCGGGGGCGTGCCTGCCATGGGGCCAACGCTAGCAAGGTTGCTGCAACGAAACAGCGGGCGCCGGGGTGGCCGACGCCCGCCGCGAGTGTTGCTGCCGGCTACTTGTGCGCGGCGGCTGCCTTCATGGCCTCGGTTACCGCCTTGGCCAGGTCGGCGGGGCTTTCCGCCACGGTGATGCCGCAATCGCGCAGCACCTTCATCTTCTCGGCGGCGGTTCCCTTGCCGCCCGAGATAATGGCGCCCGCGTGGCCCATGCGCTTTCCCGGGGGCGCGGTGCGGCCCGCGATAAACGCCGCCACCGGCTTGTGCATGTTCTGGGAGATCCAGCGGGCGGCTTCTTCCTCGGCGCTGCCGCCGATCTCGCCGATCATGATCACGCCTTCGGTTTTTGGGTCGGCATTGAAGGCGCGCAGCACGTCAATGAAGTTGGTGCCGTTGACGGGGTCGCCGCCGATGCCCACGCAGGTGCTCTGGCCCAGGCCCAGCGCCGTTACCTGGTGCACGGCTTCATAGGTAAGCGTGCCCGAGCGGCTGACAATGCCGATGCTGCCCGGCTTGTGGATGTGGCCGGGCATGATGCCGATCTTGCACTCGCCCGGCGTGATGATGCCGGGGCAGTTGGGGCCGATCAGCCGCACGTGGGGGTACTTCTCGCGCAGCAGCTTGCGCACGCGAACCATGTCCATCACCGGGATGCCCTCGGTGATGGTGACCACCAGGCGAACGCCGGCGTCGGCAGCTTCCAGGATGGCGTCGGCAGCCAGGGCGGGCGGCACGAAGATCATGCTCGCATCCACGCCCACGGCGTCCACGGCCTCGGCCACGGTGTTAAAGATGGGCACACGGGCTTCCGTGCCGTCGGGCCGCTTGATCACGTTGCCGGCGGGGTCCTTGTCGAACACCTGGCCGCCCTTGCCGGGGGTCACGCCGCCCACGAAGTTGGTGCCGTACTCAATGCAGCGCGCGCTGTGGAACGCGCCGTGGTTGCCGGTGATGCCCTGGCAGATGACGCGCGTCGCCTTGTTCACCCAGATGGCCATGGTGTTCCTTGTTCTGGTATGCCCGACAAAACCCCGGCAACAGTTACCGGCCCCGGCGGGCAAGGTCAAGGGTTGCGGCCAAGAGGCTGTTTCTGAACCCTGAGTGAGCGTATGCCGCAGCGTGGAACGAGCAGGTCAAGAAGCGCGACCGAGCCATATCCTCAGGGATGTGGCTCAGGAAGCGCGCCGCGGACTTGCAGCGTTCGCCGCAAGGCAGACGCCACGAGCGGGTTCAGAATCAGACCCTGAGTGTCACGTCGCAATGCAGCACGGTGTGCAGGGCGCGAAGGGCGCGACGCCAGGGGTTGGAGCCTGTGCGGGCCTTGATCCCCTCCAGCACCATCCCGCCCGGCCCGCCCAGCAGGCGCGCTTCTGCGTTGTCGGTCTCGTGCAGCAGCCGGGCCAGCCGCAACACCGCGGCCAGCGCCGCCACCTGCTGCTGGGCCGACGGCGCCAAGGCCTGAAAGTGCTTGTGCGCCGCCGAGGGCAACGCCCCGCCTGAGAACCGCGCCACCAGCGAAGCCTGCTTCAGGTTGGCGGCCCCCAGTCCCAGGGGGGCATGCAGGCGGCGGGCGGTGCGGGCGCTGCGCTTTCCCTTGGGGCGACCGCGGCTGTCGCGCTTCAGGCCCAGCACCAGGGTGGCACAGGCCAGCAGGTCTGCGGCGTCTTCGCCGGTGAATACCGGGTCGCCGTGCAGTTCTCCCAGCCGCGCGCGCAGGTGCTGGGCCAGGTCCAGCAGGGGCGGGGTCTGCTCAAAGGCCGGGTCCGCCAGGCGCGCGGCAGCCTCAATGCGCTGCACCGCGGCCCGGCGCAGGTGCGCCCCGCGCGGGAACTCGCGCCGCCAGGTGCCGGGCAGGTCGCGGTCGCTGCAGGCCGCTTCATTGTAGCGCCGGATGCCCTGCTGCACCTCGGCATCAATGCGCGCCAGCCAGGCGCTGCGGCGTTGCGGGCTGAGCGGGCAGCCCGGGCTCTGTACTGCGTCGCGCAGGGTCTGCAGGTCCTGCAACTCACCCAGGATGCTCTGGACGAGCCGGAGTTCGTCCTCCCAGCGCAGGGCAAGGCCGGGCAGAAAGGCCTCAAGCTGGTAGCGGAAGCGCTTCAGGGCAATGCGCAGGGCGTGGTAGGCCGGGGGCTCGCCGCTTTGCATTGCAGCGCGTTGCAGGCGCCGGGAGTACACCAGGGCCTCCAGCGTCAGGTGCGCAAAGGCCGGGTGGCCGGCCGGCAGGCGCGAGGCGCGCCGCACGCAGCGTGCCCGCAGTTCGCGCAGGGTTTCCACCGGAAGGCCCGCCAGCGCGCGCCGCACGGCGGAAGACTTGCCGCGGGTGCGGGCCTTGAGCCATCCGCACAGCGCGTCCTTGCGTTCTCCGGCCAGGCGTCGCGCCAGGGGCAGCAGCACATCCCAGTTGCGCGGGGCATTCAGCTCGCGCAGCACCTCGCGCACCATGCGCGCCAGCTGCCGCCAGCAACGGTGCGTGTCCATGGCCCTGTAGGCGCGGGCCAGCGTGTGCACGGTGCGCAGCGCCACTCGCAGGCGGTGCAGCCGCGCGGGGGCTTCATCGGCGCGGACCCTGCGAGCGCGCACCAGCACCAGCTTCAGCCAGTGATCCAGTGCGTGGGCAGGGCTTGCGGGCGGGATGTTCACGGCCCGATTATGGTGCGCTCCGGCCCGGGCGCAACTCACGCGCGTGGCCCTGCCACCCTGAAGCGCCGCAACCTATGCTGCTTGCCCATGCAGGCGCCCACCGGCACTGTGACGCTGGTCTTTACCGACATCGAGGGCTCTACCCCGCTGTGGGAGCGCCACGGGCCGCTGTTTCATGAGGCCCTCTCGCGGCACAACGCGCTGCTGCGCGCGGCTGCGGCCGACTGCGGCGGCTATGAAGTCAAGACCGAAGGCGACGCGTTCTTCCTGGCCTTTGCGCTGCCGTTGCGCGCTCTCCAGTTCGCCCTGCGTGTGCAGCGCGAGCTGCCCGGCATTTCGCTGCCCGGCGGCGATGCCGTGCGCGTGCGCATCGGCCTGCACACCGGCGAGCCGCTGGTCGAGCTGGACCGCAACGGCCGCGCCGACTACTTCGGGCCGGCAGTGAACCGGGCCGCCCGCATTGCGGCAGCCGGGCACGGCGGGCAGACGCTGCTTTCGCACGCTGTCTACAGCGGCGTGAAAGAGCTGGCTGCCGATTGCCTGCTGACACCCCTGGGCGAGCATCGCTTGAAGGGCCTGGGCGAGCCCGAGAAGCTCTACCAGGCCACGCCCGCCGGGGCGGCAACAGCGATCTTCCCGCCACTGCGCGCCCAGCAGGATGCACCCACCAACCTGCCCGCCCAGGCCTCCAGCTTTGTGGGTCGCGGGCGCGAACTGCGCGCCCTGCGGGCCATGCTGCTGGGCGAGCGCGCCAACCGCCCGGAAGGGCCGCGGCCCCTGGATTCCCTGGCCCGCGAGCCCGGCGTGCCGGACACCAACCAGGTGACACGCGATGTGCTGCACCGCGACCGCGGCGCCCGGCTGATCACCTTGACCGGCCCCGGCGGTTGCGGAAAGACGCGCCTTGCCGTGGCCCTGGGCGCCGAGGTGCTGCCCGAGTTCAAGGACGGCGTCTGGTTTGTGGACCTCGCCGAGGCCAAAGACGAAGCCGGCCTGTGCGAGGCCGTGGTGGGTGCTCTGCGCCAGGAGCTGCGACCCGGACGCGGCTCCCCCGCCCAGCGCGCCGCCTGGGTGCTGGAGGACCGCGACACCCTGCTGGTGCTGGACACCTTTGAGCACCTGGCGGCCTGCGCACCGGCGCTGACCCTGTGGCTGCGCACCGCCCCGCGACTGAAGCTGGTGGTCACCAGCCGCGAACTGCTGCGCGTGGAAGACGAAGTCGAGTTTGCCGTCACGCCGCTACCGGCGCCTGAGAACGCCGACGTGGGCCACAGCACAGCCCGCCTGACGGCGCGCCTGTCCACCTACCCGGCCATCCAGCTTTTTCTTGAGCGTGCCGCCCAGGCGCGGCCCGGCTTTGCACTTTCGCCGCGCAATGCCGCTGCGGTCGCCGACATCTGCCGAAGCCTGGACGGCATCCCCCTGGCGCTGGAACTGGCGGCGGCCCGCCTGCGCGTGCTGACACCCGAACAGCTTGCCGCACGCCTGGCCCAGGGCATTGACCTGTTGGCCAGCCGTGACCGCGACCGAAAAGGCCGCCAGGGCACGCTCTCGGACACCATCGAGTGGAGTTACTCGCTGCTCGACCCCTGGGAGCGCGCGGTGCTGCTGCAACTGGCCGTGTTCCAGGGACCGTTCACGCTGGAAAGCGCCGAGCAAGTGGTGCAGCTTGACGCCCCCCCGCCCGGCGCCGGGGACTCGCCGCCGGAGGTGATGGAGGCGGTCTTCAGCCTGCGCGACAAGAACCTGCTGTCGCTCAAGTCGGAAGACGACCGCTACCTGCTGGAGATGCTGGGCACCATCCGCGCCTTCTGCCGGGCACGTATGGAACAGACGCTGGGCCAGGCTGCCATGCGCGAGCTGCACATGCGCCACGGGCGCCACTACATGGAGCGCACCAATGCCCTGGCCAAGCTGCTGGCGTCGCCCATGGGCGGCGCGCTCAAGGAGAGCGACGCGTGGGGCATCACCGATGCCCTGGCTGCCGCCGGCTGGTGCATATCCAGCGCCATGCCCGAGCAGGCACTGAAACTGAGCCTGCCCCTATGCCAGGTGCTGCAGCACCGCAACCGTTTCCGCGAACTGCGCGACCACGGAGAGGCCATGCTGGCCGCCCTGGAGCAGGCGGGGCTGCTGGCACGGCTGAAGTCCGACGACCCGGAATCGCTGGCTCGGCTGCAGATTGCCGTGGCGATCGGTCACCAGCGCTGCTTTGACCAGCAGAAGGCAGCAGAGCACGCCGCTCCGGCGCTGGAGCTTGCCCGTGCAGCCGGCAACCTGGGCCTGGAGGCGGAGACCCACAACGTGCTGGGTGTCTGCCATCTCTACACACGGCGCTTCCCCGAGGCCGAGAATTGCGTGCGCCAGTCCATGGAGTGCTACCGGCGCAACGACGACCTGCGCGGCGAAGCAGGCGCGCTGAGCAACCTGGCAATCGTGCTGCACGGCCTGGAGCGCTTCGAGGAAATGCGACAGGCCGCCCAGCAGGCCTACAACATCTGCGAGAAACTGCGGTACAAACGCGGGATGGTGCGCTCCGGCACGGCTCTGGGCGTGGCATACGAGAACCTGAACGACTACGACCGCGCCATGGATCTCTTCGAGGCCAGCGTGCGCACCGTGCGCACGATCGCCCAGTCCGTTCCCATCGGCGCCAGCCTGGGCAACAAGGGGAGTCTGCTGTTCCGGCGCCTGCGCTTTGAAGAAGCCCTGCCCTGCCTGGAAGAAGCAGCCGACGCCATGGCCGCGGCCGGAGACCTGCATAACCTGATGACCGCCACGCACGCGCTGGCTCTGCTGACCGCCTGCCTGCGGCCGGGCGACGAGGCCGTGCGCCTGGCCGAACGCGCCCTGGAACTGCGCCGCCGCCTGGGCGACCGCCGCGGCGAGCTGGACTCACAGGGAGCCTTGGCCCTGGCGCTGCACACCGCAGGCAGAACGTCTGAAGCCGTGGTGGCAGCCGAGACCATGATGCGCGCGGCCCTGGAATTCCAGGACGACGCCGAGACGTCCTGGGCGTGGCTGCGCATTGCCGCCTGCACCACCGGCGCACGCCGCGCAGAAGCATTGTCTGCCGCAGAGAATCTGGATGCCGGGCGGCTGCAGGACGAACGCGCCCGGGTGCTTGCTCTGCTGCGCCTGGAAGACGAGCCGGACCCTGCGGCGCGGGCAGCCGGGCGCAAGGCGCAACTCGCGCCCGGCTACTTCCACAGCCACATGCCGGATGTGCTTTGGCGGGCCTCTCGCGGCTGATCAGCTCGCGCTGACCTTCAGGGTAATGCCGACGTCGTCGCGAATCAGATTGTCGGCCTTGCCGTCGTACTTCATGCCGAAGTCCTTGCGATTGACCTTGAAGGCGGCGTCGGCCGTGAGTTTGCCGCCCTGCAGCGTGACGTTGGCCGGGAAGCTGATGCCCTTGGTGATTCCCCGCATGGTCAGGTTGCCGGTCAGGGTATGTGTGCCGCCTTCGCCTCCGGCCTTGATCTCCGTGCTTACAAACTTTGCCTTGGGATGATTGGCGGCGTCAAAGAAGTCGCCGCTCTTCAGGTGGCCGGTCAGTTTCTCGTTGGTGGCCGAGGGGTCATCCGTCCAGATCGAGTCCACGTTGATCTCAACCTCTACCTGCAGCAGCTTGCTGCCATCGTCGCTTATGATCGCCGTGC
>JADLBZ010000095.1 GCA_020847415.1 Planctomycetota bacterium
AAGCACCTGCACAAGGCGCAGACGGAGCCCGGCAAGCACAAGGCCATCGAGGGCATTGAGAAGATTGACAAGGTGATCGAGATTGACCAGTCGCCGATCGGCCGCACGCCACGCAGCAACCCTGCCACGTACACCAACGTGTTTGGGCTGATGCGTGACCTGTTTGCCCGCACGCAGGAAGCCAAGATGCGCGGCTACGAGCCGGGGCGCTTCAGTTTCAACGTGCCCGGCGGCCGCTGCGAGGCCTGCGAAGGCCAGGGCGTGAAGCTGATCGAGATGCACTTTTTGCCGGACGTGCACGTGACCTGCGAATCCTGCGGCGGCAAGCGCTTTAACCGTGAAACCTTGGAAGTGAAGTACCGCGGCAAGAGCATTGCCGACGTGCTGGACATGACCATCGAGGAGGCGATCGCCTTCTTTGAGCACCACCCCAAGATTCACCAGGTGGTTCGCACCCTGCATGACGTGGGGCTTGGCTACGTGAAGCTGGGCCAGCCCAGCACGACGCTTTCCGGCGGCGAGGCCCAGCGCGTGAAGCTGGCCACCGAGCTGGCGCGGCCCGACACCGGCCACACGCTGTACATCCTGGACGAGCCCACCACGGGCCTGCATTTCCACGATGTGGCGCGCCTCATTGAGGTGATCCAGCGGCTGGTGGGCAAGGGCAACACAGCCGTGGTGATCGAGCACAATCTGGACGTGATCAAATGCGCCGACTGGCTGGTGGACCTGGGGCCTGAAGGCGGCGATGAGGGCGGCCGTATCGTGGCGGAGGGCCCGCCGCGCCAAGTGGCGCAGGTAGAAGACAGCTACACGGGCCGCTATCTGAGGCGGCATTTTGAGGCGGAAGTGGCGCCGACAAAGCGCAAGAGCGCTCGGGCCCGGGCAGCGCGATGAAGCACACCGTCTACATCCTTGGTTCGGGGCAGGATGGCGGGTTGCCGCAGGTGGGCTCGCGCATGGCGCCGGACATGGCGGCGCGGCTGGACCCGCTGGCGGTGCGGCTGGGGCCCAGCATCTGCGTGCTGGCTGAAGACGGCCGCTGCCTGCTCATTGACGTGAGCCCCGACATCCGCGAGCAGGAAAACCGCCTGCTGCGCATCCCGGTCTATGCCGCGCGCCCTGCGGGCAACCCCTTCGAGGGCGTGGTGCTTACCCATGCCCACATGGGGCACTATGCCGGGCTGGTGCACTTCGGGCGCGAGGCCGCCAACACGCGGAGCCTTCCCCTGTGGTGCACGGCGCGCATGGCCGCCTTCCTGCGGACCCAGGCCCCCTGGGAGCAACTGGTCTCGCTGGGCAACATCTCCCTGATGCCGTTGGAGCAGCCCTTTGAGCCCTGGCCGGGCCTGCGGCTGCGTGCCATTCCGGTGCCGCACCGGGGCGAATACACGGACACGGTGGGCATCAGCATCAACGACAAGCTGCTCTACGTGCCGGATATTGACAACTGGAGCGCCTGGCCGGCGGCGCGCGAGGAGGTCTCGCGGCACGAGGTGTGCCTGCTGGACGCGACGTTCTTCTCGCCGGAGGAGCTGCCGGGCCGCAACCTGCGCGAGATTTCGCACCCGTTCATCACCGACACGTTGGCGTTCTTTGGCGACCTGGCTGCCACGCGGCGCATCATCCTGACCCACTTCAACCACTCGAACCCGGTGTGCAACCCCGGCAGCGCGCAAGCCCGCCGCGTGGTGGCGGCGGGCTTTGAGCCGGCCCAGGAGATGACGGCTTTGGCGCTGTAGCGCCCGGCTCTATTGCGCCTCCAGCCACCAGGACTGCTCGCGGTTCCACTCCTCGCCGCGCAGGCGCAGCAGTTCCAACGTGTAGGTGCCGGACTTCAGGCCCTGCACGCGGGCGGTCACGGTCTCGGTGCGCGGCTGGGTGGGCTTGTCCTTCACGAAGGGCACTTCCAGCTTTACGCGGACGACGCCGGCAACGTGGTCCACCTCGACCTTTCGCACGACCGGCTTGCCCTCGTAGGCGCCCACGTCCAGCTTCCAGGCCAGTGTGCCGGAGCCGTCCCAGGCGAAGGCCGGGGTTTCGGGCCGGCCCGCCGCCGCGGAGGTCAGCAGGTCCGCCACGTGCATCTCGGCGGGGGGGCAGGCGGTACCGCCCTGCACGTCGTCGGCTTCGGCCGGGGAGTCGGCTGCGCCGCCGGCTTCCAGGTGGCAGCAGGCGTGCAGCGCGTAGGGGCCGTCCTTTTCGCGGACCCAGACCTCCACACGGCGGCGGCCGTTGGGCAACGCGGGCAGGTCCGCGAGGCAGCGGCTGCCGTCAGTATCCTTGGGGGCGCTTTCAGGCAGGGCGGTGATGCGCACCTCGACAGCCCCGGTATGCTCCCAGACCTGCACACTGTCGGCCTTCAGAGACCACCCGGCAGGCATTTTGCGTTGCAGGACGAGCTGCCAGGCGCGGGCGCCCTTGGCCCGTTCGGTAACGTAGATGCCGTCGAAGCGGCTCTGCAGCAGGCAGGCGCCCTTCGCGGCTGGAGCGTCGGCGGCAGGAGCCCGCCACAGGGGCGCGTTCGCGGCCGAGGTCTCGCCGGTGATGCGGCTGCGCACCGGCGGCGGCGCCGGTTGCGAAAGCGGCTGTTCGGTCGCAAGCAGCGCCCGCTGGGAAATGGTGTAGGCCGTGTCCTTGCGGTCGTAGGGCCGATAGTGAACGACCACGACGCAGGTGGCGGCCTTCAGCTTGGGCAGTTTCACTTCCTCGGTGGCAAACCCGCAGACGCAGGGGCCCACGCCCGGCTGGTCGGTGGCGTGGCGATCGGTGCAGGTCAGCCACAGGTGCACAGTGTTGGAGGCGTCCGGCTCCTCGGTGCGGTCCACGCGCAGTCGCATACCGCGATAGGGAGTTCCCTCGGTGACGTGCAGTTCGGTGGTGGCGCCCTTGCGTTTCAGCGCGATGCCCCTGGGGCCGTTGTGCAACTCTCCCGGCTGGTTGGCATGGAAGGACGCCGACAGCAGGGCGTATTCCAGCGTGCCCGGCTGGCCGGAGCGGGCGTTCACCTGCAACTGGTACAGGGCCCGCAGGCGGTACTCGCCGCCGGGCTTGCGCCACCAGATGTCCACGTTGTACGAGCCGGCGGCAATCGGCCCGGTGTTTGCCGTCACGGTGAGCGGCACGAAGCCCGACGGGCCGGGGGACTCCGGCGGAACCAGGGTCATCTTCAGCGAGATCGTACCCTTCTCGAGTGCGGCGCCGCCGTCCAGCGTCAGCTTCCAGCCTTCCTGCGGCATGAAGGTCGTAAAGGCCAGCGCCACCGAGTTGTCAGCCTGAACCTTGGCCTCGCCGGTGGTGAACGGGCTGCGAACCAGGCAGAGCCGTGACCCGGACGGCTGCGCCAGCGCGGGTCCGGCGGGCGACAGGGCCAGAAACAGGCAAATGGCCGGCAGAAGCAGAAGTGCAGTTCTCATGGCATTCCCCAGGGGAGGGAAGGGGCACTGCCAGTATGTGTCATCCGACCCGGCGCAGTTACGGGGCTGGTGAGACCGGCGTCCCGGTTTTGCAACGCGTGCCTGCGCCATCCCGGAAGTGGATGGGGGCGGCAAAGACAAGCGGGGAGGGGCTCATGGCCTCTCCCCGCCTGCGTTGGAAGTCTGGTAGCTGGGGCGGGAGTCGAACCCGCGACCTTAGGGTTATGAATCCTATGCTCTAACCACCTGAGCTACCCAGCCATGGGTTGGTAAACGTAGCACTCGCGCGGGCGGCTGCAAGGCCCCCGGTAATCAACGCGCCGGGGTTTCCGTGTTGGCGGCGGGCGGCTGAGTGGCTGGGGGCGGCTTGTCGCCGCCTTGCAGCACCGCGGCACCGCCCAGGCCCAGCGCAGCCAGCAGGCTGCCCCAGCGGATGATGCGGGCCAGTATGGACCCCACCGGGGCCAGCATCTTGAACATGATGCTCAGCATCTCGCGGCGGCCCAGGCTCTCGTACTTGTTCTGCAGGTAGTCCAGTTGCTGCAGGGCAAGCTGCATCTTGAGCTGCACCTGCATGCGCTGGATGTCGTCCTCAATGCCCGGCACGTCGTGCATGGTGCGCAGCTTCTCGCGGGCGGCGCGGTAGCTGGCCTCCAGGGCCTCCACGGCGGCCTGCACGTTGCCGCGCAACTCGGTGCGCACAGCGCTCCAGGTGATGGCGAACGCGGCACCCAGCAGCACCACCAGCAACACCAGACCCGCGATGTCGCTGCCCGCGCTGCGCGTATAGAACATGTAGGCCGCGTGGATGATGGCGAAGAAGAAGATCAGGCTGCCGGCCTGGGCCGTGACATTGAACAGGGGCCGGAACTGCCGCTCGGTCAGGACCAGGTCCACGGAATCCACGAAGTCGTGGCGGCGCAGGATGCGGCGCACCACCATGGCGCCCGCGATCATCAGGTAGCAGTAATAGCCGAACATCAGCCACTCAAACGTCCACAGCCCCAGCAGGAACCACGCTTCTCCCGTGCGCGTCGCGGCGTCCAGCGCTGCAAGCGGCGAGCCCGCGCCAAAAACGCGGGCGTAGAAGTCCGGGGCCCGGAAGAACACCAGCGCGTCGTAGACAATGAACGGCAGGGCCAGCGGCACGGCCAGCAGGTTGACGCGCGCGCCCAGGAACCAGTTGCGATAGCCGTCCAGCTCACTCGGCTTGACATCAAGGTGCCGGAAGGCGCGGTCAAAGTTGCGGCTGTAGATGCCCTTGAACAGCCGCAGGCAAATGAAGTGCACCAGCAACAGCAGCGGCTGCATCTGCCACTGGCGGTCCCAGAAGAACTGCGTGAACACGCGGGTGAGGTTGTCGGTGCCCAGGGCCACAACGCGCAGGGCTAGGCCGATCAGCCAGGCGGCGGTGCACACCGCAACAGCGGCCGCAAAGTACGGAACCACCTTGCCGGGCAACAGACGATCCAGCCACCAGCCGTTGCGGACTTGCCGGAAGTTGGCGGCGTCAAAGACGTCGGCCTCGGCCTCGCGCGCGTGCTTGGGCCGGACAGTACCCTCTGCCAGGGCGAGGCCCAGGGCCTGCACAACGGGAGGCTCGGCGCCTGGGGGCGCTTTGGGGGCTTCGGCGGCTGGGGCATCGGGGCTTGCCATGGCTGCATCATCTCACGGCGGGCGGGCGGCAGGTCAAGAGAAAGGCCGCGGGGTTTTGGAGCAGCCACCAAAGAAACGGCGCCGGCAGGAGCCGGCGCCGCAGTGTCGCGTGTGAGGCGTCTAGCCGTTGCTGGGGTTCACCGGCGGCGGCTCGTGGGGCAGGGTGGCCTGGCGCTTGGCAATCTCCAGGCGCTGGGCAGCCGTGGTGGGAGCGCGGCCCAAAGCCTCGCCAGCCGCGTTGCGAGCATCCACAATCTCGCGGACCAGCTTGTCGCGGGTGGCGCCTTCCACACCTTCCAGTTCAAACTGCAGGCGCAGCAGGCCCAGCAGAGCCTTGTAGCCGTCCTCGTCGAAGCAGCCCTTGTGAGTCCCGTAGCAGGCACCCAGGGCGCGGGCGGCGGCGGCCTTCACGTAAGGGGCATCCACCAGGTCGGCGCTGTTGATGGTGTCCAGCAGGTTCTGGACCAGGTTCTGGCGCACCCACGAGGCACCGACGCGCTTCTCGTCGGCCACCAGCACTTCAATGGCGTTGCAGATGGCCGCGCGGGCGGCGCTGTCACGGCCGTCCAGGCGCAGGCCGCCCGAAAGGGCGATCAGCAGCTTGTCCACCGCGTACTTGGTAGTGCCGGGGTTCAGGCCGGCCAGCGCACCGCAGGCGGAGACGACCATCTCGTTGCTCTTGGCCTTGGCGCTTTCCGGGTTGCGGTCCCAGATGGAAAGCAGAGTGTCGCGCAGGGCGGTGGGGTCGGTGACGTACTCTGCGCTGTACGAGAAGAAGCGGTCGTCAGCCAGGCTGCGAGCCGCCAGAGCCGTCTTGCGGTCGTCTACCGTGCCGTCCAGGCAGGCGATCAGCACGGGAATCTGCGCGGTGCGGATATCCTTGCTGAGGATGTCGAAGATGGTCTCCATGCGGGTCTCGCCGGAGCGGTCCTGGCCGGCGATGGCGGGCGGCTCCCACGTGAAGGTGGGGGCCAGGGCCAGGTCGCCCTGCAGGATCACCGCGTCAAACACCGGGGCCTGGGTGGCCAGGTCGGCACCCGTTTCCAGCGTGTTGGCGCCGGTGGCGTTGATGCCCAGGCTGTCCAGGTCGCTGAGCAGGCGGTTGCGCAGAGCCTCATCCTCAGCAATGACCAGCACCGAGCGGGCGGCTGTCTCCTGCAGGTTGCGGGTCACGGTCTGCTCGACCATGGTGTTGTTGCCGAAGTCCTTGAGTGCGCCCAGCTTGATCAGGGCACGGGCGGCTGCATAGCGGATGCGCTTGTCCTGGTCCGCAATGGCGCGGATCAGGGGCGCTGCCGTCTTGGTGCCGATCACGTTGCTGTCGCCCAGGTCCGCCAGGGCGTCGCAGATGGCCACGCTGACTTCCGGGTAACCGTCGGCCAGGGAGCGCTCCAGTGCCGTGTACAGGCGGGCCGAGCCGGCAGCAGAGCCCAGGCCGTAGCCCGTCTTGTTGGGGACGATGCCCTTCTCGCCGAGAAGCTGGAGGACAAAGCCGCGCTCCTCTTCACTGCCGTTGTAGTAGCGACCCACGGCCTCGGTGGCCAGGTGGAAGCGAATGCAGGCCAGCAGGGCCTCGCAGTCGTTGACCCAGGCGTCGCTGTTGGCGTTGCCGCCGGCAGCACCGACGCCCACTTCAAGGGCCTGGATGGCGGACTCTTCGGCCAGCATGTCGGCGTAGGCCCACAGCGGAACTTCTTTGCTGGTCAGGGTCTCGGTGCCGCCCTCGTTGTACCAGCGCCACACGGTGTAGCTGCGGTCGTAGCCGTACATCACCACCGGCAGGTTGCCCGGGTAGTTGGTGCCCACCAGGCGGTTGCGGTAGTAGCGGCCAGCCGCGTTGTTGCGGTAGTAGCTTTCTGCCTGCAGATAGAAGAGGTCCTTGGCTGCGTTGATCTGCTTGTCTTTCTCGGCGCTGTCGCGGCGAATGCGCTCAATGCCCTCGCGGCAGGCTTCACGCACCTGGGCGTCTTCTTCACGGGCCTGGAAGTGCCGGGCCAGCACGGGCAGGGCGCGGGGGTCGCCGATGTCAGCCAGCGCCAGCGAGGCGGTCTGGCGGTCGTACATCTGCGTGCTCTGCATACACTGGATGATGGCGTTCACGGCCTGGGCGCCCAAGGTGGCCAGCAGCACGCGAGAGCGATAGCGGTAGTCCGCGTTCTCGCTGTGCATGAAGTTGGCCTGGATGTACGGCACCGCGAAGTCGCCGAAGGCGTCGCGGACATTGCCGGCCCGCACCAGGTTGCGCGCGATGTCGGCGTCGCCCATGTAGGCGTCGACGTTGTCCTTGATCTGCGCGGCGTCGTTGTTGCGGCCGATGGCGGCGCTCTTCTTGCGCCCGGCCAGCACCCACTTGCCAAAGCGCGAATAGCGGCCCGAAAGGCCGGCGTCGGCGAGATTGTTGTTGATGAAGTCGAGGGCCAGCTCTTCCGCGATCTCGTCGCGGATCTTGCGGGCGTCCTCGTCCGTGGGGTCCTGGGCCAGAGCCTCGTCAAACTTCTGGATGGCTTTTTCCCAGTTGCCCTTCTTGTACTCGCGCAGGCCGTCACGCACGAGGCCAAGCGCAGAGCCGTCATCCTGGGCACGCACCACGGGCGCGCTGTCGCGCCAGGCTACGCTTCCCACCACAACGGCTGCACAAGCTGCGGCAAATACAATTGACCCACGCGCAATGCGTCGAAGCATCGAACCAAGCTCCTTCAGGGGGGTGGGATTGAAGGCCCACGCAATCTAGAGGGCACGCAAGCACTGTCAAGGCTGACACATGGGTCGCCGGCGGGAGTGACATCAACGTGACGGGCGCAAAGCCCTCCACGTCGCATCGGTGACTGGCGCGACACAGCGTGCAAACCAGATTGCTACTTTGACCGAAATAGGCATATTTGCTAGTCTGCAACCATGCCCGACACTGCCACTCCGCAGGACTTCACCCGCCTGCTCGCCGAGTACGACCTGGCCTTGGCCCGCATGCAGCGCAGCCACGATCAGCTTCTTGGCAAGGTTGCTGAGCTTCAAGGCGAGCTGCAGCGCAAGAACGACCTGCTGGCCCACCAGTCGCGCATGGCCATGCTGGGCGAGATCGCCGCGGGCGTGGCTCACGAGATCCGCAACCCTCTGGGCGGTATCAGGCTTTACCTTGACCTGCTGGAGCGCGAGGTCAAAGCACAGGGAAGCCCCACCATCGGCAAGATCCGCGGGGTGGTGGCGCGGCTGGATCGTGTGGTCCGCGACGTGCTGACACACAGCCGCGAACTCCACGCCGACTGCCAGCCGCAGGCGCTGATGAACGTAGTGATGGAAGCGGTGGGCCTGGCCTCGCTGGAGCTGACGGGCAGCGACGTGGCTCTGGCGGTGGACTGCGCCGAGGGCACGGCTGCCCTGGACCACGACCTGGTCGTGCGCCTGCTGCTGAATTTGGTGTTGAACGCGGCCCAGGCCATCCAACAGCGCGACGACGGACGTGAGGGCGGTCGCGTGATGGTGCGTTCCGGACGCGACGCCAACGGTTCGTACTTTGCGGTGGAAGACGACGGGCCCGGCATTCCTGCCGAGCAAATGCAGCGGCTGTTCACGCCCTTCTTCAGCAAGAAGGAGGGCGGCACGGGTCTTGGGCTGGCGCTTTGCCGGCGCATTGCCGAGGCCCACCGCGGTGAGTTGCGCGCCGCCAACCGCCCGGAGGGCGGTGCCCGGTTTGAGTTGCGGCTGCCCTGAGACCCTGCGGCGGCAGCTTCTGGTGGTGCCAATCGCGCCCATGTAACTTTCGCGCCAATGGCCGCCGACCTTGCCGTGCTGAATCGCCCCTTGGAAGAAGCCCTGCCGCACGACGGCCGGCTGCTGGGGGCGCTGGGGCGCCTCAAGATCCGCCGCGTGATGGACCTGCTGAACCACTTCCCGCGCAGCTACAACCAGCGGGCCGGCATCGCCGAACTGGAGGCCGGCATGCATGCCAGCATTTGCGGCGAGGTGGTGACCGCCGCCAACAAGGCCACCAAGAACCGCCGCATGAAGATCACCGAAGTGATCGTCAGCGACGGCACGGGCAGCATCACCGCGGTGTTTTTCAACCAGCCGTGGCTTACCGGCAAGCTGCAGCCGGGCCTGCGCGTGCGCATGTCCGGGCCGGTGGACTACGCCTACCACCAGTGGACGATGCGGCCATCGAGCTTTGAGCTGAACGCTGCCCCCGAGGAAGCGGGCTTGGAGGCCGAATATCCACTGACCGAGGGTTTGGACAACCGCGACCTGGCCCACACCGTGGCCGGCGTGCTGTCCCACGCCGCGGCTGTGCCGGACCCGTTGCCCGCCGAGCTGGCGGCCCAGTTGCGGTTGATGCCCATCGAGCAGGCCTATCGGCACGCCCACCAGCCGCAGGACCGCCGCATGCTGGATGCCGCGCTGCTGGCCCTGAAGTACCGCGAGTTCTTCATGATGCAGGTGGGCTTGCGGCTGCGGCGGCGCTCGGAGGCCGCGGACACCGACATGGTGCTGAAGGTGACCGGCGAGTTGCAGGCCCGGGTACTGAAGTACTTCCCGTTTGCGTTTACAGGCGCCCAGCGGCGCGTGTGCGGCGAGATCGAGCAAGACCTGCAGCGGCCCGGCCGCATGCACCGGCTGCTGCAGGGAGATGTGGGCAGCGGCAAGACCGCCGTGGCGCTGTACACGGCGCTGCTGTTCCTGGACAACGGCTACCAATGCGCGGTGCTTGCGCCCACCGAGGTGCTGGCGCGCCAGCACTTCAACAACTTCCGGGCCTATCTGCGGGGCAGCAAGGTGCGCGTGGAGTTGCTGACCGGCGGGCTGCGCAAGAACAGCCGCGACGCCCTGTGCGCCGACCTGGCCGACGGCCGCATCCACATTGTGGTGGGGACTCACGCCCTGCTGGAAGACTACGTGAAGTTCAAGCGCCTGGGTCTGTGTGTGTTCGACGAGCAGCACAAGTTTGGCGTGAACCAGCGCGCCACGTTGCGTGCCAAGGGCAACCGTCCCCACCTGCTGGCCATGAGTGCCACGCCCATCCCGCGCACGCTGTCCATGACGCTATACGGCGCCATGGATGTCTCGCTGCTGGACGAGTTACCGCCGGGGCGCACGCCGGTGATTACCGAGTGGGTGCACCGCGCTGCCGAGCGCCGTGCCTACGAGAAGATCCGGGCCGAGCTCAAGGACGGCGGCCGCGCCTACTTTGTCTACCCGCTTGTGGAAGCCAGCGAGGCGCTGGAACTCAAGAGCGCCACCGAGTACGCCGAGACCCTGAAGAACGAGCACTTTCCCGAGTGCCGCGTGGGCGTGGTGCATGGGCAGATGGACGCCGAAGAGAAGGACCGCGTGATGGAGCGCTTCCGCAAGGGCGCCCTGGACATCCTGGCGGCCACGGTTGTGGTGGAAGTTGGCGTGGATGTACCCGAGGCTAACGTGATGGTGATTGAGAACGCCGAGCGATTTGGTTTGGCCCAGCTTCACCAGTTGCGCGGCCGCGTGGGCCGCGGCAAGCGGCAGAGTTACTTGTACTTGTTCGGCGAGCCGCGCACCGACGAGGCGATTCGCCGGTTGCGAGTGATCTGCGAGACCACCGACGGCTTCAAGATCGCCGAGGAGGACCTGCGCATGCGCGGCTTTGGCGACTTCGCGGGCACGCGGCAGTCCGGCCTGCCGCGGCTGCACGCCGGCGACTTTGAGCGCGACCTGGACATCCTGGCCCGGGCGCGGCGCGATGCCGCCCGCTGGGCCGAGAAAGTGGACGAGGCGCTGCTGCGCGAGTGTCTCGCGTTGCACTACGGGCGCGCGTACCGCCTGCTGGACGTGTAGCCATGGACATGAGCCAGCCCATATTGCGTACCGGCATTCCGCTGCAGTGCCCCCGTTGTCGGCAGGGGGTGCTGCAAGAGCGTGACCGCAGCCTGCATTGCGGATGCGGCTGGAGCAGTGTGGCCTCCGCTCAGGGCGTGCTGGAGGTGCTGGAGCAGGTGCGTACGGCAGAACAGGTGCAGCGTGCCGCTTACGACGTGTTGCTGGAAGGGCTGGGCCAGACTGCGGACCCCATTACCGCGTTTGTGTCGCCGCACGGGCTGCAGAAGTCGCGGATGTTGAGGCGTTTGCGGCTGAAGCCCGGCGAAACGGTGCTGGAAGTAGCCTGCGGTGCCGGGCCGCTTTCTGATGCGCTCTCGTCGCGCTACGGCTGTCGCTGCGTGGGCATAGACATCTCGGCCGCGAGTGTGGCTGCGCAGCTTGCCCGCCGCCACGACCGCAGCAGCTGGGATGCCGTGGTTGCATCCGCCACGCGGCTGCCTTTCTCGGCCGGCACGTTTGATGCCGTGACCGCCTTTGACGTGATTGAGCACCTCGCCGAGCCCGAAACGCTCTACGCTGAGGCTGCGCGCGTGCTGAAGCCCGGCGGGCGCATGCTGCTGCGCATGCCGGTGATGGACTTCGGCTGGTCTGCTGACTGGTGGCAATACCGGTTGCGCCACGCAGCGTGGATGAAGCGCATGGACCGGGCCGGCCACTTCTATGCGCACTTCCGCACCAAGTTCCAGCACAAGCACCTGGCGCGCGCAGCAGGACTGCGGGTGTTGACTTGCTTCGGATACGACGTGTTCTTCGACAACCTCTACGAGTACGGGCTGTTGCCGCGCCTGGCACCCCGCAAGCAGGCTGAGGCTGGGGCAGCACCCGAAGGCGGCATCCGGCTGGTGCACCCGACCA
>JADLBZ010000096.1 GCA_020847415.1 Planctomycetota bacterium
CGTTGGCGCCTTCCTCAACGGAAAGCAACTGCCCGGCTCGCGGCGTGAAGCCGCTCGCCGACCGGCCCGTGCAGCCGCGCGGGCCGGGCAGGGCGTTGAAAAGGACTTTTTCAACGCCCTGCTAGCGAGCTGTTGACGGTTGGTTCCTCGCCAAACGGCGTGGAATCTCCGATGTGGGCGCGCAGCACGGCAACGGCAACTGCTGACGCGAAAAACGCGAAGAAGCGCGCAGCACAGCAACCGCGGCGAGACAGCGCTGCGGCACCCGACGAGACACTTCGGTGCTTCGCTGTGTTGGCTGCAGGAAATGGCAATGCCATAGCGCCAAAGCGCCAATGGCTGGTGCCGGTCAGAAAGCTGAACAGGAAGTCCCGGCGGGTCGTCTTGCAGTAGGTCGTGCAAGCTGTTGTGCGGGTAAGCACGCGAGCAGGAACAGAGCTTTGGCTATTTGGCGCTTTGGCGATCCAGCCGTTGTCTGTTGTTCAACCCCGCATGTGCTCAGGGCCGCCCTGCGGCCGGCTTGCCGGGGCCTGCGCGAAGCACCCCGCCGAATCCACAGAAGACAGCGAAGAACCTGAAAGTGCCCCGGCTCAACGCACTGCCGGCTACTCTTCGCTGAGATAGAACTTGTTGCGAAAGAGCTCGATCATGCTCTTCACGGCGGCGTCGGCGTCGCTGCCGTCAGCCTCCACCGTCAGGCGGGTGCCCTTTTCGGCTGCCAGCATGATGACATCAATGATGCTCTTGGCGTTGCAGCGCTGTTCGCCCTTGACCAGGAACACGTCGCACGAGAAGCGGCTGGCGGTCTCAATGACCTTCATGGCCGGCCGCTGGTGCAGGCCGTACTTGTTCAGCAGCTCGACTTCGCCGATGGCGGACATGGTGGCCTCGTGCGTACACCGATTTCATATTGCCCGCGCGGGCCGATTTCAAGCCTTTGCACGCTCGCGGCTCAATTCGCGCCATTGGGCGATGCACAGTTCCGCCAGGCGCGAGGGGTGATGCCGCACCACGTGGTCGGCGTGCACCAGGTCCGCGGTCACAATGCGCGGGCGGCCCGGCAGGGCTTGCAGGGCCTCAAGGTCGCACTCCACGGTCTGCGAACCCTCCGCCGCGTAGGCCTGCGCCAGGCGCTCCGGCACCTTGCCGCTGTTGACCACGACGAAATCCAGCAGCTCGGGCGTGGTGTGGTCGCACACCACCTGCGCGTGGCGCGAAGCGGACATGCCGCTGGTCTCGCCGGGCTGGGTCATGATGTTGCACACGTAGCCCACCACGGCACTGGTGGCCAGCAGCGCTTCGCGAATCTCGCGGATCAGCAGGCCGGGCAACACGCTGGTGTACAGGCTGCCCGGGCCCAGCAGCACCAGGTCGGCGGCCAGGATGGCAGGCACCACGTCCGCCGCGGCGGGGACGTCCTCGGGTTTAAGGAAAAGGCGCGTGACCGGTTTGGCCACCTTGCCCACCAGGGACTCGCCGGTGGTCTTGCTGCCGTCCTCGTGTTCTGCCACCAGCGAGATCTTGGTGCCGGTGGCCGGCAGCACGCGGCCGCGCACGTTGAGAATGCGGTTGGCCTCGCGCACCGCCGCCTCAAAGTCGCCGGTGGTGCGGGTCAGCGCCGCCAGGAAGATGTTGCCGAAGGGGTGGCCCTTGAGGTCGCCTTCTTCAAAGCGGTACTGGAACAGCTTCTCCAGCGAGGCCCCGGCATCGGAAAGCGCCGCCAGGCAGTTGCGGATGTCGCCCGGGGGCAACATGCCGAACTCTTTGCGCAGGCGCCCTGAACTGCCGCCGTCGTCCGCCACGCTGACCACAGCGGTCAGCTTGTCCGTTTGCTCTTTCAGCCCGCGCAGCAGGCCCGATGCACCCGTGCCGCCGCCAATGGCGACCACCGCGGGCGACCTGCGGAACAATCGGGGAAAGAATGCCATTGTGCCGGCGCGACCTTACTCGTTCTTGGCGTCCTCGTAGCTTTGCTCGCCCACGCGCGGCAGCCGCTGGGTCAGGCGCTTCACGTCGCGCCCCAGCTTCTTGCGCTTCTCGGCGCCCTTGTGGCCCTTGATTTTCTCTTTCACCTTCTGGAGCTGGCGGTGCACCTTGTCCAGGCACAGGTCCACGGCGGCGTGCATGTCTTCCTGGTTGTGCACCACGGCAGAAAGCTGGTTGTGCGTGTCCGTGTGCACGTTGATTTCGCACACGTGGTCCAGCCCGTCCTGGTTCAGGATCACCTGGATGGACGCAATGCGGTCAAAGTACCGCTCCAGGCGCTCGAGCTTCTCCCGGGCGTACTCCTTCATGGTGTCGGTCACCTTGACGTGCTTGGCCGTGATGGTGATGCGCACTGTTCTCTCCTTGGCGACGCGCGGGAATCGGGCTAAACGCCCTGCTCCAGGCGGTCGGCATTGTATTCGTCCAGTTCTTTCAACGCGCGGATCTTGACTGCCGTGGCCTTCACGTCGTACTCGACGCGCCGCCACGTGAACTTCATGCCGTCCTGAAGAACGTAACAGGCGCGGGTGTCCCGGTCACGGGGCTGCCCCACGCTGCCCACGTTCAGGATGTACTTTTTGCCCTTCTCGGGCTTGAACTCGAAGTTGACGTCCTTCTCGGTCAGGTACTTGTGGTCCTCGGTGATGATGCAGGGAATGTGCGTGTGGCCCACAATGCACAGCGAGTCCACCTGCCGGAAGATGTCCTCCATCTTGCGCAGGGCCTGGGCCTCGCCCTGGTTGGCGGCCAGCGCGTCGTGCTTCAGGATATACTCGGTGGTCGGCTCGCGCGGGCTGCCGTGTACAAACAGGACGCCCTCGTCGCGGTGCGTGAGCTTCAGGGACTTCAGGAAGCTCATGCGCTTGCGGTTCTTGAAGGCAAAGATGCCGCCCTGCAGCAGCTTCTTGGTCCAGCGGATGGCGGTCAGCGCCCGGTAGTTGAAGCCCACGGGCTCGAAGATCACGGCCTCGTCGTGGTTGCCCATCAGGTTGAGCTGGAAGCTCATCGCGGCGTCTACAATCTCCAGGGGCTCGGGGCCGTAGCCCACCAGGTCGCCCAGCGAGAAGATCTCTTTGACACCGTGGGACTCAATGTCCTTCCTGACTGCCTCCCAGGCGGCCACGTTGGCATGAATGTCAGAAACGATGGCTCTCACGCCAAACCCTTGCCGGGTGCCGCATTTGCGTACGATCACCGAAACACTAGTCGCCCCCTGTGCCCTGTCAAGCTGGGTTGCCGGCCGCCTCGCGCCCGGCAAAGGGCTCGGCAGGGTCTTCTACCCGCACCAGCGTCAAACCGCAGGCGGGCAGGTTGGCACCCGCCGCGCGCCGGTCCCTTGAGTCCATCACTTGCCGAAGCCAGCCGGGCGGCTGTTTGCCCAGCCCCACTTCAACCAGCGATCCGGCAATGGCCCGCACCATGCCGCGCAGAAAGCCGTTGCCGCGCACTTCCAGGCGCAGCACATGGTTGTGTTCGCGCACAGAGGCGGTCGCGATCGTGCGCACCGTCCCTTTGGGGCGGGGCTTGCGCCAGGGCGGGGCGACGAAACTGCCCTCCTGCACCGCGGCCGGGCCGAACAGGTCCGCGGTAACTTCCGGCCCGTCGTCGTCTTCGTCGCCGGGCTCGTCGTCGGGGTTGGTGCGAAAGCTGGCAAAGTCGTGGGTTCCGACCAGCAGGGCGGCGGCCTCGGCCATGGCGCGGGCATCCAGGGCACGGGGCATGAAGGCCGTGCGGTCGCGCTGCAGTGGGCTGCGCGAGCGGGAGAGGTAGAGGCTGTAGCGGTATAGCTTTCCCAGGGCGTCAAAACGGGCGTGAAAGCGCGGGTCGGCCTCGCGCACGCTGCGCACCGAGACATCCTCGGGCAGGCGCGCGTTGAGGGCCATCAGCAGCTCGGCGCAGGGCAGGCGCGATTCCACGTCCAGGTGCGCCGCCATGCCCAGGGCGTGCACGCCGCGGTCGGTGCGGCCCGAGGCGTGCAAGGCCACGGGTGCGCCCAGCAGGTCGGCGGCGGCAGCCTCCAGCGTTGCCTGGACGCTGCGGTTGGGCCCCTGCCGCTGCCAGCCAAAGAAGCCTGCCCCGTGGTACTCGATCTCCAGCACAATGCGCCGCATGGCAGCAGCTTGGACCGGCAGTAGTTGGCCGTCAATCGTGCGGATCAACCTCGTGTGCGCCTCAGCATGCTGGCCCGGAGCCAGGCGCGGCAATACAGTGACGCCATGCCGACAAAGGAGAAAACGCTCGCTGTGTTGCAGGTGGCACTGCCATGGGTTCTGGCCGTGTGTGCATTCACCTGTTGCTTGACCGGCGTTCTGGCGGCCGACAGCGCAGATTTCGGCGTGTTCATGACCGCCGGGACGGACTTCCGTGCCCAGCCCGATGAGCTCTATTCGTGGACGCACGGCACGGGAAAGTACCCGTTTCTTTACCCGCCCTTTTTTGCGATGGCGTTTCTGCCGTTCTCCCTGATGCCCCGCCCGATGGCCTATGCTGCATGGGAGGCGACCTCCGTTCTTGTTTTCTTCAGCGGATTGGCCTGCTTGAGCAAGGTTGCGTGCGGGGGAGACCTGCGTGCTGCCAACCGCTGGCGCGCCGCTGCGGTGCTGCCAGTGCTGCCGGCCGTCTTGCTGGATGTGCAGGATGGACAGATAAACCTGTTCCTTTGCGGGATCCTGGCAACATCTGTGGGGTTGTGCGTTGGTAGGCGCAGCATGGTTGGGGGACTACTCCTCGGCCTTGCGGTTCATCTGAAAGTGCTCCCGGTTGTGCTTGTCGGTTGGCTGTTGCTTCGCCGGGATTGGCGCGGCTGCCTGGGGTTCTCGGTGGGGCTGGCCGGCTGCGGCGTCGCTGCCTTGGCAGGACTTGCCCTCCTTCATGGCGCTGAAGGCGCGGCCGCCGCGGTCCACTTGCATGTCCAGTACCTTCAGGAAGTCGTTTCACCCGCCGCGAGCGACTTCAGCATGCGGCAGGCCTTGTCTGATTCTGAGCTCAATTGGGCTCTTTCGGCAACGTTGGGAAGTTTTGCTGCCGGTGAATCCTGGGGGCTGCGCCTAGGCGGTTTCCTGACCGCCGGCTTGCTCTATCGGCTTGCACTCGCACCAATCCGCCATCGGAAGTCCCCTAACGACGAGGCCTGCGCGGCTGGACTTGCGTTCATTGCAGCGTGCCTCGCAAACCCAACATGCTGGCTGATTCACACTGTGGCGCTCTCTCTGGCCTTCGGATCTGCTTGGTGGCGCGGTTCCGGGACTCAGCGACACCTGCTGCTGGCAGCCGTACTCGGCCTTGAGGTCGCTGCCTATGCGCCTCGCATGCTTGCGCTCTCGCCACCGCACTATGAACTCGTCGCATCATGGACCGAGGTCAGGGGCCCGGTTTGGGCGTTTTACGCCTGCTGCCTCGCCCTTTGGATTGTCTGGCTCCGGCCTGGCAGGTTGACAGGACCAGGGGAAGCCCCGATTACAGCAAGTGCTGCCGTCGAAGAAGAAGGCGCCTGATTCGTGCGCCCGCGAAGTGTCAGATTGCTACACTCGCGGCAACGGAGCCCGACGCAAAGAGGCACGAGCACATGCGCCGATACCTGTCTGCCGCTGCCCTGCTGCTGGCCACCGTGGCGCTTTGCCTTGCCCAGGAAGGCCCCGAGCTGCAGCAGGCCGACCGCGCCGAGCTGAAGTGGCGCGTGGCCGCCCCCGAGCACCTGTTCTGGAAGCTGGAAGCCCAGGAGACCCTGCCGGCCCCGGCCGACCCCAACGAACGCGTTACCGGGCCGGGCTTCAGCTTCGTGCACTTGTTTGGCTACGAGTTTGACGAGTGCGGGATTCTGGGGCCGCGGGTGGCACCCCTGACCGCCGAGGACCTGGTCTGGCAGTTGGCGTCCCACCTGCCGGGCGCCAAGCTCAAGTCCGGCGCAACCTGGCGCCGCGAGTGGCAGGATCTGCGCGTTGCCAACTATGCGGCGCTTTCCGTGCAGAGCCAATACGAGTTCGCGAGCAACGAGGCCGTGGACAGCCGCACCTGCGCCGTGGTGCGCGGCGTGCACACGCTCAGGCCCGCCGACCCCGACAAACCCGCGCCGGCAGCGCCCTTCTGGAGCGAGTTCCGCGCCGAGACCACCCTGTTGTTCGAGGGCGAGCGCGGTCGGGCCGTCGCGTTCAGCACCGACCTGCACGCCAGACACGTGGCGGTTCCCGCCAACGAGAAGGAGGCCGTGCCGCACCGGCTGGACTGGCGCGGTGGCTGGAAGCTGGACCGCGAGCTGGACAGCAACGCCGTCCGCGAACTCAACGGCAAGGTCAGCAACGCCATCCGCAGCGGCGTGGAGCGCCTCTGGAAGCAGCGCGACAAGGAGGGCCTGTGGCCCTACGGCGAGCACAAACGCGGCGGCACCGCCTTGGCCCTGCTGGCCCTGCTGATGTGCGACGTTGACCCCGCCGACGCCCGCATCACCCAGAGCTTCGCGCGCATGAAAGAACAGCCGCTCTCGGACACCTATGACGTCGGCATGTCCATCATGGCCATCGAGGCCCTCTACATCACGGCGGAAGAGCGCCGCGCCTTTCTGGCGGAAGACGGAAAAGTCCCCGAGTTCAAGCGTGACCTCTCTGCCGCGGACCGCGCCGAGGTGCAGCGCCTGATGGACTGGCTGGTGGCCAACCAGAACGAACCCAACCCCTTCTGGAACTACTACCGGGGCAAGGAAACCGCCGAGCGCCACGATTTCTCAGTGACCCAGTATGCCTGGCTGGGCATGGCCGCCGCCTTGCGTTGCGGTGTGAAGCCGCCCCCGCACCTGATTGTGCCGTTCACGCGCAAACTCATGGAGTGGCAGGCCCCGGACGGCCCCAAGCTCAAGCGCGTGATTGGCGGCCAGCCGCCCAAGGAGGGCAAGACCGCGCCGCGCGTCACGCGCGCCACCACGGCGGTCACGGCCCGCGGCTGGGGCTACTCGGCCAAGGCCACCTGGGACAAGTACACGGAAGCCACGAACGCCTACGGTTCCATGACCTGCGCGGGCCTGACCTGCCTGTACACGGCCCTGGACATTGTGGAACAGATGGACGCCGTGGATCGCCAGAAGGCCTTTGGCAACGAAGCCGTGCGCGTTGCCTGGACGCGCGACGTGCAGGCCTCTGTGGAAAGCGGCCTGGCCTGGATGGAGCACTGGTTCTCAGTGACTCGCAACCCCAATAATCACCGCTACTCGTACTGCTACTACATGTACGGCCTTGAGCGCATCGGCATGATGGGCGGCCTGCGCTACCTGGGCGAGCACAACTGGTACTACGAGGGCGTCTGCCCCCTGCTGGCCCAGCAGGACGGCGAAGGCGGCTGGGGCGGATTCCACGACACCAGCTTTGCCCTGCTCTTCCTGAAAAAGGGAAGTGTCCCCTCGCGCAGCCGCGTGGTAACCAGCGACAAGTAGCCCCCCCCTGTAGCTGCCCGACGAAGCTGCCACCTGAGGCAGCGGCTGCAACGGCCTGCTCAAGCGGGCAAACGTGCCGCGGCGCTGCTATGCTGGTGCACCTTCCGGAGACCGCCATGCACCTGACCAACGTTGCCCTGCGCGCTGCCCTGGTGGCTGCGCCCCTGTTCCTGTTCTCTGCGGCGCCCGTTGCCCAGCCGGGCAGCGCTGCGCGCGTGACCCTGCTGCAGGCCGCCGACGGCACCGAGCTGAAGGCCGACCAGACCTATGCCGCGGGCGCAACGGTCAAGGTTCCGCGCCTGGGCGCAACGTTCAAGGTCCCGGCCGGCGTGAGCATGACCTATGACGCGGGCGCGGGCATCTTCCTGCTCAAGCCCTCGGGGGCCGAGCGCTGCGGCGTGCTGGCACTGCGCACCGGCCTGACCGCCACCGAGGCCCAACAGGTCTTCGGGCCGGAGGTGGACTTCACCTCCATGCACGAGGCCGCCTACCTGGAACGCACAGGCGAAGCGACCGTGAACGGCGAGCTGGTCAACGCCGACTACTCCGGCGATGAATGCGGCGGCCGCGCCCAGGCCCGCGTTTCGGAAACCGGCGCCTCGTACCTGTTGATCCTTGCGGATGCTTCCGCCGAGAAAGCGAAGGCCGTGGTGGATGAGTTCCATAAGAACTTCGTGGCTGGCGAACCCAGCGCCGACGAGAGGAAATCCTGGCTGGCACAGGTTTCGGGCCAGCGCCTGAAGGCCGGCAGCACGGTGGTCGAGATCCGCGCCGATGGCAGCTACAGCCTCAGCGCCCAGACCGACGAGGGCGAGTTCAAGCAGGCCGGCACCTGGAAGCTGGAACTTACGCCCTTTGCGGCAGCACTGGTGCTGACGCCCCAGGGCGGCCAGGTCCTGGTGGCTTCACTAAGCCTGGAGGGCAAGCAGCTGCTGGTGGATGGTTCGCCCTTTGAGCGGGAGCCCCTGGCCGGCGGCGCCAAGGCCCCGGACAAGACCGAGACGCCCGGCCCCACGGCAGAAGCTCCCAAAGAGAAGCCGCCCGAGGCCGCCGACAAGGGCAAGTCGCGCAAGGTGAACGCCGACCCCAACTGGAAGACGGACATCAAAGAAGTGGCCAAGCTGGACGGCGCCGAGCTGCAGGTTGGCGTGCCCTACCAGGCCGCCCAGCGCTTGAAGACCGACTTCCTGGGCATCGGCTTCCAGTTTCCTGAGGGCATGGTGGGCGGCATTGACCCCAAGGCTCCCATGTTCCTGCTGCGCCCGAACGACCAGCGCGGCGTGGGCGGCATCTACATGCAGACCGGCATCAACAGTGCCGCGTCGGCTGCCGCCGTGCTGCACCAGGACCAGGACCTCAGCGACGTCGAGCAGGGCGTGGTGCTCAAGCCCAACGGCGACGCCAAAATCGAGGGCGGACGCATCACCCAGGACTACAGCCACGAAGTCTACACCGGGCGCTCGGTGGCGCTGATCGGCCCCTCCGGCAACGGCGTGCTGTTCTGGATGGTGGTGCCCAAGGAAGACCGCGCCAAGATGGAGGGCACCCTGAAGGCGTTTGTGGACAGCGCCCAGTTCGCCAAGCCGACCGCCGAGGAAAAGCGCGCGGGCATGGCCCAGCAGGTGGGCGGCAAGTGCCTGCACGTGTTCCGCTACAAGAGCGTGAACGCCGGCAGCGGCAACAGCAGCAGTTGGGAAACGAACATCTGGTACCACTTGGGCTCCGACGGCACATATTTCTACCAGTACCGCTTCGTGGGCGACCACTACGTGAAGGGCACCGACGGCGGCGGCAACGAAACCGGCCGGGCCGGCGCCGCCAGCCAGAACGACCGCACCGACGCGGGCAAGTGGCGCTTCGAGTTCAACCTGACCGGCCTGCTGCTGATGCTGGTCTCGGATACCGGGGAGGAAACCGAGCACCTGGTGCGCCTCGAGAACGGCAAGGTCTTCCTGAACAACGAAGAAGTCACCGTCGGCGCCAGCGACAAGAAGAAGTAAGAGAATGCGCATTGGGCCGATTGAGATTGCCGACAGCGAGTTCACCCTGCGCTTCGCGCGCAGCGGCGGGCCCGGCGGCCAGAACGTCAACAAGGTCAACAGCCGCGTCCAGCTGTCCTGGAACGTGGCGGCCAGCGCCGCCCTGCCGCCCGAGGTCAAGCAGCGGCTGTTGCAGCAGCAGGCCGCGCGCATCAACGCCGCGGGCGAGTTGCAGCTGGATTGCGATGAGACCCGCAGCCAGCACAAGAACCGCGAGCTGTGCTTTGCGCGGCTGCGCGAGTTGCTGCTTCAGGCCGTGAAGGCCCCGCGCAAGCGGGTGGCCACCAAACCCACCAAGGCCTCCAAGCTGCGCCGCAAGCGCCAGCGGGCCGTGCGCAAGGCGCGCATCGCCAACCGCCGCGTAAGCTGGGACGAATAGCCCCGGGTGCCGCCCGCCTACGACCGGCGGCGCAGCAGCTTGTGCAGCTCCATCACGGCAGGCAGCGCCAGCGCCAGCAGCAGCGCCCCCAGCCACTCCCGCACGCCCAGCGGCGCCGTGTGCAGCACGCCCTGCAAGCCCGGCAAGTACATGGCCGTCACATGCAGCACGGTGGCCAGGGCCACCCCCAGCAGCAGGATGCGGTTGCGCAGCGGCGACAGGCGGAACAACGAGATGGTCTCGCTGCGGCTGTTGCCGATGTGGACGTTTTCGAACAGCACAAACAGCAGCAGCAGGGCGTTGCGCGCGGCAGTTTCACTCAGGCCCTGGCTCAGCAGCCACCAGAACCAGCCCATGCCCAGCGCCCCCATCAACAGGGCCGCCACCAGCGTGCGTTCAATCATCAGGCGGTTGAAAAGGCGCTCGCCTGGGTCGCGGGGGCGGCGCTTCAGCACGTCGGCCTCCTTGGGCTCAAAGGCCAGCGCCACGTCCTGGATGCCGTTGGTGACCAGGTTCAGCCACAGCAGTTGCACCGGCAGCAGCGGCAGCGGCATCCCCGCCAGCACAGCCAGCGCCATCAGGACCACCTCGCCGGCGCCGGTGCTGACCACCATGTAAACCACTTTGCGCACGTTGTCGTAGGCAACGCGGCCTTCCTCCACGCCGGCCACAATGGTGGCGAAGTTGTCGTCACTGATGACCAGCTCCGCTGCCTCGCGGGCAACGTCGGTGCCGCCCTTGCCCATGGCAACGCCGATATTGGCGGCATGAATGGCGGGGGCGTCGTTTACGCCGTCGCCGGTCACCGCCACAAAGTGGCCGCCCGCCCGCGCGGCCTCGACCAGTTTCAGCTTCTGCTGGGGGCTGGTCCGGGCAAACACGCGCACGCGGCGCAGGGCCGCCACCAGGCCGTCACGATCCAGGGCTTCCACTTGCGTGCCGGTCATTACCTCGTCGGCCTGCTGCGCCAGGCCCAGCTCACGCGAGATGGCCAGCGCCGTCACGGGATGGTCGCCCGTTACCATGGCGACCTGCACGCCCGCATCGCGGCACGCAGCCACGGCCTCGCGCGCCCCGGGGCGCAACGGGTCCATCATTCCCACCAGCCCCAGGAAGGTCAGGCCCGCCGGCGGCTGCGGCGCAGAGTCCTCACTGCCGGGCACGTCGTCGCCTTCCGCCACAGCCAGCACGCGGCACCCCTGGGCGGCAAGGCCTGCCGCTTGCCCGGCGGCGCGGGCATGCTCGGCCGGGTCCGCCCACCGGCACATGTCCAGGACGCGCTCGGGTGCTCCCTTCACGAAGGCCACCGTCCCATCGCCGCGTTTGCGGTGATAGGTCGCGGCAAACTTGTGCTCGGGCTCAAAGGGAATCTCATTGAACTGCGGGAACTGGTCGGCGACTTCCTCGCGCACCAGGCCGGCCTTCAGGCCGAAAGCCAGCAGCGCCACATCGGTGGGGTCGCCTCGCCAGCGCCACCCGCCCTCGGCCTTGTGCAGCGCGCCCTCGTTGCACAGCACAACGGCCCTGGCCAGGCTGCGCACGGCGTCGTTGTCCGGCGCGCCCGAGATGCCGCCCTCGGGCGTGTAGCCGGCGCCGGAGACGTCCAGCCGCGCGCCGTCGGGCAGCACAGCCACGCGCACGGTCAGCTCGTTGCAGGTCAGGGTGCCAGTCTTGTCGCTGGCAATCAGCGTGCAGCTTCCCAGCCCTTCCACCGCGGCCAGTTTGCGCACCACCACGCCGCGCCGGGCCATGCGCGTGGTGGCCACCGCCAGCGCCACTGTCATGGCCACCGGCAGCCCCTCGGGGATGGCGGACACCGCCAGGGCCACGGCGAACAGGACCATTTCGCCCACGGGCAGGCCGCGCAGCAGCACCCCGCCCAGCGCCACAGCCCCGCAGGCAGCGAGTGTCCAGATACCCAGCAGCCGCGAGAAGCGCTCCATGCGCACCAGCAGGGGCGGCTTGCCCTCGGGACCCGCGGACACATCCAGGGCCAGTTGCCCCACTGCCGTGCGCAGGCCCGTAGCCACGACCACGGCCTTGCCGCGGCCGCGCGAAACCACGGCGCCGGCATGGCACATGTTGCGGCGATCGGCCACGGGCGCGTCGGCCGCCACCACGGCGTCTGCGTCTTTCAACACAGCCAGCGACTCGCCGGTCAGCAGCGACTCGTCTACTTCCAGGCTGTGGGCCGAAAGCAATCGCAAGTCGGCGGGCACCCGGTTGCCGCTTTCCAGCCAGACCACGTCGCCCGGCGCCAGTTCGGCGGCGGGCACATCCCGGGCCTGGGTATCGCGCAGCACGGTGGCCCGCGTCTGGATCAGGCGCTGCAGGGCGCGGTTGGCGCGCTCGGCCTTGAACTCCTGGATGCCGCCGATCAGCGCGTTCAGCAGCAGCACCACGCCGATGAACCCCGCGTCGGTCAGGTCTCCCAGCACAACAGAGAGCACGGCGGCGCCCACCAGGATGTAGACCAGCGGGCTAAGGAACTGCCGGGCATACACCAGCCAGAAGGGTGCTGCCTTCTTGCGCGGCAGCTCGTTGGGGCCGAACTGCGACAACCGCCGGGCGGCCTCAGCGCCGGACAGCCCGGCCTCGACGGTATCCAGGGCCGCCAGCAGGGCGGCGCGGTCCAGTGCATGAGGGTTAGCCGGCAGTTGCGGCGCCATGACCTGACCTTGGCACGAACGCGGCGCCTGTTCAAGTCAAACCGGGGCCATGGCAGGGCATTGAAGCAGCCGTCTGCCACGGCCTGATAGCGGTTGCGGCGAAGCCCCCGGGCGTTAGATTGCGCCGGCCTTTCCGGCAGGAGCCCGCATGTCCAACGAATACCGCCGCGCCCGTGAACAGAAGCGCGACGCCCTGGCCAGCCTGGGCGTGAACCCCTATGCCGTGCGCACCCCGGCCCGCGAGGCCGTGGCCGGCCTCAAGAGCCAATTCGAGGACCTCGAGGCCAAGGCCAAGACGGCGCCCGTGGCTGCGGGGGCGCAGCCGGAAGCCCCCACCCTGGCGGGCCGCGCCGTGGCGGGACGCGTGCTGGCCAACCGCAAGATGGGCAAGGCTGTCTTCGTGGACGTCTACGACCAGACCGGCAAGCTGCAGGTCTACCTGAACGCCAAGCAGGTGGGCGAGCAGGCCATGGCCGTCTACGACAACCTGGACCTGGGCGACTTTGTCTGGGTTAGGGGCAACGTCCAGCGCACCCGCACCGGCGAGGTCACGCTGTTCGCCACCGAGCTCAAGTTCCTGACCAAGGCGCTGGCTGTGCCTCCCCTGCCGCGCGAGTACAAAGACGAGCAGGGCAACACCCGCCATGCCACGGCGTTCGCCGACGTCGAGCAGCGCTATCGGCAGCGCTATCTCGACCTCATGGTTCACGGTGACGTGCGCGCTCGCTTTGAGCTGCGCAGCAAGGTGCTGCAGGGCATCCGCGAGTTCCTGGGGCAGAAGGGCTACCTCGAGGTCGAGACCCCCATGCTGCACAGCATCCCCGGCGGCGCGCGTGCAAGACCCTTCATCACCCACCACAACGCCCTGCACATGAACATGTACATGCGTATCGCGCCCGAGCTGTACCTGAAGCGCCTCCTGGTGGGCGGCTTTGAGCGCGTATTCGAGATCAACCGCAACTTCCGCAACGAGGGCATTGACGCCACCCACAACCCCGAGTTCACCATGATGGAGCTGTACGAGGCCTATGGTGACTACCACTCGATGATGGAGATTACCGAGGGGCTGATCCGCCATGCCGCGCGGCTGGTGCGCAGCCACGAAAAGGGCGTGGCGCCGGAGGCCCTTGCGCCCGCCGACCTGGTGTTTCATTGGGGCGAGGTCGTGATTGACCTGGGGCAGCCCTTCCGTCGCGCCCGCTACGCCGACCTGCTGCGCGAGCACGCCGGGGTAGACCTGCACAGCCGCGACGCCGTGCGCGCCAAGGCCAAGGAGCTGGGCCTGGAGCTGCACGACGACCACTACAAGCTGGCGGACCAGTTGCTGGAGGCAACGGCTCTGCCCAAGCTGGTGCAGCCGACCTTCGTGATTGACTACCCCACGGCCATCTGCCCGTTGACCAAGGCCTGCGAGGACAACCCGGCCATTTGCGAGCGCTTCGAGCTGTTCGTGAACGCCGTGGAGTTTGCCAACGCTTTCAGCGAGCTGAACGAGCCGGTGGAGCAGCTGCGCCGCTTCGAGGAACAGGTGGCCATGGGCCTGAAGACCCAGGACGTCGAAGCCCCCAAGGAAGTGGACCACGACTACGTGCACGCCCTGGAGGCCGGCATGCCGCCCGCGGGCGGACTGGGCGTGGGCATTGACCGGCTGTGCATGCTGCTGACCAACACGCACACGATCCGCGACGTGTTGCTGTTCCCGCACATGAAGCGCGAGGGGCACGACCAGGCAGCCGGCGCCAAGCAACGCGCCCGCATCGCGGCCGAGACGCTGCTGGAGGAGTTGACTTCGCCCGAGCTGCGCAGGCTGCCGGGCTTTGACCAGCTCGCCAAGCAGTTCGAGCACCTGGTCGAGTTCTCTCGCAAGCTGTTGGGGAACCCGCACGCCGAGGTAGTGCCGCCCCACAGCAAATAGGGGCGGCCGGCCTGCCGGAATTCTTGCAGCGATGCAGTGCGATTTGCCGTTTAAACGCCGGGGGTGCATCACCCCGGAGCTGGCCATGGCCCGTGCGCCGAACATACGCATCCGGCACCTGCGCGAAGCCCTGCGGCTTTACGCGCAGCACGCCTGGCCCCCGGGCCGCGGCCAGCCGCGCGTGCCTGGGTGGCGCGGGCTTTCCGCGGCACAGGTGCTGGCCGGGTTTGCAGATGAAACCCCGGCCGGGCTTGATGCCTGCCGTCGCCTGGCGCTGCGCCTTGGCAACTGGGCCTACCCGCATATGAAACTCGCCGTCGAGCAGACCAGCCCCGACGGCGAGTTCTTTTTCCACGCCGATGCCCACGACTCGGCCAGCGTACCCGCCTGCGCGGACTCGCCCTTGTGGCAGCAACTGCGCACCCTGAACCGCGAGATCAAGCAGGCCATTGAAGAGGCGTGGCAAGAAGCCGGCCTGCCCACCATGGCCGATGCCGCCGCCGGCGCAGCACGCCCGGCCCGGCGGCGCACGCGCGCGCCCCGCAGCCGCATCCTGGTGGTGGACGACGAACCCCTGAACCTCAAGCTGGCCGGCGCTTTCCTGCGAGGCAGCGGCCACGGGGTACAGGAAGCGCTGTCCGGCGAGGCGGCACTTGCTGCGGTACGCGAATCGGCGCCGGACCTGGTCGTCTCGGACCTGGAGATGCCCGGCGTCAACGGCTGTCAGCTTGCCTTGCGCCTGAAAGAGCGCGCCGCCACCCGCGCCATCCCCATCCTGATCTGCACCTACGCGCGGGTGCAGGCCTCGCATGTGCAGCCGGCCGATGCGCTGCTGCTGCGGCCGTTTTCCATGCAGCAGCTTGCCCGCGCGGTGCGCGACTTGCTGGAAGGAGCCGACGCGGCATGAACCAGCGCCCCGTGGTGAAGCGCCCGCTGCAGTACGTTATCCGCTGCGCAAGCTGCAACGGCGAGGTGGTCATTGCCCCCGCCGAGCTGGAAAACAGCCTGGCAGTCTGCCCGCACTGCGGCCTGCCCCAGGCCACACCGGTGTTTGCGCTGCTCTCGGGGCGCAAGCCCCCCGCAAAGCCGGAGTGAAGTTGCCCGCCGTAACCTGCCGAAGCATGAGGGCGGCCCGTTGCCGCCCTTTCCTATGCGCTGGTTGCTCTTGCTTCTGGTTTTCCCCGCTTCGCTGGCGGCCCAGGCCGATGGCGATGCCCCGCTGTTTGCCCGTCGCGCGCTGCTTAGCCCGGACGTGCGCGCGCGGCTGGGCGTGGGCGTGGGGGACTACGCCCGCCTGGAGCACGCCTCGCTGCTGCACGCCGACCTGGCCGGCAGCGGCAAGCCCGGCGTGGTGGCCCTGCTGCACGCAAAGGGTGCGGTCGCGGCGGCCTGGTTTGCCGACCCCGACGCCGCTGCAGCACCGGACTCATGCACGGGCTTTGCCGCCTCGGGCGAGATGACCGCGACCGTGGCGCCCTTTGCCGGGGCAGGCGCCGTCTGGGTCCGCACCACCCTGAAGACCAGCGAGCTCGAGACCACCCATTGCCGCGTGCTGCGGCTGTGGCGCGGGCGGCTGGTGCGCACACTCGGCTTCCGCGAGAGCGCCCTGGAGAAGCACCCGGACAACCGCACGGCACGGCGCTGGCAGGTCTCGGTGGAAGCCTGGTCGCCATTGCTTGCCCTGCTGATCCGGCGCGACGATGAGCTGGACGGCGAGACGCTGGCGGGCACCCATGCCGCGGCCCGCCTGCAGTTTGAGCCTGACGGTTGCGGCGGCTGGCGCTTTGCGGGCGCCAGCACCGATTGCGCCGACACCGCCGAGCGTTGCCGCGCCGCCCGCCTGCTGGAACGCGACGGACTCAACGCCGAGGCCCTGCGGCAGGCGCGCGAGGCGCTTCAGGTGGCAAAGGAAGACGGCCTGCCTGCGGACAACCCCCGCCGGCTGGAGGCTGCCGCCCTGGTGGGCCGGCTGGAAGCCCGCACCCCGGCTGCTTCGCTGGCCGGCCGCTGAAGAGTCCGTCTTGAACGGCCTGCTAGATGTTCTTCCAGTAGGCCAGCCAGTCCTTCTCGTACTGGTCCAGCTTCTTGTCCGTGAAGATCTCCGGCACCAGCTCCTCGGGGTTGCGGCCCTTGACCAGCTCGAAGAAGAACTTGGCGTA
>JADLBZ010000097.1 GCA_020847415.1 Planctomycetota bacterium
GTCTTGCCCGAGGAATCCTGCGGGATCTGCGGCAGGAAGAGAATGGTGGTGGGACGCCGGCCCGGCTCCAGGCGGCCCTGCAGATGGGCCTCGAGCAGCTCGGTCATGTGCTGTTCCTGGGCCGCGTCGCGGGGCAGGCGGCCGTCGGCGGCGCCGCCCTCGAAGGTGCCCTTGCGCATGACCACCCAGGTGGTGACCTGCGGGCCCTTGCGCGCGTCCTGCACGCCCACGCTGGCCGCCATTTCCACCTGGGCATGGGCAAACAGGGCCTCGTCAATCTCGCGGGGCATGAAGCGCTTGCCGTCGCGGATAATCTCCTCACCCTTGCGGCCCAGAATGTAGAAGAAGCCGTCCGGGTCCTGGCGGGCCACGTCGCCGGTGTGGAACCACCCGCCGGCAAAGGCGGCCGGGTTGGCGGCGGGGCGGCGGAAGTACTCCTTCATCACGTTCTCGCCCCAGATGCAGAGCTCGCCGGGCTCGCCTACTTCGGCAGTGGGGAAGATAGGCGGGTTCATGCGGGCGAGGCCCGTGGGCTGCCAGTTGTCTTCCAGGGGCCGGGCCGGGCGCCGGTCGTCCTGGATGGCGGCCTTGTTGCCCACGGTGGGGCCCACCGAGCCCAGGCGACGCGTGCCGTCCATGGGGTTCAGGGTTGCAAAGCAGGTGGTCTCGGCCATGCTGAAGCCCTCAATGACCGGCACCAGGAAGCACTGCTCAAAGGCCTTCTGGGCCGCGCGGGGCAGCGGGGCCGCACCGCACACCAGCATGCGCAGCGTCGAGATGTCGTGACCGCGCGCCAGTCCTTGCTCGCGAGCCTCGGCATCATCGCGCGCGCAGGCGGCACCGGGGCTCTCGTGGGCCGCGGGCCAGGGCAGGTCGGTGCGAGAAACCCGCGCGCCGGAAAGCTCGCGCGCGGTCAGGATGCCCACCATGGAGGGCACCGCCACCGCCACCGAGGCCTTGTAGCGCTCCACGGCGCGCCAGAAGCGGTTCACGCTGAAGGCGCGCGAGATCACCACCGTGGCGCCCAGCACCAACGGCAGGAACACGCCCATCACCTGCGCCTTGGTGTGGAACAGAGGCAGCGTGCACATCACGCGTTCGCGTTCGTCCAGCTTCAGCCAGGTGGCCAGCCAGCGCGCCGACGTCATGAACTGCCGGTGCTGCAGGATGACGCCCCGGGGGTTCTTGATTTCGGACTCGGTGTATATCAGCGCCGCCTCGTCCCACCAGCGCGGCACGGGCGAGCTCACGGCGCTGCTTGACGCCAGAGCACAGCAGGCATCCAGCGACAGCACAGGCACAAAGCCGCCGTCGGGAGCCAGGTTGCGATGGTCCTGACCCACCCGCACGCCGCCCAGCTCCGTGGCGCCGCCGGTCAGCAGCACAGCCTGCAACCCCGGCAGCGAGTCCACCATGCTGGACACCCGCTGCCAGTTGGCGGGGCTGGTCACCAGCAGGCTGGCGCCGCTGTCCTCCAGCGCGCTGCGCAACTGCACGGGGCTGAACGCCTCGTTCAGGGGCACCGCCAGCAGGCCGCTCTTCATGGCGCCCAGCAGCACAAACACCGCGTCGGCGGAGTTCTCCAGCAGCATGGCCACGCGGGCACCGTTGCCGGCACCCAGCTCGCGCAGCAGGTTGGCAACGCGAGTGGTTCGGTCGTGCAGCGCGCGGTAGCTGTACTCGCGGCCGTCGTCCTCGCAGACCAGAAAGGGCTTGTCGCCCAGCCGCGCGGCCTGGCCCTCAATCAGGTCGCGAATGTTCTCGTGCTCGTTGAAGCGGCGCAGCGGGTCCGTGAAGCGCGCGCGCACGCCGATGCTGCCGGTGGTCTTGCGCACGGGCGCCTGAACATAAGCGGGAACCGGCGGCTTCGCCGCGGGGGCTGTCGGGGTGCGAGGCGGCTTCTGCTGTGGCGCGGGTTTTGCGGGCTTCTTGTTGCCGGCGCGCTTTGCTTTGACCGGTTTGGCGCGGGTGGCTTTAGGGGCACGCTTAGGCGCGGGCTTGCGGGCTGCCTTAGGCGCGGGCTTGCGGGCGCTGCGTTTGGCTGGCTGCCGTGAAGACTTGCGCATGCATACCCCCTGCGGCGGTTCTAGAGGGCAGATTATTCGGGTGTGCTGCGGCTGCAAGTTAGAGCGGCGGAAGGGGAGTGTCAGCAACCGTAGTCAACTTGCCCACAGAGAATGTTGATAAGGTGTCAGAATCGCAGTAGCTCCGGCTGGCGGCGACGTCAAACCTACAAAGTCGCCAATCAAGGGCCAGTGAAGACGGAATTCCGCCTAATCGCACAAAGCCGTAAGTCATTCTACTCTAGCGGCTTGTGGACGCGGAGTGGACGAGTGGCCTAGTTGCGGAGCGAGCAAGACCTGCGACTGGGCGACGTGAAATACATCAAAGCCGACAATGCAATCGCGGAGCTCGTGTGGATAACCACGCAAAGAAACGCATTCCCGGCCGGCGTGCGCAGCCCGGGAACAACGGTGCAAGTAGCCTGGCCCGGATGTCTCGCTGGGTGTGTGGAAAGTTGGGGATGGTCTGGTTTTGGCTGCGGGCGGGTAAATCGAGTGCTTTCCGGCCTGCCTGCGCAAGGCCGCCGCGGCTCAACGAGCATCCTCTGGCGTTGGATGTTCTTCGCCCCGGTCTCGTGACGTAACCTCGGGCTGCGCACCGGGCGTTGCGATGTAGGCTGTGGCGGTGCGACCGCTGCCCAACATCCCCGCCACCGCGCTGGCCCGCCGGGTGATTCGACGCCTGCGCGAGCTGGGCCACGAAGCCCTGCTGGCGGGCGGGTGCGTGCGTGACCTGCTGCTGGGCCGCGAACCCAAAGACTACGACGTTGCCACCAGCGCCCTGCCCGATGCCGTGGAGGCCGCCTTTGCGCGTACCGTGGCGGTGGGCAAGCAGTTCGGCGTGATCCGCGTACTGGACGAGAACCTGCCCGAGATCGCCATCGAGGTCGCCACCTTCCGGCATGACGGCCCTTACCTGGACGGCCGCCACCCCAGCAGCGTGGCCTTCACCAGCGCGCCCGAGGATGCCGCCCGCCGCGACTTCACCGTGAACGCCCTGTTCCTGGACCCCGAGACCAGCGAAGTGCACGACTACGTGGGCGGGTTGGCTGACCTGAAGCGGCGGGTCATCCGCGCCGTGGGCATTCCCCGGGCACGCTTTGAAGAAGACAAGCTGCGCCTGTTGCGCGCCGTGCGCTTTGCGGCGGGGCTGGGCTTTGACATCGCCGACGAGACCCTGGAGGCAGTTACCGCCATGGCGCCGCAGGTGTGCCAGTGCAGCGGCGAGCGCATCCGCGACGAGCTGGCCCGCCTGCTGACCGCCAAGGGTGCTTCGCGCGGGCTGCGCCTGATGCTGCAGACCGGCCTGCTCGACGCCATCCTGCCCGAGGTGGCTGCCATGCACGGCGTGCGCCAGCCGCCCGAGTTTCATCCCGAGGGCGACGTGCTGGTCCACACCATGCTGGCGCTGGACATGATGGACCAGCCGGCCTCTCTCACGCTGGCGCTGGCCGTGCTGCTGCACGACGTGGGCAAGCCGCCCACCTTCGACGACAGCGGCGACCGCATCCGCTTCCATGGCCACGATAAGCTGGGGGCGCAGATGGCCGGCGAGATCCTTTTGCGGCTGCGCTTTCCCGGCGAGGTGATTGCCCGGGTGGCCTCGCTGGTGCAGGACCATCTCAAGTTCATCAACGTGCCCAAGATGAGCACCGCCACCCTGAAGCGCTTCCTGCGCAAAGAGCACTTTGACGAGGACCTCGCGCTGCACCGCCTGGATTGCCAGGCCAGCCACGGCAAGCTGGACACCTGGTGCTTTGCCCGCGACAAGCTGGCCGAGTTTGCCCGCCAGCCGCAGGCCCTGCGCCCGCCCCTGCCCCTGGACGGCAACGACCTGAAGGCCCTGGGCCTGCCCCCCGGCCCGGTCTATCGCGAGTTGCTGACCGCGCTGGAGGACGAGGTGCTGGAAGGGCGCGTTGCGAACCGCGAGCAGGCCCTGGCCTTTGTAAAGGGCAGGGCAGGTCTGCGCGGTTGAACGGCACTTGTGCTTGCGCCGGGCGCCTTCCGGGGTGAAGATGCCCGTTCCCCGTCTCACCCCGGTCGAGAGTCCCGATGAAGGCTACGTTCCTGCTTGCCAGCCTGTTGATGGCGTCTGTGCTGGGCGCCCAGGCGCCCAGTGTCGCGGGCGGCTTCGCGCTGGATGTGGTGCTGAACCCGGTGGTCACCGGCCGGGCGTTCGCGTTTTCGCCCGACGGGCGGCTGTTCTACACCGAGCACAGCACGGGCCAGATCATGGTGGTGACCAACCCCACCACCACGCCGGGGGCGCCCACGGTGTTTGCCACGGTCTCTGGTTATGTGGGCCCGACCAGCAACGACTGCGGCCTGCACGGCATCGTGTTTGACCCTGCCTTCCCAGCCAGCACCAGCGACCCGAACAACCGCTACATCTATGTGGCCCACACCACGGGCACAGCGGGCGCGCCGCAACTGGTGGTCAAGCGCTTTACCGAGAACGTGGCTGCCCTGGGCACTGCCCTTGGCGGCTCCGAGACCGCCGTGGTGCCTGCCATTGCCATGGGCAGCGCCACCGGCACCAACCTGGGCGGGCGGCTGCGCTTTGGGCCGGACGGCAAGCTGTACGTGGGCGTGGGCGACGGCGGCGCGGCCCTGGCCATTGCCGGGGCGGCTGCCCAGAGCACGACCAGCAGCCTGGGCAAGGTCTTGCGCTACAACAGCAACGGCAGCGTGCCCGTGGACAACCCGGTCTCCCTGAACCCGTACTGGGCGCGCGGCCTGCGCAACCCCCGCGGCCTGGCCTTCAACCCGAGCACCAACGATCTCTTTGCCACCGACAATGGCAACCCGCCCACGGGCGCCGATGAATTGAACGTGGGCGTGGCAGCCGGCAACTACGGCTGGGACACCACCGGCACCAGCGGCACCCAGGTCAACCCGGCCTACAACAACCCGGCCCTGGTGCTGCCCGCGGACTTTGAACCAAGCGGCATCGCCTTTCATCCCTCCAGCGGCGGGTCTTTCCCGGCGGCGGGCTACCGCGCCGGGTGCCTGTACCTGGGTTGCGAGAACACCGCGGCCTCGGTGACCTTTCCTGTGGTGGGCGCCAAGGCGGGCGCCATGGTGGTACGTGTGGTGCTTTCCGGCGGCAACGAGCGCACCGCCGTGGGCATGTGGCCCCTGGTCACGTCCTTCACCACAGCCGTGCGCGACCTGGCCTTCGGCCCGGACAACCACTTGTACATCCTGACCGACACGGTGCTGTACCGCCTGCGCTACACGGGCAACACCAGCGTCAACGCGCCGGTGGCGGTGGCAGGCGTGGACCAGACAGTAAATGAGGGTGCGCCGGTGACCCTGAACGGCGCCGGCAGCTCAGACGCCGACGCGGGCGACGTGCTGCGCTACACCTGGCGCCAGATCGGCGGCAGCACGGTGGTCAGCCTTACTAACGCGACCACCAGCGTGGCAACGTTTACCGCCCCGTCCGTGCCCTTCACCCAGAACTTCACCTTTGAGCTGCTGGTGGAAGACGGTAACGGCGGCGTGGCCAGCGACGTGGTGCTGGTTACGGTCAACGATGTCGGCGGCGGCGGTGGCGGCGGCGACAGCGACAAAGAACTGCTGGAAGCCCCCGGTGAGGGCGGGTGCGCCGCCCACCTGGCGGGTGGCGCTTTGGCCCTGTGGCTGTTGCCCCTGGCGCTGTGGCGGCGTCGCAGGCGCGCGTAACGTGCCCCTGCGCCACGCCGCCCAGGAAGGCCGCCGCGCCTGGCGTAACGCACGCGCCCTGAAGAAGCGCTTTGATGCCTTTGTGCGCGAGCTGGCATTCTGGGGCGGCTGGGCGGGCATCGGGCTGTGCCTGCTGTGCGGCCTGTTGTGGCTGTTGCCGGAATCAAGCTGGGACGGCGTCTTGGGCCTGAGGGCAGGCTCGCTGCCCGTGTACACGGTGCTGGCGCTGGCCCTGGCGGCTTTGGCCGGGTGGCGGTTCGTCAACGCCGGGCAGGACCGCATCACCCGCCGGGTGGGCCGCAACGTGGGCCGTGTGGCCTTTGTGGCGCTGCCGCTGGCCTGCCTGGCAATCGGCTGGTTCTTGGAACCCGTGTCGCGCTGGACCGGCTTTGAGCCGCCCAGCCATCCCTTCTGGATCGTGGTGCGCTGGTACCCGCCGGTGGCGGCGCTGGTGTGCGCGGCGGTGTTCCTGGCCTGGAAGTCGCGCCCCCGGCGCAACGTGTTGTGGGACCGCGGGCTCTGGTACGCCCTGCTGCTGCTGCCCTATGCGTTGCTGTTTGCCACGCTGGAACTGGGCCTGCATGTGGACTGGTTCGAGGCCCAGCACCGCGAGACAGTGCGCAGCCTGGGCAGCCACGCCATCATCCTGCAACTGCTGCTGGCCTACTTCGTGGGCGGCGATTGAACTTTGAAGCTGCGATGCCGTGCAATCAGGCTACGGCGGGCTGTCGCTTGTGGCTGTAGTGGAGCAGGGCACCGGTAAGCAGCGCTCCGCCGATGGCGTTGCCTGCCGTGACAGGCAACTGGTTCCATAGCAGCCACTGCTCCAAGGAGATGTCGGCGCCCAGCAGCATGGCGGTGGGAATGACGAACATGTTCACGACCGAGTGCTCCAGTGCTAGGGCAAAGAAGGTGGCAATTGGCAGCCAAACGGCCATGACCTTGCCGATGGTGGACGACGAGACCATGCCCAGCACGGTTCCCAGGGCAACCAGCCAATTGCAGAGCAGACCCTTTACCAGCGCAGACATCCATCCGTTGAAGCCGTCGTGCTGGTAGTCGACGGTCTTGGAGAGTGCGGTGGCGATGAGCTTATCGCCTAGGGGGCCCGGCTCGTGTAGGAAGCCCTTGGTCAAGGCAAAGGCCAGCAGCGCACCCACGAAAAGACTGCCCAGCAGGTTTCCCAGCATCACCCACGACCAGTTCCGCAGGGTGGCAGAGAGGGTGATCTTGCGGCCCAGCACGCCCATGGTCAGGACGGCGAAGTTGCCGGTCACCAGTTCAAGCCCGAGCAGCACAATAATGGCAAAGCCCACCGGAAAGGTTGCGCCGGCGACCAGGTTGGCGACGCCGCCGCTCAGCCCGTCAAAGGCGCGGAAGGCAAACACCGTGGAAAGCGCCAGCAGCGCGCCGGACAGAGCGCCCTTCAAGAGCATGCTGTGGATGTCGAGGTGCGCTTTCTTAATGCTGGCGCTATGAACCTCGTCCATCAGCTTCTGCGGTGTGTTGTGGTCCATGGCGCTGCCCCAAAGTACGCGTCCCGCCCGCAGGCGTCTGCCTGATCAACAAGGAATAGCGGCCCTCACTCCGACAGGCGCGAAGGATCCGAGTCCATTGCGGCCCGCAAGTACACCAGGCACCCGAACAGCCAGAGCAGCGAGCCCAGCCCCATCCCCACCAGGGTGGAAATCAGCAGCGGCGAGGCGCCGTCTTGGAGCATGTCGGTGAAGTCCTCGGCTGTGTCGCCCCGGAAATTGATGATGCAGTAAACGACGATACTGGCCACTGTAACGATCATGCCTTGGGCCATCATGGCCTGTCCGCGACGCATTTCTACTTCACAGTGGTCACGCTCGGCTTGGGGGATCTCTGCTGCCACCGGCTTGGTTACTACCGCGCTTTCCTTGGCACTCATGACAAACCTCCGATCTTGCTGTCTGTAAGTGCTTCCGTGATGCGTGTTGCTGCCACCGGTGGCCGCGCTGCCAGAACCAGCACGTACACCATGCGCCCCGCCAGCCCGGACATCACCAGAGTCCAGGCAATCAACGCGGCGACCACAAATGCCTGGGCGATGCCCACCAGGAAGGGGGCCTGCAGCACGCCGGCGATCTGGAGAGTGCAGACCGAGTACATGCCCAGCGGGAATACCAGCCCCCAGTAGAGCGGGTCATACTTGAAACCGAACCCGCGCACCCTGTGGCGCCAGATGCCGAGGATGACAAGAATGGGGATCCACCAAGTTGCGGTAGCCCAGTACATTAGGGCCAGGCCCTTGATGAACGGCAGCAGGGGCGCGAGCAGTTGCGAGTTAACGCCGGCCTGCGCCAGCTTGGCACCGGCCAGGGTCGAGATGGCCACCGCACCCCTGTTGATCCAATAGGGTGGCATCAGGTCTGACGGCGCGAACTTGAAGAACATGTAGCGATAGAAGATCAGCGAAATCATCCAGATATACAGCATGCCGCCGCAGAGCCACAGCGACGTCAGCACATACAAGGCGATCTCGGGGTCCATCAGCCGTTGCGGGCCGGCTACACAACCGAGCACGCAAACTGACTGCGGCGCCACTACGGCCAGCAGCCACCCGCCGTTAATGCCTTCCGCCAGTGATGGTTTCTGCTCCTTTACACTGAGCAGCACAAACACGGCGCAGGTGATGCACCCCCAGAGTGCGAGCGCCACCCACCACAACACGGCCCCTAGCGCGGGGTTATCCAGCAGCGTCGTGAGCTGAACGCCGATGACGCTGGTACCTGCAACCATGGTGAAGAAACCCGGGCCGCGCTGGTGGCTGGCCAGGTCTGCCAGAATGCGAGCGGGATGGCGTACGATCCGCGCCAGCAGCGCCACCCACAACACGCCGTAAGCCGGCAGGTTGATCCACAACAGTGCCCTTGCCGCCAGTTCGAGTTCAAGAAGGTTGCAAGCAATGGAAACGATGCCGGTGGCCATGGTCAGCGCAAAATAGCCGGGATGCATGGCGGCCAGCCGCTCGTTGAGGAAGCTAAGCGCGCCCGCAGGTGTCGCTGCAATCGTCTGGGAGGCGGTGGTGTGCGGCATGCCACCAAGTATCGGCGTGCAGGCCAGGGTGTGGCATCGGCGGACGTCTGATTCGGGTGTAAGACCTTTGGGGGTGCGCCTGTCCGTGTTTGTCCTACACAGCCAGGTCCACAATGCCGTGCTGAATCGCGTACTGCATCAGCTCCGCGTTCGAGTTCAAGTTCATCTTCTCGAGTATGCGGGTGCGATAAGTGCTTACGGTCTTGACGCTTAGGCACAACTCGTGAGCGATATCCGACACCGACCGTGCGCGCGCAAGCATGAGCAGAATCTCGTACTCACGCGGCGAGAGTGTCTCATGCGGCTTGCTTTCGCCCCCCGTTGCCAGGTGGTCGGCAATCTGCTCGGCCAGTGACTCGCCGATGTAACGCTTGCCCGACAACACCGCGCGGATGGCGCGAAACAGCTCTTCCGGCGCGCGCTCCTTGGTCAGGTAGGCTTGCGCGCCTTCGCGCAGCGCGCGAATCACAAACTGTCGCTCGCCGTGCATCGAGAGCATGATGACCGGTAGTTTGGGGCGCAGCGAGCGAAGATCCGGCAAAATGTTCAGGCTGTTCTGGCCGGCCATGGACACGTCAAGGACCAGGACGTCCCATTCGCCACCGCGCACGGCCGCGAGCACGTCGGGGCATGCTGCAGCTTCGCCGATGACGCTGTCGGGAAACTCCTGGTCGAGGATCTGCTTGAGCCCCGAGCGCACAATGGCGTGGTCATCAGCCAGCAGGATGCGCATCCCTTGCCTCCACGGTCACGGCCCGGGGCAGGCGGACCATGACGCAGGTGCCGCCGCCGGGGCGCGATTGCACCCTGAACGTGCCGCCGACCAGAGTGGCACGCTCCTTCATGCCCAGCAACCCCAGCGATTGCGCGCCCGTTATTGCCGGCATTCCTGCGCCGTCGTCACGCACGGCAAGTTCGACCTCGTCGCCGTGGTCACGCAACTCAACCAAGGCCGATTTCGCATGGGCGTGGCGCACTACGTTGGTCAGTGCCTCCTGAGCGATCCGGAACAATGCAACCGAGATCAACCACGGCAGGGGCGCATCGCCCAGCTTGACATCCACCAGCACGCTGAGCTCGGTGCGACTTTCAATCTCGCGGGCCTGCCATTGCAGCGCCTCCGTAAGGCCCAGCCGGTCCAGCACCGCCGGCCGCAGTTCGGACGACAACCGCCTCACAGAGTCCACCACGCCGTCAATGCGGGCGCTGAGTTCAGCCACCCCTTGTAATAGGGCTTCCGCGCACGCGGCGCCAGCGTCTTCGCCGCAGCGGCGCTTCAGGGTCGCCAGGTCCAGTTTCAGCGCGGTAAGCGCCTGCCCGATCTCGTCATGCAGCTCGCGGGCAATGCGGCCGGCCTCTTCCTCGCGAGTCAGCTGAAGACGCTGCGACAGCGCGCGCAACTCGTCGCGCGCCGCCGTGTTCTCCGCGTCGCGAGCCGCCAGCGCGGCAGCCATGGTGTTGAAGGAAATCGCAAGTTCGCGGATCTCGCCCTTGCCGCGCGAAACGCGCGCTCGCGCGCTTAACTCGCCGCTGCCAAGCCTGTGCGCGGTCATGTTCAGCACGCGCAGGGACCGAAGTACGGAAACTTCGGCAGCGACAAGCGTGGAGCCGACCGTGAAAACCGTCAGCAGTGCCAGCGCCGCCAGGGTGCGGAAGAACGCCCGGTCGGCCTCCGACGTCACCCGTTCGTAAGGGAGGCCTGCCACCACATACACGCCGGGCACGCTGTCCATGGGCGATCCGACAAACAGCCGGCGCCGCCCGCTTCCTTCATCGGCAAGCACGCGCCCCGAATCGCCGCCGATCACCGAGTCCAGCCCGGCGATCGTGGACCCAACGCTGAGAGAATCGGCGGTCAATTCGCCCCCGCTGGCCAGGATGCGCGCCTCGCGATCTGCAATGACCAACGAGCAGTCGGAGGGCAGGTTGGCCTGGCGGGCCAGCTCGTCAAACCACTGTAGATCAAGCGCCACAAACAGCACCACGCTGATCTCGTCGTTATCCTTGCGCACGGCATACGCCATCTGCACCAGCGGCCGGTGCACAATCGCGCCAATCAGGTACTGTCCGGTCTCAACGTCGTGAGATTTCAGGGCGCGCACAAATGCCGGGTTGTCGCGCCAGGACGTCGGGCGATCCGCGGGCTGGGCGCTGGCCATCACGTCGCCTGCCGCAGAAAGGTAGCCGATATTCGCGAAATGCGGAAAGGCAGCCAGCAGCGAGGGCAGCAGCTCCTGGTGTGCGGTCAGCAGCGTATCGTCACTTCGGAGCCTGCCACCCAGTTGCATTAGCAGCCTGCGCGCACCTTCGAATTGCTGGCGATGTTCCCGCGACGCCATCATCGCAACGTGCCTGGCCTCTGTTTCCATGCGCCGCACGGTAGCCTGCCGCTCGTTGTTCGCCGCGTAGAACGTGAACAAAAGCGCAGGAAGCGTGGCCGTGCACACCAGCAATACCAGCCGGCCACGCAGCGACAACAACCATGAGTACGCGATGCCCATGAAGTGACGGTAGCAGCCCGGTGCCTGCATGATACGAATTGCGCAACAGCATGATCCACAATTGCACGCGGGTTCCATGAGAAAGTCCACGGTTCCTCGCTGTCTGTCGCGGAAACTGGAGCGCGGGCGTGCCAGCGGCGCAGGCACGCAGCCTTGCAAGGCAACTGCGTCTGAAAGCGAAGTTACGGAGTACTGCCAAGGCTACTGCACATCCACCGTTGAACATGGATGCACACAGACAACTGCTTCCAGCGCCACTGGCTCATCCGCACCTATCTGCAGTTTTCCGTGGATAACAGCAGTTGCCTTTCTCTGCGTCCCTGCATCTCGGCGGGAGCTTGCAGTTGAACACCCGCTGCTGACACGAAGAATGCGACGGACGGCCCGGTTCAGGAAGCAGACTGCAAGGAGCGGTCGGCAGCAACTGCGGCTGCGCACCGTATCGGCACGATGCAGCAATCCGACAAGCCTGGCTGCAATCGGACGAGCGGCCGGCCCTACTTCGCCTTGTGCCGGATGCGCCAGCTCCGCGACGTACCGCGCGGCGATTTCGCGCTGGGGTCAAAGCCCGGCCTGGCGCCCGAGAACTGGCTGCGGAACGCCTCTGAGCACAGGATGTCGCCGGGCTCGCCGATGTCCTCGCCCAGCTTGCAGGCCACGTTGACCTCCTGGCCGTATACGTCCTGGTCGCCGAACTTCAGCACCGGGCCGTAGCCCAGGCCAATGGAGAGCAGCAGGCGCTCCTCCAGGGGGCGCTTGCGGTTGTAGCGATCGCCCGCCCGCTGCATGGCCAGCGCGCAGTCCAGGGCGCTCTTGGCGTGCCGGAACAGTACCAGCATGCTGTCGCCCTCCACCTTCAACAGCACGCCGTCGTGCTCTTCCACGATGGGAATGTAAACGCGGAAGGACTCGAAGATCACCTGCAGAAAGTGGGTAATGCCGAAGCGCTCGGTGGCACGCGAGAAGCCCGCCAGGTCCGTGAACATCACCGCCCAGGTCTCGCCGTAGAGCTCCCACATGTGGCGATCAATGGCCTCTTTGTCGCTGCCGGCCTGGGCGCGGTCGCGCAGCAGGCGATTGATGCGCTGCTGCATGGCCGGGTACGTAACGGCATGAGAGAGCGGCAGCAGCACGTGGTTAAGCATGTTTCCCCCCGGGGTTGCCGGCATTTGAGCATGGCCGCGCGTCCGGTGCCACGGCTGCGCCGGGCTTGCGGGGGACTACCCGGCGCCTATAGTGCCGGCAGTGCGGGGCCCGTGCCTCGCGTCACGCCTGCCCTGCCGGCGCCGCCCGGCCCCTATGAATTTCGTAGACGAGCTTGTTGAGCAGCGCCGCCGCTTCGTCGAGGCCATGGTCCTCGCCGTGGCACTGCCCGGCGTTGCGGGGGCGGTCAACGCCGCGGGCGTCATGGCCATTGGCGCCTACACCTCGCACGTCACGGGCATGGTGGCGCGCTTTGGTGACGAGATTGCCTACGAGCACTTCAACACCGCAGCCGCCACGGCCCTGCTGGTTATGGCCTTTCTTGTGGGCGCCATGGCGGCAACCGTGTGCGTGGAACTGGCCCGTCGCCGCGGCACGGCGCGCTATTGGCACGCGGTGGTCCTGGAGATCGTGTTGCTTGCAGCGTTCGGCGTCATTGCGGCGCAGTTGCCCGAGGCCGAGCGAACTGCCAACCTTGGCCTCACCCTGCTGGTGACTGCGGCCATGGGCCTACAAAACGCCATGGTCAGCAGGCTTTCCGGCGCCGTGGTGCGCACCACCCACATGACGGGCGTGGTCACCGACATCGGCATCGAGAGCGTGCGGCTGGCGTTTCTGGCCCGCGAGGTCTCGGCCCGCGGCGGCAAGCGTTCCACCTGGCGCGAGTTCATGGACACCGAGGGCCGCCGGCTGGTGCTGCTGTGCACCATCTTCGCCTCGTTTGTCTCCGGGGCGATTGCAGGCCCGCTGGTGTACTTGTGGATCGGGCTGTGGTCTGTCGCGGTGCCCTGCGGTGTGCTGGCCCTGCTGGCAGGCATTGACTACGCCATCGGCCTGCGCTGGCACCCCGACGCGCACTTGCCGCCCCAGGCCAGCGCGGCAAGCTCGGGCAGCTCTGTGCGCATGCCCGCCGTGAAACGCGAAGAGCCAAGCGACCTCGACGACCTGGAACTCGAAACCCCCGTCGTGCTTGGCCATCGCGCGCCTAAACCAGACTCGGAACGCCCCGAGCCGCCCGCAAAGCCCTGAGATGGCCGCCGCCGAGATCCTGCTCTTCCACAAGCCGCGCGGCCTGATCGTGACCAGCCGTGACGAACGCGGCCGCCGCACCGTCTTTGACGCCCTGCCGTCCTGGGTGCGCGAGCGCGGCTTTATGCCCGTGGGCCGCCTGGACCTGGACAGCCGTGGCCTGCTGCTGTTCACCCCCGACGGCAAGCTGCAGGAAGCCCTGGCCCGTCCGGGCAGCCACGTCAAGGTCTACGAGGTCTGGGTGAGCGGCACCGTAACCGCGGAGCAGGCGCGGCAGCTTGAGCAGGGGGTGCCGACGCCCTTGGGCGAAATGGCCGCCGAGCAGGTCGAGCTCAAGGGTGGCGTGGGCCCCAAATCGCGCCTGCTGGTGACCCTGCGGGAGGGCAAGAACCGCCAGATCCGTCGCATGCTGGCAGCACTGACCGACGCACAAACGGGCAAACCCCTGAAGGTGCTGGAGCTTAAGCGGGTTGCCTTCGGCCCGTTGCGGCTGGACGTGCCCAGCGGCCAGTGGCGCATGCTGACGGAAGCCGAGTGCGCGGCGCTGGTGCTCCGTGACGGTTGAACGTAGGGGTTCCATGCAACGCGTGCGGTCGTTTCCGCGACAGCGAGCGACAGAAGCCCGAAGGGCGCGTGTCGCGAGCGTCCGTCGCGGCCTGACGCATCGGCGCGACGGAGCTGACGCCCCCAGGTTCAAGAGGCATGGACTGCTGGGGGCCTGAGCGTTGCCTGCACCGGCGGGGGCGGCTATTGTCCGGCCCCTGTTGCGGGCAAGGCCCGCAGCCCTCAGTAACGGAGCCGCCATGTCGCCAGCCGCCGGCCTTGAGAATCCCTCTTCGCGCCCCTCTTCGCGCATAGAAACCAAAGTGGCCCAGGCCCAGCGCCAGAGCCAGAAATGGGTCGAGAACGTCGCCGCCTTCAACGCGCTGATTGACCAGCACCGCAAGGCCTCCGAGAAGCTGCGCCTGGGCGGCGGCCCCAAGGCCATTGAGAAGAAGCAGGCGGCCGGCCTTTTGCCCCCGCGCGCCCGCGTGCAGCGGCTGCTGGACAAGGACTCGCACTTCCTGGAGTACGGCCTGTACGGCGGCCTGGGCATGTACGACGAGTGGGGCATTCCCAGCGCCAACGTGATTACCGGCGTGGGGCGCATCAAGGGCCGCGATGTGATGGTGGTGGTCAATGACAGCACCATCAAGGCCGGCGCGTTCTGCCCCATGACCAGCAAGAAGGTGCTGCGCGCCCAGCGCGTGGCCATGGAGAACCACCTGCCGCTGGTCTACCTGGTGGACTCGGCGGGCGTGTTTCTGCCCCTGCAGGACGAGGTGTTCCCCGACAAAGACGACTTCGGAAAGGTCTTTGACTACGCCGCGCGCATCAGCGCCATGGGCATCCCGCAGATCGCGGCAGTCATGGGCCTGTGCGTGGCGGGAGGCGCGTATTTGCCCGTGATGTGCGACCACGTGCTGATGACCGAAGGCAGCGGCATGTACCTGGCCGCGGCAGCCCTGGCCAAGGCCGCCAAGACCACCACCGGCGACGTGACCAACGAAGAAATCGGCGGCGCCCGCGTGCACGCCGAGAAGTCCGGCACTGCCGACTACGTGCTGAAGACCGACGAGGAGTGCATTGACAAGATCCGCGAGCTGGTGGGCCTGATGGCGCGCCGACCCGCGGCCCCGTTTGACCGTATCGAGGCCAAGGCTCCCGCGCTGGACCCCGTGGACATCAAGGGCCTGGTGCCCGCCAACGGCAACGGCAACTACGAGATGCGCGAGGTGATCGCCCGCCTCGTGGATGACAGCGCCTTCCACGAGTACAAGCCCGACTACGGCAAGACCCTGATCTGCGGCTACGCGCGGCTGGGCGGCTGGGCGGTGGGCATTGTGGCCAACCAGAAAGAAACCATCCGCAACAAGGAAAAGCCCTGGGAACACGGCGGGGTGATCTACCACGACGCCGCCGACAAGGCCGCGCGCTTCATCATGGACTGCAACCAGCTCAAGGTGCCGCTGGTCTTTCTGCACGACGTGAACGGCTTCATGGTGGGCCCCGAGAGCGAACACAACGGCATCATCCGCAAGGGTGCCAAGATGGTGAACGCCATGGCCAACTCGGTGGTGCCCAAGTTCAGCATCATCATTGGCGGCAGCTTCGGGGCAGGGCACTACGCCATGTGCGGCCGCGCCTACCGGCCGCGTTACATCGCGGCCTGGCCCACGGCGCGCTATGCCGTGATGAGCGGCGACTCGGCGGCGGGCACGCTGCTGACCCTGCAGGTGGCCAAGATGCAGGCCCAGGGCAAGGAAGTCTCCGAGGCCGACAAGCAGGCCCTGCTGGCGGACATCCGCAAGCGCTACACGGACGCCATGGCCCCTTCGTTTGGGGCCGCGCGCCTGTGGCTGGACGCGATCATTGACCCGCTGGAGACGCGCGACGTGCTGATCCGGGCCATTGAGATGGCAGCCAACAACCCCGAGATCGGCACCTACAACACGGGCGTGCTGCAGACCTGAGCGCCCTGACGCCTGCCGCTTCCGGATCGCGCCCGAAACGGCGTTCTGTTTCTGAAATGCCGCGTCGCGCGGCATCCGCACCATTGCGTTCCATTCCCGTTAGGGTGTGCAAGGCCCGCCCGGGAGAACGCCGTGAGAACCCTGCTGCTGCTCTGCACACCGCTTGTTCTATTTTGCCTGCCCAGCCGCAGCCCCGCCCGCGCCGAGGCGGCCCCCGGGCCCGGCCAGCGCCGAGCTGACGCCGGTGACCCTGCAGCACATCGTGCAATCGCCCTACCTGGGGCGCCTGACGGCAGCCGACGGCACGTCCTTCAAGCTGGGCTCGCGGTCGTTTACGGGCAAGCTTAAGAAGGGCGCCCTGCATCTCTCGCCCGGGGGCGAAGTGCCGCCCGGGGGAGCCACGCTGGCCTTTGGCGACCGGCACCTGGCCGTGTACCCGGACGCGTTGGGCCGGATGCAGTGCTTCCCGGCGGACGCCCTGAAGGCTGAGTTCGATGGCTTGACGCTGCTGTTTGTAGACGCGGACTTCAATGGCAAGCACTTCGACGAAGGCGCCGACTACGTGATCTTCGGCGAGAACGGCCGCTACGCGTTTCCGTACTACGCCGTCATGCCGCTGCCCGGCGGCCTGTACACCTTCGCGCCGGACAAGGGCCGCAGTCTCAAGTTCACCCGCCAGGAAGTGGACGTGCCCGGGCAGGCCCGCCGGCTGCAGGAGGGGCTCAACCGCATCCGCATGGATTTCGGCTTGTTCCCCACGGCCTGCGACCCCGTGTACTCGCGTAACTGCCAGAAGCACGCCGAGTACCTGCGCCAGAACGGCAAGCTGACCCACGACGAGGTCGCCGGCAACCCCGGCTACAGCAAAGAAGGCCACGACGCGGGCATGAGCTCGCTGGTCACGGTGATGCAGGAACCGGCGGGCATCGCGTTCTCGCTGTTCGACACCCCGCTGCACGGTTTTGACCTGCGCGCCCCATGGTTCACGCAGTCGGCCTTTGGCGCCGGCGAGGGCTACGGCGTGATTCGCGTCGTGGGGGTCAAGCCCCGCGCCATGACCTTCGTGGCGCCCGCAGTGTTCCCGCCCAACAACGCCGTCAATGTGCCCACCGGCTGGGCTCGCGAGACCCCCGACCCGCGCCTGGACCCCGCCAAGGGCTCGGGCTATCCCATCACCCTGTACTTCCGCTGGTGCGAGCTGGGCAACCCCGCCACCATGACCGCGCGGCTGGAAGCCCTCGAGGGCGAACGCTGGACGGAGCTGCCCTGCCAGGTGACCTTCAACGCGGCCACCCTGTCGCAGGCTGCCCGCAGCGTGTACAGCAAGGCCTGCCCGGTTTTTGTGCTGCCCCATGCCTCGCTGGCGGCGGACACGCTGCATCGCCTGACTGTTGTCTATTCGGGCGGCAAGGGCGAGCCCCTGGTGAGCTGCTTCACCACGGGCAGCAACCGGGGCCAGCACGCCTGGGACACCACCCAGGCCGGCAAGTAACCCGGGGCTATGTTTGCGGCCACCAGCGCATCAGCGCCCAGCCCAGCGCGACCAGCGCGCCGTTGCCCACCATGTGAAGCAGCACCGGGGCCAGCAGGCCCCGGCGGCGCTCGTAGATGTAACCGAACACCAGGCCGCCCAGAAACTGGTTGATGGGCCAGGCAACGTTGTGAACCAGGGCAAACACCACGGCCGAAATCACCAGCGCATACCAGCGACCAAAGTCGCGCCGCAGGGCCGGGTACATGACGGCCCGATACCAGAACTCCTCCAGGATCGGGTACAACACGCAGACTGCCACGATGTTGGCCACGGACATGTCGCGGAAGACAGCCCGCCACAAGACTCGCTGCAGGGCGCGGTCGCGGTCGTCCTCAAACCAGCCAACTCCCACGTAGTACGCACCGATCACCAGGGCGTACACGCCTGCCATGGCGGCCACCGCCACCGCAAACGTAAGCAGGTCGGCGCCCAGCCCTTCGGTGCCCAGGCCCAGGCCACGAAGTGGGGCGTTCTTGGCCCGTCGCCACCACAGCAACATCAGGCCCGCAAGGCCGGCCATTAGCAACAGCTGCACGGCAGACGGGGGCAACCATTGGGGGAGCGAGATCGAGCCGCGCTCCTGCAAGAAGGCAAGGCCGGTCACCGCCGCCTGCAGAAGGAACAGCCAGACAATCGCTTGCGGCGTGGTGATAGGCGCCTTGTTAAGAAAGGCGGCCCAAGGGTCGGCGGAAGCGGAATTCGGCTCCGGGTTCACAGGCGTAACCTGTTCGGCTTTCTGGCGTTGCGCGCAAATAACGGGCAGAAAATGCCCCCGGATTGCTTGCAATATGCCCCTTGAGCGATATACTAAGTAATGTTCCGGCTTTGTGTTAGGCGAATTTCTGCCACGCACGGCACGGCTCGGGCGGGTGGGATATGACAGCGCGTCGGACAATCACGAAGAAAGAACTCGTGCTGCGCATCGCCGAGTCCACCCACCAGAAGCAGACGGTGACGCGTGACATCATTCAATTGTTCATTGATGAGGTGATTGGCGAGCTCGCTCGCGGCAATCGCCTTGAGCTGCGCGACTTCGGCGTCTTTGAGGTCAAGGTCCGCGGCGCACGCAAGGCGCGCAATCCTAAGACCGGCGACGAAGTGCGCGTCCCGGAGAAGCGCGTCGTTACCATCAAGCCCGGCAAGAAGATGAAGGAGATGATCAACCTTCACGCCGAGGCTGAACTGGCAGCACAGCTTGCCGGCGGGACGGCAGCCACGCCTGGCGCTGTGGCACCCGCCCCCGTGCCCGTTGAGCACGACGACGACCTGGACGACCTGGACGACCTGGCCGACGAAGACTAGTCCGCCTTTTCCCGTGAAACGACCTGAACCACACAAGCCGCCCGCGGCGCAGCCCGCTTCTCTGCTGGCTCCCGGCGACGACACCTTCATGCGCGCCGCCTTGGACGAGGCCATCAAGGCCTCCGACAAGGGCGAGGTGCCCGTTGGTTGCGTCATCGTACGCAACAGCCGCATCATTGGCCGCGGCCACCCCCTGCGCGAGACCCTTCAGGACCCCACGGCCCACGCCGAGATGCTGGCCATCACGGCTGCCGCCGAGGACGCGGGCCAGTGGCGGCTGGACGACTGCACGCTGTACGTGACGCTGGAACCTTGCCCGATGTGCGCCGGCGCGATCGTGAACGCCCGAGTTTCGCGCGTGGTGTTTGGTGCAGACGACCCCAAGGCCGGGGCTTGTGGAACCCTTTTCAATGTGGTACAGGATTCCCGTCTCAACCACAGGGTTGAGCTGGTGCGCGGCGTGCTGGCAGAAGACGCCGCCGATTTGTTGAAGGCGTTTTTCAGGCAATGTCGCGCCGGGCGCGGCATGAAACCCCAGAAGAGGAAGCCATGAGGCCGCAGAAGATGAAGACCCGCAACCGCGTCCGCGGTGCCAAGACAACCCACAAGTGGCCCAAGCAGAAGAAGTGGGGCAAGAAGCAGAGCCCCCGCTAGGCCGCGTTGCAGCCGCAACCGCGGCGCGTTAGCAGCGTGCATGGAGAGGTGGCAGAGTGGTTGATTGCGTCGGTTTCGAAAACCGATTTGGCTGAAAGGTCAACGGGGGTTCGAATCCCTCCCTCTCCGCCAGTTGAACAGCCCCGCGATCGCGGGGCTTTCTGTTTGCGGGCGTCCACCTGCTACGGCTGCATCTCCGGCTCCAGGTCAATGCCCAGGCCGTCGGCCAGCCGGTTCAGGTGGTTGAAGTAGCCAATGATCTGCGCTGCCGAGGCGATCTCTTCGTCGCACCAGCCGTGGTCACGCAGCCCCTGCACGTCGTTGCGGCTGCAGGTGGCCGGTTGCAGGGTGAGCTTCTCGGCCCAAAGGCAAAGGGCAAGGTGCGGTGCGTCCAGGCCCGCGGCGCGAAAGTCCTGCTGCACGGCCCCGGCCAGCGTTTCGTCACGGGACATCTGCGCCAGATCCAGCGCATGGGCGCGCATTCAGTAGACGCAGCCGTTGGCCTTGCTGACCACAGTGGCCAGCAGCTCGCGCACCCAGCGGCGCAAGGGCCCCTTGCCCAGCATGACGCGGGTGTAGAAGTCCATGGTCGCGTCCAGGGCATCGGGCGTGAGCGACTGGATGCGCAGGATGTTGAAGACCTTGCCCGCACGCTTGAGGCCGGCTTCGTACTGGGTCTTCAACAGCCCCTGGGCATCCTGGGGCTCAACTTGGCGGATATAGGCCATGGGGCCAGTAAAGCGCCGCGGCTCAGGACCGGGAAGTGATTTCGAGCGCCAAAAAGAAGGGGCCCGCAATGCGGGCCCCCGTGAGTACACGGCGTCTGCTTACTTCCACTGCATCCAGTCGTAGTTGGCGACCCAGCCGGAGAACTGGCCGGCTGCGTTGGTGTGGAAGCTGGAAATGCTGGGCAGGTCCAGCATCACCTTGGTGTTGCGGGTGTTGTTCTGCCAGTCGAAATCCTGGTCAAAGCGCAGGCACAGGAAGGCGTCGCCCTTGTCGGAGTGGAACCAGTACGCGACGCTGTTGGTGTAGCGGTTCAGCAGCACAGTCGGCTTCTCGCCCATCTCGCCGATCTTCTGCAAGCGCTTGGCCAGCAGGGCATAGGGGTCCACACCCTCCTGCACGCCCGAGAGCAGCTCCAGTGTCTGGCTCTCCCACTCGGAGATACGCTCCTTCAGCTTGGCAGCGTCGCCCTTCTTGATGGCCTCGCGCAGCTCGGCGATCTGGGGCGAACCGTAGTCCACGTCCAGCTCCGAGAGGCGGTAGTTGCCGAGATACCAGTTGGGCTTGGCCTTGGGTGCCTCTTCGCCCTCCGGAACCTCAGCCCCTTCGTTGGCGTCTTCCAGGACCATGCGCACCAGGTGGGTTCCCTTGGCGCTCTTGACCGGGATGACCGCGTAGGTGCCCACGGTGTTCTGGGCGCTGGCATTGCCCACTTCTTCGCCGACGGACTTCAGGAACTTGGCAAGCACCTGCAGGTTGGTCAGCTTGTCGTCGCCGCCGTCCCAGCTCTCTTCGTCGGCGCTGTCGCGTCCTTCCTTCAGCAGGCAGGCCTTAAGGTCGGCCAGCTTGTCTTCCTTGGCGGCCTTCAACGCGCGGGCCAGCACTTCGCCGGGCTTCTTGAAGCCCTCGTCGGTGCCGTCCTTCATGATCAGCTCACCCGGGGCGGGCAGCTTCTCGCCCATCTGCACCAGGGCCGGAGCTTCCTTGGTCTCGTCAGCCTGGACCGGACCGACGAACACAGCGCCCACCAGCAACGCCGCAGCAGCGGCAACGGCAACAAACCTCTTCATAGAATTCCTTTTGGTTTTGGCCCCGGCGCGGCCATCCCGCGCCCGTCGTGGCAAAGAGGTTACAATTTGCACAGCAAACGTCAATTCCGTCAAAAGTGCGACTGCACAAACACACCCCCACAGGAGGACGGGTGACCGAGCATCGAATCTTCAGGCTGGACCTTGCCTCTCACGCGCAAACATGTATAAGCTCGCCCCGACACGGGCCGCCTATGCACAAGGGAAACATGTCATGTCTATTCCCCAATCGCCGGTTGGCGGCCGGCTCGTGGATCGCGTCCTGAACCCGCAACAGGCCGCGGCGCTGCAACTTTCAGCGGATTCTCTTTACTCGATACGGCTGGCGCCCAGCGACGTCTGGGACCTGAAGCTGCTTGCCGTGGGCGGCTACTCGCCGCTTACGGGCTTCCAGGGCGAGGCGGATTACCTGAGCGTGATCCGTCGCGGCCGCCTTGCCGACGGTACGCCCTGGACCGTGCCCGTCACCCTGGGGGTGGACGAGGCCCAGGCCCGCGAGCTGACCCCGGGGGCGCTCGTGGCCCTGCGCGACCAGGAGCGCAACCTGCTGGGCAGCCTCACGGTGCGCGAGGTCTTTGCCCGTCGCCTGGACGACGAAGCCAGGGGCGTGTTCCAGACCCTGGAAGATGCCCACCCCGGCGTGGCCCGAATCCGCCGCGCCGGCCAGTGGCTGGTGGCCGGCGAGGTCAGCGTGCTGCCCGCGCTGCTGCCCAGCCACGAGCAGGGGCTGATCTATCGCCCCGCTGAAGTGCGTGCCGAGATCGCCCGTCGCGGCTGGCGCACCGTGGTTGCCTTCCAGACTCGCAACCCCATTCACCGGGCCCACGAGTACCTGCTGCGCACGGCGCTGGAAACCGCCGACGGCCTGCTGGTGCACCCGCTGGTGGGCGAGACCAAGGGCGACGACGTGCCCGCCGAGGTTCGAGTGCGCTGCTACCGCGCCCTGCTGGAAAAGCACTTCCCGCCCGAGCGCATCATTCTGGCGGCCCTGCCCGCCCCCATGCGCTACGCGGGCCCCAAGGAGGCCATTCACCACGCGCTGATCCGCCGCAACTACGGCGCCAGCCACTTCATCGTGGGCCGCGATCATGCCGGGGTGGGCAACTACTACGGCACCTACGACGCCCAGCGCATCTTTGAAACCTACGCGCCCGGCGAGCTGGGCATTGCCACCCTGAACTTTGAGCACAGCTTCTGGTGCAAGGGCGTGGGGGGCTTTGCCACCACCAAGACCTCGCCCTTCGGGCCAGAGCACCGCATCCAGGTCTCCGGCACGCGGCTGCGCGAGCTGCTGGCCAAGGGTGAGTTCCCGCCGCCCGAGATTGTGCGCCCGGAGCTGGCGGCCATCCTGATGGAGCATTACCAGTCCGTGCGCGAACAGGCCCCCGTGGCCTGATGGGCGCGGCGACTGGTGATCTACAGTGGCGCAGTACCGGCCCGCGCGGTTGATGGACCGCGCGGGCCAACCCACAATGCGGCCCTTTCCCGGGAGAGCACCATGGCCCTCAAACTTGCGATCAACGGCGTTCTCGGCCGCATGGGGCGCGCCATTGCGCGCCTGGCTGCCGATGCCGGCCACACGGTCACCGCAGCCATTGACGTGACCCAGCACGGACAGCCGCTGGCTGCCCTGCTGGGCGACGCCCGCCAGAAGGCCGTGGTGATGCCGGTGTACCCCGGCGGGGCGGACGTGCTGATTGATTTCAGTTCCCCGGCGGGGTTTGCGGCCCGCGTGCACGAGTGCATGAACCTGCGCACCGCGCTGGTCAGCGGCACCACGGGCCTGGAGGCTGCACAGCAGCAGCTGATTCCCGTGGCGGCGCAGAAGATCCCCTTTCTGTGGGCGCCCAACTTCAGCCTGGGCGTGAACCTGCTGCTTTCGCTGGTGCGGCAGGCTGCCAAGGCCCTGCCCGAGGGCTACGACATCGAGATCATTGAGACCCACCACCGCCGCAAGGAAGACGCGCCCTCGGGCACCGCCATTGCCCTTTTGCAGGCGGCCTGCACGGGGCGCGGCCTTGACCCCAAAACAGCCGTGCGCCACGGCCGCGAAGGCCGCCCCGGTGCCCGCACTCCACGCGAGGTGGGTATGCACGCCGTGCGCGGCGGCGACGTGGTCGGGGACCACACCGTGCTGCTGGCGGCCGAGGGCGAGCGCGTGGAGCTGACCCACAAGGCCAGCACTCGCGACACCTTTGCGGCAGGCTCGATCAAGGCCGCCGAGTGGCTGGCCGGCAAACCGGCCGGCGCCTACGGAATGGCCCAGGTGCTGGGCCTGCAGGGCTAATGGCCGAGACTCGCGCCCCCGGCAGCAACCGCGGCACGTTTTGTGGCAGCCTGTTGCCGGCGAGGGGTTCCATGCATAGCGCCAGCCAGAGAATGCGCCGCTCCCTGGAAGCACTCGCCACCGGCGATGCCTTTGGCGAGTTTGGCGCTGCCTCGCCCGGGCACCGCACGCTCCGCAACGGCCCCTGGCCCTGGACCGACGACACCGCCATGGCCCTGGGCATTGTTGAGGTATTGACCCGTCAAGGCCGGATCGACCAGGACGACCTTGCCAACGTGTTTGCCCGCAACTACGTGAACGACCCAGGCCGCGGCTACGGCCCCGGCCAGCACAAGCTGCTGCAGCAGGTCTCCAACGGCCGCTACTGGCGCGACGCCGGCGCTGCCCTGTTCGCGGGCGGCTCCTTCGGCAACGGCGGCGCCATGCGCGTTGCCCCCTTGGGGGCGTACTTCGCCGACGACCTGGGCAAGGTCGTCGAACAGGCGGCCCTGGCCACAGCCGTGACCCACGCACACCGCGAGGGCATCGCGGGCGGCATCGCTGTAGCCGTGGCGGCCGCCGTGGCTGTGGGGCTGGAAGGCAAACACCCGGGCCCGGCGGAGTTGCTGGAGAGGGTGATCGCCCACACGCCCAAGGGCGAAGTTCGCGCCGGCCTGGAGAAGGCGCTTGGTGTCGGGCCCGAGAACTCGGCACAGACGGCGGCAACGGCCCTGGGCAACGGCAGCCGTATCACGGCCCAGGACACCGTGCCGCTGTGCGTCTGGTTGGCGGCCAAGCACCTGGGCAGCTACGAAGAAGCGCTCTGGCAAACAGCACAAGCGGGCGGCGACCGCGACACGAACTGTGCCATCGTGGGCGGCATCCTCGGAGCGCGTGGCGACGCGATCATCCCGCCGGAGTGGCTGGCGCGGCGCGAACCCCTGCCGGCGTAGCTGCGCCGGCGCCCTACTCGCGCCAGCCGCGGGCGGCGGCGTCGCGCTCGGCAGCCTCGCGCAGGGCCTTGGCCCGCGCCTCGGCCTCGCCCTTGCGCGCGGCCTCCGCCTCCTGCAACTCGCGCAGCGACTTGCGATAGTCCAGCCCTTCCAGCCGCCGGGCTGCCGCTGCCGCATCCTCGCCGGCCATGGCCAGGCCCCACACCTGGGCCCAGCGGCGCAGGAACTCCTCCTGCCGGAACTGGTTGGCGCGGATCATCTCGGCCGTCAGGGGCTCAATGGCTTCAAAGAAGGCCTGCAAAACGCCGGTTACGGTGCTGCGTTCCGCGGCGGGGTCCGGGTCACGCAGGTCTGCCAGGGCAGCCACCGTGGCTGTGCGCAGGCTGGTTGCGGCCAGCAGGTGGGCCAGCATGCCCATCTGCTCGGCCGTGCGCGGGCCGGGTTTGCCGCGCCACTCGTTCAGGCGCGCATCGGCAACGGGGGCCATGCCCGCCAGGCGGAACAGGTCGTTGACCACGGCACAAGCGAGGTCCCACGCATAGGGCGAGTGCAGCGGGGACGCCGCAAGTTCTGCCTGGATGCGCTTGAGGTCCAGCTCGGCCATGGCGGGTCATGCTACCACGGCGCGCGGGGCTATGCGCCGGCGGCCTGGAGCACCCCGGCGACAGCCTTGGAAAGCTGGGTGCCGCTGAACGGCTTGTGAAGGAAGCCCGCGACGTTGGGGCTGTCCAGACCTTCCATGCCGCGGTCCAGGGTGCCGCCGGACTCAAACAGCACCCGCACGGAGGGGTCCAGGGCCACCAGCTCGCGCAGGGTGTCCACCCCGTTCAGGCCGGGCATCATCATGTCCAGCATCACCACATCAATGCGTTCGCCGTCGCGCCGGTAGATGTCCACCGCCACGCGCCCGCTTTCAGCCACCAGCACCTTGTAGCCGAGCTGCGTCAACATGTGCGAGGCCAGGTCGCGCACGAAGGGCTCGTCATCCACGAACAGCACGGTGCCCTTGCCCGGAACGGGGGCAGACTCTGCCTGGCGGGCTTGCTCGGCGGGGCTGGCCAGCAAGGGCAGATACACATGGAAGCGACTGCCCCGGCCCAGCTCGGTTTCTACTTCAATGGCGCCGCCGTGGTTGCGCACCGTGCCGTACACGGCAGCCAGCCCCAGCCCGGTGCCCTTGCCCAGGCCCTTGCGAGTGAAGAAGGGCTCAAACAGGTGCGAAACGGTCTCCTGGTCCATGCCCGTGCCGGTGTCAGAGACGGTGATCTTGATGTACTCGCCATCGGGCGTGTCAAAGCCGCGCGCCGTGAACTGGCCTGTTTTCAGGCGCGAGATGGCCGTCGAGATAGTCAGCTCGCCGCCCTCGGGCATGGCGTCACGGGCGTTAACGCCCAGGTTCAGGACGGCGTTGCGCAACTGGGTGGGGTCGCCCTTCACGTCGTGGCGCGGGGCACTGGCGTGCACGGCAAGCCGGATGCGCGGGTCAATGGCGTGCTCCAGCAGCTTGGCCACATCGTTGGCCACCTCGTGCATGTCCACCGCCACGGCCTGCATTTTGCCGCGCCTGGAGAAGGCCAGCAGCTGCGAGACCAGCTCGGCGCAGGAGTCGGCGGACTTCACGATGCGCTGCGCCATCTCGGCTTCCTGGGGCTTGCCTTCAAGGCGCATGCCCAGCACCTCGGCCCAGCCGCGCATGCCCATGAGCATGTTGTTGAAGTCGTGGGCAATGCCGGCCGCCAGGCGACCGACGGCGTCCATCTTCTGGCTCTCGCGCAGGGCCTCGTCCATGCGGCGCAGTTCATCGTGGGCGCGCTGGCGGGCCTCCATTTCGGCCTGCAGGCGGGTGTTGGCCTCGGAGAGCTCGCGGGTGCGTTCCGCCACGCGGCCTTCCAGCACTTCCTTTTCCATGCGCGCCTGTTCGCGGGCACGCTCCAGGGCCCGCAGGGCATCCATGGTCTCATTCACCTGGCGGGCCAAGTCAGTCAGTTCGTCGGCACCTTCCAGGGGCAGTTTGTCCGCGGCGCCTTCCTGCTTGCGAATGCGCAGCAGGTCGCGGCCCATGCCCGCCATGCGGCGGATCACCTGCTTCTGCAGCACAAACATCGTGGCGCCTGCCACCAGCAGGCCGGCCAAGGTCAGCAGACCCATGGTCAGCCACAGCATGCGCCGCGCGCCGTTGGTGATGGTGCGGGCGTGCTCGACTTCAATGACCAGCAGGGGCTTGCCGGCGATGTCGTTGATCGCGCGGAACGTATCCAGCGTTTCGCTGTTCTCGACTTCAAACTGGGTGCTCTCGGGGCGTGCCAGTGCGGCAGCAACCGGCGCGCGCGAGGCCTCGGGGCCCTCGGCCGGCAGCAACCGGAACTCCAGCCGGGTCTGGTCCTTCAGGGCTTCGATGTACTTGGCATCTACGAACTTGCCGAACAGGAACTTGCCGCGAGTCGGCTTGTTGCGTTCGCCGGGCAGGATGTCGGCAAAGGCCACAATCGCCGGGCCCTTGGGTGTAATGACCAGCCCAGCCACGCCCTTGCTGGCATCGGGCACCAGGTTCAAGGGGCCGGACTGCTTCCACTGGGCGTCGGTGTACAGCGGCTCCGGGTCCGGGGTTGAGTTGCCTTCGGTGCTGCAGTAGCTGAACACCGCGGTGTTGTCCTCGCGGCAGATGTACAGGAAGTTCAGGCCGCGGGTCTCAAAGGTCTCCAGCGTGATGCCGACCTTGATGTACTCGGGGTCCAGCGTTTCCATGTAGTTGTACGTGTCGTCCCACCAGGCGTAGTCCACCGTGAAACGCAACTGGTCGTCGCACTTTGCCTGGACGGCCTCTGCAACGCGAATGGCGTTGCGCTCGGCCTCCTGCCGTTCCAGTTCTTCAAAATACGGGTACACGCCAAAGCGCAGCACCAAACCGATGACGACCAAGTACACCGCAAAGGTGCCCAGGACGATGGTGCCTGTCTTGCCGCGCAGCTGCATAGAAATCCCAGTTTGCGACTCTCGTCAACAACAATAATAGCAATAGTAGCAAAACAGGCCAAATCCGCCAAGACACTTGTAAGTCGTGGTGTACAACAACGTCGTCCTGCCATGGTTCGTTGCACGTTGTATCTTCAACGCTCCGGGCATCCGCGGGGACAAAGGTCGGCATTGAGCAAACAAACCATTCGTGTCCTCTGCCTTGGAGATCTGGTTGGGCGGCCGGGTCGCCGTGCCGTGCGCGAGTGCTTGCCCACGGTTCGCGCCGAGCACGCCATAGACCTGGTAATCCTGAACGTCGAAAACGCCACCAACGGGGCCGGCATCCGCCGCAAGGAAGCAGAAGAGCTGCTGGGCTACGGGGTCGAGTGCCTGACCACCGGCGACCACGTGCTCGACTTTGCAGAAGTGCACGAGTACTTGGCGGCGGAACCCCGGCTGTTGCGGCCCATTAACTACGAAATGCCCGGCTGGGGCGCCCAGGTTTACACGGCGGCAGGCGGGGCACGGGTAGGCGTCGTGAACGTCTGCGGGCACGTCTTCATGAAAGAGCGCTGCACCGTGCGCAACGCCTTTGCCGCTGCCAAAGAGGCGGTCGAGAAGCTGCGCGCCGAGACGCCGCTGGTGCTGGTGGACATGCACGCCGAGGCCACCAGCGAGAAGCTGGGCATGGGCTGGCACCTGGACGGCCTGGCCAGTGCGGTTTTCGGCACCCACACCCATGTGCAGACGGCCGATGTCCAGGTGCTGCCCAGCGGCACGGGCTACATCACGGACCTGGGGATGTGCGGGCCGCACTTCGGCATCATCGGCCGCGACAAGGACGTGGTCCTGAAGCGCTTCACCGGCGAAGAGAAGTCCTACATGAAGGTCGCGCGCCGCTGGATCCGGTTGTGTGGGGCCGTGTTCGAGCTGGACTGCGCCACGGGCCGCTGCCTGGACGCGCGCCTCTTCCGCCACGACTTTGAGCCAGCCGACGACCCCGCCATGGCCGCCGGCGAGAGCGATTAATGCGGAGAACCCGGGTGACGTCGCCGGGTTGCGGGCGCCTGGCAGCCGGCGGCGCTTCGGACTCAGGACAGACTCAGGATTCGTGGGTGTTTTGGATTGGTGGTTTCGGATTTCGGATTGGTGCGAGTCGGGCGGCAACAGCCGATCAATCGAAACTCCCCAATCCCGATTTACCCACCTCTCCTGCCCTCTACCCCATGTGCTGGACAGCTACAGTTGCGGCCGGATTTCTTGGACCGGCTTGTCGGGTGCGCGCGCAAACCCTTGAGAGCCTGTTAAAAAAGTCGTTCGCCAGCTACTGCTTGCGGCGGGCATCGCGGGCCGGCGTTCGCCTCGCTTCACATGGCTTCCAGCCATGCTCCGGCTCGGCTGCCTTGCCCCGCTTGCCCGGCGCAGCGCATTAGCAAGGCTCAGGCATCTTAGACAGGCTCTGAGTCACGGCTGGTTGGGGCGAGCAGAAAAGTGCACGGAGACGCGGTATCTGCAGCGGGAGCGCAAGTGACCGCCCCTGTCCAGTCGCGCATCGAGCGGCAATTCGCCCGCCGCACAGGGCCACTCGTTTGCACTCGTGGCTCGGAAACGGCGCAGGCGCTTTCTTCGCGGGCTTCGCGACAGTAGTTGCCGTTTTGAACTGCAGCGGCAGTGCGGGTGAGGACGCCCGCATCACGAACGGCACGCGGACGGGACGGCCACGCCGAAACGGCAACAGCAGTTGACGCGAAGTACTGAAACAGCGAAGAGCGACCGCCCGCGCTTGCTGCTCTTCGATCCTTGCGGCTCTGCGAGAATACGCAGTGCCAATTCTTGGCAACCCTTGCGACCTTCACCACCCTTGTGCCCGCGCGTGAAACAGCAGTTGTCCTTGGTTGTTCTCTGTCCGCAGAAGATGGTGTGGAGCCAAATGGCAGCGGGCCCCCGAAGGGGCCCGCTTGTGGCAATGGCGGAACTACTCCATCTTGCCGACGCCGTAGATGTACACGGCGCCCTGTGTCAGTGACTGGCCGCCCGGCTTGATCTCCTCGTGCGTGCCGATGGCATTGTTGTTGGTGCGGTCGAGGTCCAGCTTGCTGAAGGTCAGCGTCGAGCGCGGGGGCGGGCTGCCCGTGCCGCTTCCGCCCGAGGAACCCTCGCCGAAGTAGAGCGTGTAGCGGCTGGTGCCCTGGTACCAGCCCATGCTGCGGCTGACCTTGACGCCGCCCACCGGGATCTGCGTGGCGGAGTAGGTCAGCGCGGTGGTGTTGTCGTTCAGGGCGGTAACCATGTCATTCACCACATACAGCGAACCCGCAACGGACCCGCTGTAGCGATAGCTCTCCGGGAAGCCCACGGTGCCCTTGACGAATGCCACGGCGCCGCCGTCGGGCGTGGGACAGATGGCCTTGATAACCCCGGCGCCGCCCACGTTGCTGACGTTGACCGCCGCGGCCGGCAACGGGCTGGCCAGGCTGCTCATGGTCAGCACGTAGACTTCTTCTTCGCCGGCCGCCTCCTCCGAAACGACATACATCCACTCGCGCGTGAACGTGCTAAGAGACGGCCCCTGCAGCGAGACAATCTGGTTGCCCCAGTGCTCAAGGCCTACTGAACCGGCCGGGTCCTCCGCAAAGCCGTTGGGCAGGTAGGTGTTCTCGGTGGACGAGCCGGTGGTGGTGTTCGAGCGCAGCTTGACCTTGGCGCCGTCATGGGCACGGGTCACGCTGGTGGCCAGCGTGGAGACGCCGTCGCGCAGGTCCAGGTACAGCAGCTCGTTGCTGCGGGCTTCGACCAGGAACAGGACTTCGCCGCCACGGGACGGAAAGCCGCCGAAGTAGTTGTAGTAGGGCTGGGCCGCAAGCACGTTGTAGGGCGGCGCCTGGGCTGCCTCGCTGCGGTCATAGACGGCAAGCAGGTTCACACCCCCGCCGGTGATGCTGAAGTTTGCGGTGTAAAGGTGCTGGCCGGCGCCCGTAAGCGAGGCCTGCCCCGAAGCCGTGAACACCAGGCGCGAATTCATGCCCGAGTTGGGGATCTTGCGGGGAAACCAGAAGCCCGGGGAGACATTCATGTCCCGGTGGAAGTTCGAGCCTCCACCGAAGTTGCCGGTGGTTGCGCTGAGCACGCGGACGCACTGGTTCACAATGGCGCTGCCCACGCGGGCCACATACATGTAGTACTGCACAAAGGCAGGCGTGGTGCCGGGGGTTTCCGCGAGATTGCGGTCTTCTCGGGTGGCAAAGGCGCACAGCGTGCCATCGTAGTTCATCACCACGTCGCTGCGGGACAGGACCGTGGTAGATGCGAAGTCATTCACTCCGGCCATGTACACGCGGCGGTCGTTGGCGCCGTTGTCAATGTTCTGCGAACCATAGGTGCTGCTGCTGCTGTCGCCCAGGTTCCAGAACACCAGCTGCTTGGCACCTCCTGCGGTGGCCGTGAAGTTCGTCACCGCCGTGATGCTCGTGTTTCCGGTGTGGGCGTTGAGAATGGTGAACACGTCGTGCGTCGTCGGCGGCGCCGGCGGGTTGTACGGCACCACCACCGGGCCCGGATCCGTGAAAACCGTCGTGCCGGTGCCCGCAATGAAGCACAGCACCTGCCCGTTGCCGGAAAGCGCAAACTCGTCGCCCACAATGGTGTGGCTGCCCGTGGCGGGCCAGGTGCACGCCACGGCAGCGGGATTGGTGCTTGGCGTCGCAGTGTCCACCGGCGAGCGATACACGTTGCCCGTGCTGGTCGAGAAGTACAGGTAGTCGCCCGCCAGCTTCAGGCTGCACTGCTGGATGGTGCCGTTGACCGCCGCGCAGTCCACCTCATTGGCGTTGGCGCCGCTGGCCGTGAAGTCCAGGCCGTCGCAGCGCCCCACGAAGATGCGCAGCGGTGTTGATGCCGTGGCCACCGCAAAATACGGCTTGCTGGCAAATTGCTCGTGAATCTCGATTTCCTCGTGTAGCGAAGTACCGCCCACGTTGAACACCTCGACTTCACCATTGCTGTACACGGCAAAGAAGTTGTCGTCTGTCCCGGTGGGGTTGGCAAAGGACTCCGTGTTCGTCGTGTGGTACAGCCGCCCCACCACCGGCTTGTTCACCGTCGGGGGCGCAGGCTGGCCGGTCGCCACAGCCGGAATGTAGGTGCGGTTGATCTCGGGCAGCACAAAGTGGCTGAACGTGCTGCTGGCTTCGCGCCATGACGTGCCGCTGTTCAGCAACGGGGCGGGGTAGAAGTGGGTGCCGCCAGGGGCCAGCGCCATGGAGCCGTTGAACATGTAGCGCGAGGTCAGGCCCGTCACCTGGGTCACGCTGTCATAGGCTTTGTCGAACACGCTGACGGTGCGCACGAACGAGTCGGGCGCATTCTGGGGGTTAGGAGCAAAGAGGCCCGACGCCACCACGTATTCTTCCGGGGGAGGCGCAGGCGGCGTGCCGGTGTGGTTGTAGGTCAACGGGTTGCCGTCGGTGGGGCTGTTGGGAGCCGAGGCGACCACCGGCACGGTCAGGCTGCCGCCCGAGAAGGTGCAACTCACCGTGACCTGCAACGTACCGGTGGTGAAGTTCTCGGCGGCGGGCACCGCCGGGATCGTGCATGTCCAAGCGTCGTCCATCACCTGGGTAGCCACCAGGTTCACGGCTCCCGTCGAGAACAGGAAGCCGACCACAATCTGGATACCCGCAGCCAACGGCACATTCGTGCCCGTGAAACTCATGTTGGTGCCGCCGAACTCGTCACTGGTGTTGGGTGACATGGTCAGCACCGTGGGCAGCGCCGGGCTGCCCGAGAGGTAGTAGAAGGCGTTCGGAAGTTGCAGGGTGGGCGGGTTCTGCCCGTTGATGAAGACCTCAACGTCCACGGCACCCGGCCCGGCTGCCGCCGGAGCGGTAAACTTGCCGTTCGGGGCGGTGGTGCTGGTGATCTGCGAGCCGCCCAGGTTCACCACGCCCTGAAACTGCAGCGTGCCGAACGTGACTGTGGCAGAGGCCAGCGGCAGTAGATTAGCCCCATTGATCACGAACTCCGTAGCCGACGCAACCGGCCCCACATTGGGCGACAAGTTCACCAGGCGCGGAACTTTGGTTGACGGCGGCGGCGTACCACCACTTTGTCCTTGGCTGAACCTCGCCCCGGAACTGACAACAACTTCCGTGCAACCGCTGAAGGCAAGAAGCGCCGACAACGCTGCCAACGCAAGCAGGGTATTGCGCATGCGTCCTCCTGGACCCGTTAAGCGGGCCACGCCTCAACAGAGTGCCAGTGCACCCTGTGCCTCTCCATGACAGTTTGTCAGCAAGACCCATGCCTCGGGGCGCGCCCCATCGCACGAGTCTTACAGCAGGCTGTCACCTCGTTTGGGTAGGGCCAATACTATGCCCACGGCCGTGTTGTGCAAGCGGAACCCCTGCCGGTGGCGGTTGCTGCACTGGATTGGGGTACGGGAGCGTTACCTGCGGTCCCCAATGCCAAACCAGTGTGGGTTCTTTTTATACACACCGTAAACGGCGCGACCACCAGCGTTGCCAGTCTAGCAGGGTGTTGAAATAGTCCGTTTCAACACCCTGCCCGGCCCGCGCGGCTGCACGGGCCGGCCGGCGAGCGGCTTCACGCCGCAAGCCGGGCAGTTGCTTTCCGTTGAGGAAGGCGCCAACGGCGACTTTCGCAACGGCCTGCTAGGGGGGGCCCAGAGCGGCTGAACTGCGCCAGTCGGGCACAGCCAGTCCTTCTGTCCCTTGGCGCATGGCCTTGAGCAGGGCCGGGTTCTCCGCCTGCATCCGCCGGTGCTGCTCGGGTTGCAGCTCCTTGAGGGACTCCAGCAGGGCAAGTCGCAGCAAAGGCGGAAGCGTTTCCGGCATGACGCCGCGGAACAGGCGCGGCGGCCGACCCTCGGCGCGGGCGCGATCCAGCTCATCCAGGGCGGCTTCTGCCCGCTCCAGGATGCGGCGGCGCGCCGGATACTGCGACAGCTCGCCTCCTGCCAGCACTTCGCGCATGCGAGCCACCAGCGGGGGCGCCATGGCGCGCGTGAACTCGCCGGCCTCAGCCAGGCACAAGGCGACCTGCGGCCTCAACACGCGCAAGAACACGTGTGCCAGCGGCAACCCCGCCTCGCCGGACGGTCCAAACGAAGTACGCACGCCGGCCAGGTCTTCCAGGGCGCCCGTGGCATCGCCCTGCAGCAGCCGGTAACCAAGCCGGTTGAGTCGCACTGCCCATGCGGTGGTCTGCGGCGGCTCCAAGGTGAAGTCGGCCAGCGAGGCTGTCACGAAGTCCATGGCTTCCTGCAGGCGGCCCTCCTGCCAGGCAACGGCGGCCAGCACGTCATAGCTTGCGCTGGCAGCGCCGCCGGTGGGTACCCCCGCGGTGCAGGTACGCAGGGATCGCCGCGCGGCGGCGGCGGCTTCCGCATAGCGTTCCTGCGCCAGCCGCAACGAGGCCAGGCTGCGGTCAGCCCGCGCCGCCCACTCGTCGTTGGCCGCCAATTGCGCAATCTCGGCTGCCCGCGCAACGTGTGCTTCGGCACGGTCGAAGGCGCCAATGTTCGCCAGCAGGTTCGTTACGGCCAGCCGCCGATCAAGTTCTTCGCCGGTTTGCTCCATCTCGCGGAACTCGTTTGCGGCTTCTTCGTACAGTTGAACCGCGGGCAAGGGCCGTCCGTGAAAGAACCGCTCCAGTTGCGCAAGGTTGTGCAGCAACACCGCGCGATACCGCCGGTTGCCGATGGCGGTAGCCAGTTGCAGCGCCTGGCGGTAGGTCTTCTCAGCGTCCTCCGCCATGCTTGCATTCGCATAGGCCACGCCGGTGTTGACCAGGATACTCGCTTCCTGTTCCCGCGCGCCTGCCCGCCGCGCCAGCTCCAGAGCCGATCCCTGCAGACCCACGCACCGCGTGGTGTCGCCGGTGCGGTCGTGCTCGCGGCTGGCCAGCGTCGAGAGAATGCCGGCCCGGCCTGCCAGATTGCCCGTGCGGGCCATCAGCGCGTCGGCTTCGGCCAGCAGTGCCTCGGTGCCGGGGGTGTCGTCGCCGCGCGCACAAGCCAGCAGGGTCGCGCCCAGCACGTCATCGTCGCCGGCCGCACGGGCCGCTTCGAGTGCCTCTGCCATAAGCCGTTGGCCATCACCGTTTCGGCCGGCGGCAAACATGCTCACGGCAAGCTCCCTGGCCGCCCGGGCGATCTCCGCCTGCATGCCGTGCTGTCGGGCCGTTTTCAGGGCCTGCTGTTGCAGGTCAGTAGCCTCAGAAAGGCGGGCGGTGCGCGAACACGCCGCGGCAGCATCCAGCAGGGCAGCAGCGGCCTGCGCCGGGGTTGCCAGGGGGTGCTCCGCCACGCGGCGGCCCCACGCCATCACCTCTGCATGGTGAAACGCCCGCTGAGCGGCAGTCGCCGCCCGTACCGCGAAATACAGCTCTTTTCGCGCCAGGTGCTCCAGTGTGTCAGCGGGCAATGCGCTGTCTGCGCTACAGGCCATGCGCGCGTGGTGCGCCAGCTCGGCGGCGCCGGCGTCCAGCACAGCCGGGTCCCCGGCTGCGCCGTAGTGCGCCTCCAGAATGGAAAACGCCGTGCCGTGGAGGGCCGCACGCTCGGTGGGCGGCTGCAACTGCATGGCTACTTCGCGCAGCAGCGCGTGCCGGAACACATAGGCGGTCTCGGCGTCCATGGCAGGGATTGTATGCGCCGGATGCGGGTCAGTCTGTCTTGATTTCGCCCATGGGCGGCAACTCGGGCTGATCGGGCGCGACCGGTGCCGCAGCGACGGGCGGCTGGGCCGGGGTCGCCGGCGTTTCCGGAGCCGCCCAGCTTGGCGCGGGGGGCTGCGGCAACGCAGAACCCGGCGGCGGCGATGCGCTTTGCGACTCGCCCCGGCGCAGCGCCTCGCCAATCAGGCGCGAGACGCGGCGGTGGCTGACCAGGTTGCTCAGCAGCAGGCCGCCGCCGATCAGCCCGGCTCCCAGCATGAACGAAAGCCAGCGTTCGGCGTAGGCGTCAGCCTGCGCGCCATAGTGCGTGGAGCCGCCTAAAGAGACCAGGCCGGCCCGGGCGTCAGCGCCGCCTGCGGCCGCGCCGAAATAGGCACCCTGCACCGGCGAGAACTGGGCCATGTAGGCGCGCTCGTCCGAAGGGTCCGAGCCGCCAATGGCCTCGGCGATGTACGGCACCACCACCCACACTGCCAGCAGCAGGCCGGCCAGCACGCCGCACACGCCGCGACTGAGGCCCGACAGCGACAGCCGCCAGGCCGCCTGGGCCGCCACCAGCAGCGTTGCCAGCATGGCCCCGCACATCATGAGGAAGCCCTGGAAGTACCCCTCAAAGTACTTGCCCATGGCCTCGCGCATCTGCCCGTCGGTCAGGTGCGTCGGCACGGCAATGGCGCCCGCACCGTGCACCATGGGTGCGGCGGTCGGGTTGCTGATCACCGGCAGCACATGCTCGCTGAAGTCCGCCACCAGTTTGGCGCGCTCCTCCAGCCGGTCATCCAGCGCGCCAAAGCACACCCGGGCTGTCAGCACCAGCAGCAGAAAGCCGACCACGCTGATCAGCGTCAGGTGCAGCACCCCCCGGGCGCCGCCGGGGTAGAAGATCCTGCCGCCGGCGTTCAGCAGCCCCTGGGGCAGTTTCTCCATCTCGCGGCGCACGCGGCGGCTGGGCAGGGGTGGCTCGGCCGGGAAACTCAGCGCCGGCACCAGCAGCATGGCCGCCAGATAGATCGTGCCGGTGACCAGCGTGCCCAGGGCGGTACCCACGCTGGGAATGCGGGCGAACCAGAAATAGCCCGCCACCACCGCCGGCTGAACCACCACCACGGTGGTCCAGAAGAGGCGCATATTCGTGCTCTTGTTGTGCGAAGTGGGCTTGAGGCGGTTGGTAGTGGAGAGGAACAGGAAGGTGCAGTAGACGGCGCAGTTGGCGGTGGCGCCGGCCACGTAGAAGATGCCCTCGTTCAGTGTGGGGTCGGAAAAGAAACTCAGCACCGGCAGCGCCGCCGTGGAGATGCCCCGCGCCGCCACCAGCGACACAAACACCACCAGGATCACGAACCCGATCACAAACGAGAACAGGTAGGTCACCAGCACCGCCGGGATGGCCCGTGTGACCAGGCTGGACGCATACACGCCTATGAAGCTGATCAGGACCGAGAACAGCACCAGACCCCACAGCGTCACAAAGAACACGCCGCCCTGGATGCCGCCGAACAGGTTGGCCATGGCAAACAGCGGCACCGTCGCAATGAGAAAGACACTGGCCTGGATGGCCGCCGCCATGAACTTGCCCAGGGCGATTTCCCAGGGCGACAGCGGAGTGAGCATGAGCAGGTCAAAGCTCTTCTTCTCGTGCTCCGACGCGATGGCCGTGGACGAAAACGCGGGGAACACCAGCATGACCACCGCCACCAGCACGATGGAAAGCGTGATGAACAGGCCGCTGCCGATGCTGGTCGGGTCGCGGAATATGCCCTTATCGTTCTTGGCAAATATCCAGATGGCGAAGATGGCGCCCTGGATCAGCAGGTAGATGCTGAGAAACACCACCAGCTTCCAGCTCCGGCAGGCGTGGCGGATCTCCCGCAACGCCAGCGGGTTCAGGAACAGGCGCTTCAGCACCCCGGGTGTCTCAAATGCAGCCATGCCTTACTCGATGCGCTTGATGACGTGGATGCCGAACTGGGTCTCGCACCAGCCCACCTCGCCCACTTTCAGGCGCCCGCCCAGCTTCTTGAAGGGGTCCACCAGGCCGGCGTCGGGGCTGATATCGTAAACGGCGTCCGCCTGGCTGTCTTCGTTGTACTGGCGCTGCATGGCAACAAAATCGGCCCCCGCCTCGGCGGTCCTGGCCAGGACTTCCTGCACCAGCTTGCGCGCCTGCTCTTCCGTGCGCTGCGGGTCCTTGGGCTGGGCGCCTGCGAACTTGCCCTTCCAGGTAATCAGGATGTGCCGCACCTTGCCCGAGTACGGCCCGATGTCCACGTAGTCCTGCGGCCAGGCAAACAACCAGTACAGCTCCCCGGCGTCGGCCCAGAAGGCGGCCTCGCTGCCGTCGGCCTCGACGCGCAGCACAGCCACGCGGCTGTCCGCCACACGGCCAAAGCGCAGCAACACGTTGCGGCGGCCCCCGGTGGCGTCCGAAATGGCCAGCTCCATGCGGCGAGTATTGGTATCGAGGCTCAGTTCCCACTGGGTGCGATCCAGTGCCCCCGCGGGGCGGCCGTTCAGCGCGGAAAGGCGATCCAGCAGGGTCGTCAGGGCCGCGGCGTCGGCCTTGCCCGTGGGCGCGTTCAGCCGCCACTCACGTCCGGGCGAGGACTCGTCGCCCTTCAGCTCGGCATCCAGCAGGTTGGCGCCGTCCAGGATGCGCAGGTGCGACACATCGCGCGCGGCGGCGAGAATCGCTTCCTCGGCGATGTAATCCGCGGGCGGCACAAACAGGCCCGCAACGGCGTCTTCCTCCAGCCAGAACACGCTGTCGGACGCCCCGGCCTCCCGGCGCAGCAGCGGTACTTCGCCGTCGTGGCTGGGCCCGAAGTACAGGCTCACGGTTTTCTCGGCCGGTACGGCCTCGCCTTCTTTGCGCGGCGTGAAGCGGATCTCGATCCAGCGTTTGCAGGTCGCGGGCTCAATGCCCAGGGCTGCCAGGTCCACGGTGTCGGACACTTTCTGGCCGCGCAGGGCCGAAGCGCTGGTCTGCAGGTTGGACAAGGCAAAGCGGTCGGCCTTGCCTTCGGGCGAGTTCAACACCCATTCCTTCCTGGCGGCGCCCTCGGCTGCCTTGTTCTCGGCATCCACCAGGCGGTCGCCGTCGCGCACCACCAGCCGCGATGCCTCGGCCCCCACCGGCAGTACGCCCACCTCGGTCCGGCGCACAAACTCGGCGGGGCGGCGGAACAGCCGCTCCATGCTGTACTTGCCCACCCAGTAAACCAGCGCGCCCTGGTCTTCCTTCTTCAGCAGTACAGCCACGTTGCCGTCCTTCTCTGTGCCGAAGTAGACGCGCGCCGTGGCGGCCTTGCCGTCCTGGGTGTACTCAACCTCCACGCGACGCTTGCTGTCGGTGACTCCCAGGCCGGGGCCTTCCGGGTGCGTGCGCCCGGCGACATCCAGCGCCGAGAGGTTGCCCAGCGCCTCCACCAGGCCCCGCACCGCCGCGCCATCGGCCTCGGCCGAGCGAGGCTGGGACATGCCCCAGTCGTCCTTCTCTGCCTCTGTGCCGTGCCGGCGCCGGAACTCGATGGCCTTGTCGCCGTCCACCACCAGCACGCGCTGGGCCGTGGCCTCCAGGGGCAGCACGCGGAAGCCGGCCAGGTCCAGCCAGCGCTTGGCGTCCGGCTCGTCGTCTGCGTTCAGGTTCAGGCGGCTGTAGAGGGAGTCGAATTGCCCGCCTGCGGCGGTCAGTTCGAACATCCCGGCGGGCGCACCAGCCCCCGCCAACCGCACAAAGTCGCGCGAGCCTTGCTCGGCCCTGCCGACCATCAGGTGGATCAACTCCTTGCCGTCGGCGCCAACCAGCGCCAGGTGCACGGCATCGTCGTCGGCCAGGCGGTACAGCGCGAAGCGCGCGGCCTCCTCGGTGGCGGGGCGCGACCAGCGCCGCGCATCCACCACCTTGGAGATCAGGCTTTCCACGTCGGCCTTGTCGGCTGAGGCGTCGAAGCGGCTGGGCAGGCGCCAGGTGCCTTCCACGCGCTTGATGTCCAGTGCCGCTGCCTTGTCGCGCCAGATGCGCACCAGGGCCACGTCGTCTTTCTTGAAGGCCGGGGCCTCGGCAGTGCCGCCGATCAGAAGCACTTCACGGGTGCCTTCGTCGGGGCGGCTGGTCCAGCGGGTCAGGGCCACCAGCCCCGCGAGCACAGTCACGATAACCACCAGCACGGTCAGCTGCCGGTTGCGTTGGCTCGCCACCACTTCGTCGGGCGAGGCGTTGGCGCGGGTTGCCGCCGGGTCGCTCATGGCTGGCCTCCGCTGAATGCCGCCTCGTGCTCCTGCCGCCGCCGCGAACGCGCCGCCAGCCGGAACATGGCCAGGGCTGCCAGCACCGCGGGCGCGCCCAGCAGGCACAGGGCGTACCACATCACGCGGCTGCCCGGCTCGACGGGCCCCTTGATGCGCGGCGCCACGCCCGTGCGGGCGCGCAGGCCGGCCAGGTCTTCGCCGTACATCGCAGCCTCCACCATGTTGCGGTAGAAGACCAGGCCGCGCTGGATGATGAGCGGTTCGATCTCTTCCTGGGGGTATCCCCACAGGTAATCAATGCTCAGCGTGCCCGCAGAGGACACCACCACCAGGTTGCCCGGCTTGGCCTTCAGCTCGGGCGCTGCCTTGCCTGCCAGCATGTCGTCTTTGGGGGTACCCTCCCAGGCCGGAACCGTCCGCCCTTCGCCGGCCCAGAAGCTCTTGAACTGTCCGCGCAGCGAAGTCGCCACCAGCGGCGCATGGTCCAGCCGCTGCAAACGGATGCCTTTCTCGGGCGTGGCAGAGGGGCTGGCCTCAACCTCGGCGGGGCTGTTCAGGTTCAAGCGCAACGGAAGCTGCGGGAAGGCCGGGTTCTCCGGGATAAACCGGTAAACTTCGTCCTGCAGGGTAATCACGTCCTGCCGGGTCAGTCCGGCGGCGCCCACCTTGGCGTCATCCAGCTTCAACTCAACCATGAAGGGCAGCGTCATGCCGCTGAGGCCGCGGCCATACACGCTCTCGCCGTTCACGTCGCCGGCGTCCACCACGCCCGCCAAGGGCACGCTGCCGGGAACGAGCTCTTGATAGCGGTTGTTGCGGATGCGGTAGGGCGCCAGCTTGCCGCGCTTGTGGATCAGCAGGTCCTGCCCGAACTCCAGGCCCACCGTCTTGGCCCACTCCTCAAAGTGCGGCTCGACGTTGACCTTGTTCAGGATCAGGCTCTCCGTCATCCCGCCTGTCTGGCCCACGTCAATTTTGCTCTGCCAGCCCTGGAACAGGAACACCACGTTGCCGCCCTGGGCGAGGTAGCGATCAATCTCGTACAGCTCGCGGGCGGGCAGGCGATTGGGCTCAAACACCACCACGCAGGCCACGTCGGCGGGCACGCGCTTCTGTTCGGCGAGCTTCAGTTCCAGTGTTTCATAACCGAACGTGCCCCGGATGTAGTTCATCAGGGGCAGATAAGGGCTCTGCGGCGCGCCCATGCCTTCCATGCCCGGAGCGGCCTCCGGCGGCAGCACCATGGCCAGCCGCGCCCGCGGCTTGACCAGCTCGTAGGCTCCCTCCCCCACACGATCCAGAATCTGCTGGACGGTAGTCAGGTCCTCCAGGCCCATGACAGGATAGGCGCGATCCGCGGCAATCAGAATGATGGCAGCGAAATAGAAGTTCGGCCCACTGCGGCCGGGCTGGTTGGGGTCTACGGTTGGTTCTTCCGTGCTGGTGCCAAAGCGCTGGGTTTGCGGGTCCGGCAGCCGGTTCCACGGAATCAACTGCTCCTCGCAGCGCACGTTCTGCCCGCCCAGGCGCTGCAGCTCCTTCACTGTGTCGCGAATGGTCAGGCCCAGCTTGGGGTTCTTGGCGGGCATCTGCTCGCTGAGCAGCGCCACCACCTGCACAGGCTCGGACAGGCTCTTCAGCAAGCGCTTCAGGGGCGCCTTGGTGCCCTTGCTGCGCATCTGCAACACGGTGAACGTGATATCAAACTCCAGCGTGTCCACGCGGTGCTCACGGCCTTCGTCCATCTCGTCCACCA
>JADLBZ010000098.1 GCA_020847415.1 Planctomycetota bacterium
AGAAGCGCCGCGCCGACATGAAGCTGGACCGGCTGCGCCCCTGGGACCTCGCCGCAGACCCCAAGGGGCTGCCGCCGTTGAAGCCCTTTGACGATGCCCAGCGCCTGGAAGAAGGCTGCTCGCGCATCTTCGAGCGCGTGGACCCCTGGCTGGGCGGGTGCTTCGGGCGCATGCGAAAGCTGGGCCTGCTGGACCTGGCCAACCGCAAGGGCAAGGCTCCCGGCGGCTACCAGAGCACCCTCAGTGAAGTGCGCCTGCCCTTCATCTTCATGAACGCGGTCGGCGTGGACGGCGACGTCCGCACCCTGCTGCACGAGGGCGGCCACGCGTTCCATGCCTTTGAGTCCGCCGGCCAGCCCCTGCTGCCCTATCGCGGCGCACCCATGGAATTCTGCGAAGTCGCCAGCATGTCCATGGAGCTGCTGGGTTTCTCGTGCCTGGACGAGTTCTACCAGGGGGCCGAGCTGCCCCGTGCCCGCGTGGAGTTCTTCAAGGACCTGCTTACCTTCCTGCCCTGGTACGCCACCATTGACCAGTTCCAGCACTGGGTCTACACGCACCCCGGCCATAGCCGCGCCGAGCGCGACCGCGCCTGGCAGGACGTGTTCACCCGCTTCAACCCCTCCGCCAACTGGTCGGGTCTTGAGCCGTTCCGGCGCGTGCGCTGGCAGCAGCAGGGGCACCTGTTCTTCGCGCCGTTCTATTACATCGAATACGCGATTGCCCAGGTGGGTGCTCTGCAGGTGTGGATGAATGCCCGGCGCGACCGGCCCGACGCGATCCGCAAGTACCGCTTTGCCCTCAGCCTGGGCGGCTCTCGCCCGCTGCCGGAGCTGTTTGCCGCAGCCGGCCTCAAGTTCGCCTTTGATGCCGAGACGCTGAAGCCGCTGGTGGATGCCGTACAGCACGAGCTGGAACTGGCGCAGGGCGCATGAGCGCGCCGGGGACCATCTCTGCTCCGTCTCCGGCCGTCAGGCGCAAGGCCACGCTGGCCCTGCTTTCGGTGTGCATCTTCTGGGGCGCCACCTTCACGTGGATGAAACAGGGCACCGGCGCGCTGCAGGAAGTCTTCGGCCATGACACGCCCGTTGCCGTGGGCAGCTTCTTCCTGCTGGTGCGCTTTGTACTGGCCGCGCTGCTCATGCCGATCGTGCTGCCCCGCAGCGTGCGCAAGCTTGACACCGCCGCCTGGCGCTGGGGTTTCTGGGTCAGCCTGCCCTTTGCCGCGGGCTTCATGCTGCAGATCTTCGGCCTCACGCAACCCGACGTGCCCCCCAGCCAGTCGGCCTTCCTGACCAGCCTTTACGTGGTGGCCACGCCGCTGCTTTCGGCGCTGCTGCTGCGCCGCGTGCCCAGCCGCGGCGTACTGCTGGGCGTGCTGCTGGCAGCCGTGGGTGCGGCTTTCATCAAGGGGCCGCCCGAGGGCGGGCTGTCCATCGGCGCGTGGGCGACCATTGCCTGCGCCCTGGTGTTCGGCGGCCACATCCTGATTACCGACACCGCCACCCGGCGCGCGGACCCGCTGGCCATCACGTTCACCATGTTCGTGTTCAGCACCTTGTGGCTGGGGGCTACGCTGGCCTTGGCGCCGGGGGGCCCGGCCATGTTGCAGCCTGCCCCGCTGGCAGAGGCCTTCAGCAGCACCTGGTTCCTGGTCAGCGAAGCCCTCTGCGCCGTGCTGGCCAGCGTGATCGCGTTGAGCGTGCTGAACCGCTGGCAAAAAGAGCTCTCTCCCACCCGCGCGGCCATCGTGTACACCGCCGAGCCGGTGTTTGCCGCCATCATCAGCGTGGCCTCGGGCGAAGACGCCGTGACGGGGTGGCTGATGTTCGGGGCGGGCATGATCCTGCTGGCGAACCTGGCCGCCGAGCTGGTCGGGCGCAGGCCGCAACCCTCATGAACCACCCGCCCGACACGCGCAACCCGCTGGCTGTGCCCATGCTGCTGCTGATCTGCGCCATCTGGGCCGGGGCCTTCGTGGCGCTGGAGGCCGGGCCGCGCGGCCTGAATGCCGCCTATGGCCCGGGCGCCGGGTTTGCACCAGCCGCGCTGTTCCTGTTTCTGCGTTTCACGCTGGCCACGCTGCTGATGCCCCTGCTGATGCCCGGCGCGCTGCGCGCAATGGACCGCCGCAATATCGTTGCGGGCGCGGTGCTGGGGCTGTTCTTCAGCGCCCACCTGCTCACCCAGCTGCTGGGCCTGGGCAGTGAATCCATGGACCCCAGCACCTCGGCCTTCCTTACCGCGCTGTTTGTGGTGTTCGCGCCGCTGTTCGGCTTTGCGTTTCGGGGGCGCAGGCCGCGGCTGGGCGTGGTGCTGGGCATCGTGCCCGCGGTGGCGGGCGTGGCCTTCATCCAGGGACCGCCCAAGGGCAACCTCAGCGCAGAGGCCTGGCTTACCCTGGCGGCGGCGGCGCTGTACGGCGGACAGATCGTGGTCACGGACGTGGTGACCCGCAGCGGCAAGCCGCCGGCCCAGACCTTTGCCATGATCGCAACCTGCGCCCTGGTCTGCGGCGCGGCCTTTGCCGTTTCGCCGGGCGCGCTGGGCATGCTGGCTGAACCAGCCGTGCATGCGGCGCTGGCAGACTGGCGCCTGTGGGCAGCCGAGGGATACCTGGCGCTGGTCTCCACCGTGGTGGCACTGGCCCTGCTGAACCGCTGGCAGAAGGAGGTCAGCGCGAACCAGGCAGCCATCATCTTCACCACCACGCCGGTGTTTGTGACCCTGCTGGCGCTGGCGTTCGGGCAGGCCGAGCTCAGTGGTTGGCTGGCCTTTGGGGCAGGCATGATCCTGTGCGCCAACCTGCTGGCGCAGCTCGTGGGGCGGGCGCCGGCCCGCGAAAGTAAGCCCTGAACGAGCCCTTTACAGCCGGATCATGTGCCCTATACTCCCGCCCCTGCAACGCGGGTGTAGCTCAGTGGTAGAGCATCACGTTGCCAACGTGATGGTCGTGGGTTCGAGTCCCATCACCCGCTCCAGCTTCAAAGCCGCCCCGGGATAGCCTCCCGGGGCGGCTTGCGTTCCGGGGGACTGAAAACACGGCGGGCGCCCACACCGGGGCGCCCGCGATTGCTGTACCGGTTCAACTTGTTCGCGCTACTCGCGCAGGAACTTGTAGCCGCTGCCGCGCATGGTGAGGATGTGCCGGGGGTGGTTGATGTCCGGCTCAATCTTCTGCCGCAGTTTGTTGATGAAGTTGTCCACGGTGCGGTCCGTGCCGAAGTAGTCAAAGCCCCACACCTTGGCCAGAATCTCCTGGCGCGAGAGCACCTTGCCCTCGTTTTCGAGGAACAGCTTCAGCATCAGGAACTCCTTCTGCGAGAGCTCTTGTTGCTCGCCGTTCTTGCGCAGCACCTGGCCCTTCACGTCCAGGTTGTAGTCGCCGAAGTTGTAGTTCGCCTCGTTGGTCTCGAACTGCTTGCTGCGGCGCACGTGCGCGTTGACGCGGGCCACCACCTCAGCCACCGAGAAGGGCTTGGTCACGTAGTCGTCGGCACCCAGTTCCAGGCCCATGATCTTGTCAATCTCCTGGGTCTTGGCTGTCAGCATGATGATGGGCATGGTCAGCCCTTGCTTGCGGAGCTGGCGGCAGACGTCAAAGCCCGAGAGCTTGGGCAGCATCACGTCCAGCAGGACTACATCCGGCTTGCGGTCCATGGCCTGTCGCAGCCCGTCGTCGCCATCGGCGGCAGTCAGGACCGAGTAGCCCTCAACCTGCAGATTCAGCTCAAGACCACGGAGAATCGAAGGATCGTCTTCGACCACCAGGATGGTTTCCATGCTGACCCTCGCTTGACGCTGGTAGGTGCAGGGCTAGTATACGCCACCCCTAGCGGCGCACAAGCAACCGTGGGGACACAACTTCGGACGCTTAGCTCAGTCGGCTAGAGCACTGTCTTCACACGGCAGGGGTCACTGGTTCGAGTCCAGTAGCGTCCACCAGAACATCAGCCCTGCGCAACCGCGCGGGGCTTTGTCTTGCTGGTTATCGCCAGCGGCCGCGGCTGACGCGCCACAGCAGCGCGCAGGCGGCCCCCACGCACACAGCGGGCGCCAGCAGGGCACCCGCCCAGGGGCCCAGTCGGCCGCCCTCGGCAAGTGTGCTGGCCATGGTCATCAGCGGGTAATAGCCCAGGGCGCTGGGAATGGCCCCCGCCCCCACGCTGAGCAGCCGATTCGGGTGGTTCACCAACGAAGCCAGCAAGCCGCCCAGCAGCGGCAGCAGCAGGCCTGCAGCCGCCAGGCCCAGGCGCCGGACCACCTCCGCGGCGGCGCCGCGCACCGGCATGGCTTCGGTTGCCTCAACCCGCACACGCTGCAACAGGGGCACCGTGGACATTGCCTTGGGCGCATCGGGCTCTTCGTCGCTGCCGAAATCAAAGGGCACGCGCAATTCGTTCAGGCGCTCGGCAGCCACGGGTGTTCCCACCGGGCGGCCGGTGGCGGGGTCAAACTGCACCAGCCGCGGCTCCACGCACTGGGTCAGCCGCAGCGAAGCATCATGCCGCGCATAGACGATGACCGCGCGCCTGGCGGTCAGCGTGGCCAGCAGGCCCTGTTCGTTGTACAGCATCACGGTCAGGTCCATGAACGCCCCGCGCTCTACGGCCGCGTAGCCGATGTCCACGCTGGGGCTGCGCGAGCCGCCGGGAAAGCGCAACTCGCGAGGGCCCTGGGGCGGCTGGTCAATGAAGTCGGCCAGGGCCCGGCGCTGCAGCGAGTGCTTCTCGACATAAGCCTTGGGGGCGAGCTCAAAGACGGCGGCCCCGGAGAGCAAGCCGGCCAGGGCCCCTACCGGCAGCAGCATGGCAAAGGGGCGGCCCGGCCAGACGCCGGAGGCCGAAAGCAGCAGCAGTTCGCGGTCGGCGCGCATGCGCCCGAATACCATCGCCGCCGCCAGCAGCACCGAGATAGGCAGCGCCATGGGCAGCAGCGACACCCACAAGGTTGGCGCGAACGCCAGCAGGGTGCCGATGTTCGGCGTGACTTCGAAGCGGTTCACGACCTGATACAGGCCCAGCGCCGTGAACAGGAACGTGAGGCCCACGGCGCACACCAGCGCCACCAGCGCCACGTCTTTCAGCACCATGCGGTCCACGCGGCTGATCATGGTTCGCGCCAGTTGCGCAACGTGTTCAGGTAGCTGTCCAGGTTGCGCCGGACCTCGGCCACGCTGTCGCCGCCGGTCTTCTCGAGCAGGGCCTGCGCCAGCACCAGGGCCACAGCGCACTCGGCCACGATGGCTGCCGCCGGCACCGCGCACACGTCCGATCGCTCTGTAGAGGCCATCGCAGCCGCCCCGGTGCGCAGGTCCACGGTAGGCAGCGGCGCCATAAGGGTGCTGATTGGCTTCATGTGGGCCCGCACCACCAGCAGCTCGCCGTTGGTTGTCCCGCCCTCCAGCCCGCCCGCATTGTTGCCGGCGCGGGCAAAGGGGCCGGCCCCATGGGCAGGGGCGGCGGGCAGCACCGGGTCATGGACGCGTGAGCCCGGCATCCGCGCGGCCTCGGCGCCCAGACCGACCTCCACGCCCTTGATGGCCTGGATGCTCATCAGCGCCTGGGCCAGCCGCCCGTCCAGCCGCTGGTCCCAGTGGTTATGGCTGCCCAGCCCCGGCGGCAGGCCGGTTGCGATCACTTCCACCGTTCCGCCCAGGGTGTCGCCGGCGGCTTTGGCCCGGTCAATCGCGGCAGCCAAGGCCGCGTCGGCGGCGCGGTCCAGGGTGCCGAACTCGCCCGCGTCGCGGGCCGCCACAGCAGCGGCAGGATCGGAGCCAATGCGTGCGGCAAGCGCGCCCGGCAATGCTGCATCCACCCCGCCAATAGCCAGCGCGTGCGCCACCACCTGGATACCAAAGGCCGCCAACAGGTCCTGGCAGGCGGCACCTGCCGCCACGCGCCCGGCTGTCTCGCGGGCGCTGGCGCGCTCCAGCACGTCGCGGGCATCGCGCGAGCCGATCTTCAGACAGCCGGCCAGGTCCACATGGCCGGGCCGCACGTTGGGCAGGGCCGGGGCAAGGTCTATGCGATGGTCGCGGTTGGGCACCACCAGGGTGATGGGGCTGCCCAGCGTGACGCCGCGGCGCAGGCCGGAGATCACCTCAACGGCGTCCTGCTCCACGCGCTGGCGACCGCCCCGCCCGTAGCCCTGCTGGCGGCGCCGCAACTGGGCATTGATGCGCTCCAGGTCCAGCGGGTGCCCGAAGGGAAAGCCGAACAGCGTGGCCACCACGGCCTTGCCGTGAGACTCGCCCGCGGTGGTAAAGGTGAGCGCCATGGGCACCACTCAAGGATTCGGCGCGGGGAATGCAACAGCGCGCCCGCCTTGGCACGTCAAGAGCGCTGGTGTTGCATTCACATTGAAGTTGGGGGTGCGCGTTCCGTCCCGCTGCCGCGTCAGGCCGCGACCGGCGCTCGCGACACGCGCCCTCCGGGCTTCTGTCACTCGCTGTCGCGGAAAAGACCGCAAGGAAGGGATGGAGCCGCCCTCCAATTCAATCGCGACGCACCACTACCCCGCCACGACTTCCGGCGGCACACCGCTGTTGCGCTCGTACCACTGGCGCGCCAGCGCGGCGTAGCCCAAGGCCCGTTCGCGGTTGCCCGCCACCTCGGCATCAGTGGCCTGCCGCACCACCTTGCCGGGCGTGCCCATGACCACGCTGCGGGGCGGAATCACCTTGCCTTCCGTGACCACGCTGCCCGCCGCGATGATGCTGCCCGCGCCGATGCGGCTGCCTGCCAGCAGGATTGCGCCCATGCCGATCAGGCAGTCGTCGCCGACCTCGGCCCCGTGCACGCAGGCGTGGTGCGCGATGGTCACGTAGTTGCCGATCACGTTGGGGATCTCGGGGTCAATGTGCACGCAGGAAAGGTCCTGCACGTTGGTGAAGCGGCCGATCACAATCGGGGCGATGTCGCCGCGCAGCACACAGCCGAACCATATATTGCTGCCCTCGCCCACAGTCACGCGGTCTACCACTATGGCGTTGGAAGCCTTGAACCAGCCGCCCGGCATCAAGTGCATCAAGGGCTCGGCATGGCTGGGGTACAGCACGTCACGGGAGCTAGTCATGTTCCTCCGGGGGCAGGTCGGCGCACAGCAGCCCGGTGCCGCAAAGCCAGCTTCCGCCACGGAAGTCCGTGGCGTCCTGCGGGGGCGCCAAGCGCACAGCCACGCCGGGGCCGGCATCCAGCTTAATCGTCTCACGGTCCAGGCTGTCCCAGGTGCGGCCCAGCACGGCAACCTGGTCGCCTGCCGGGTCGGCCTTCAGCACCTTCAAGCTGGGACTCCCGGGGTCGGCATAGTCCAGGCGGCCATCGGCAACTACTGTCAGGGCAACCGGATAGAGCGTTCCGGCCACCAGCAGGCCGGTGGCCAAAGCCGGGTCCGCGTCGCAGCGGGCATGGAAGGCGCGGCCGTCAAGCTCAAAGGCCAGCTGCCCGGGCGCGCTTCCGCGGGGCTGCCAAGACAAGATCTTCACAACATGAACCATGGCCGAAGTGTGCCAGACGGCGGTTGCAAGTCCAGCGGGCATAATCCCTTCGCCTCAACCAACGGCTGTCCGTATCATGTTTCGTCCCGGGTTTTCGACATTTTGTGGAGATGACCATGCCGCGTGCGCTGTTTCCGCTCTTGCTTCTGCTCCTGTTTGCTACGCCGCTCACCGCACAGGACGACCAGCCGTGGCTGGGCGCCAAGCTGGCTGTGCTGGACGCCGCTGAGGCCAAGAAGCTGGGTGTTTCCGGCTTGAAGGTGGAGCGCGTGGACGCGGGCGGACCGGCGGCACAGGCCGGCCTGGAAGTCGGCGACGTGGTCCTTTCGGCTGGCGAGGCGACCATTACCACGATTGAGGGCTTCCGTGAGGTGCTGGGCAAGAAGCGCCCCGGCGACATGCTGAGCCTTGGCGTGCGCAAGGCCTCCGGCGGCAACGAGCCGCTGCTGGTTACCCTGGGCAGCACGG